>NZ_JBEAII010000030.1:0-86604 GCF_040064515.1 Klebsiella sp. CN_Kp104 | reverse complement strand
CGGGGCTACAGACCCCGTAGCCCGGAAAAGGTGCGCAGCACCGCCTCCGGGGAAATCCCACCTATATCACCGCTATTGCCTCTCTAACCAACTCGCAATAAACGTCGCGATCTGTGGAATATTATTTAAATCCAACAGCGGAAGTGACGTCACGATGGGCACATCGCTGGCTACGGCGATCGTATGTTCATCAATCACTAGCTCTTCTACAAGATGTCCGCTATTTTGCCGGAAAAGCAGGATCTTCGGCACAGGTTCATGCTTAAAACCCTCCACCAAAACGAAATCCAATTTGTCCGGATCCATTCTGCTTACCAGCCATTGAAGATCTAATTCGGGTTCATCTGGGGTTTCTGTCATCAGCGCCCAACGCTGCTTACTGGCGACAATGGTTTGTGAAGCGCCAGCTTTGCGCAACTCATAACTATCCTTGCCAGGTTTATCGACATCCATATTGTGATGAGTATGCTTTATTAGCCCCGGCCGCAATCCTTTAGCGCAGAGTTCAGGGATAAGGCGTTTTAATAACGTTGTTTTCCCGGTACCGCTCCATGCGGCGATCGCCAGTAAGGGGATCATGATGACTCCTGCATCTGCTGCAACTCATCCAATGTATTTACATTGATGAACGCTGATTTCACATCGCTGAAATTCACCGGGTGCCCACCTACTTGACGCATAAAGACCATCACCCGGCGTTCTCCATGAGCCAGATAAGTCTCCAGTTCCGGAATGATTTGACGATGAACTAATGCAACGGCGGGATGATCGCGCTCGCCATCGTGTACCCAAACCACCGGCGCTGAAGCTTTCTGTTGTAGAAAGCGCTCGACCAGAAAAGAGGGGATGAACGGCGTGTCGCAGGGGCAAAATACAAACCATGGGCTATCTACCTGCTGCATAACGGCAAGCATTCCGGCCAGTGGGCCTGGAAAATCAGCTTGGGTATCGCGATAAACGGCATATCCGCTAGTATGCCAATACTCAAGATTGCGATTAGCGCTAATCACTAATCTGCCTACCTGCGGCTCTAATGAATCCGCAACGTGACGCCAGAGAGGACGACCATTCAGCAACTGCAATCCCTTATCAACACCGCCCATGCGCGTAGCTCTTCCACCCGCCAGCACGACGCCGGTTATTGCCTCGCTTTGCATATTAATATCGCCTCTTTCATTGTGGGATTGACCCTGTTAACTTGTCCCTATCAAGAGTAAGGAGCATGACTATGAAATGTAAACGCCTGAATGAAGTAATTGAGCTTCTCCAGCCAGCCTGGCAAAAAGAACCTGAACTGAACCTGATGCAATTCTTGCAGAAACTGGCGGCTGAAGCAGGTTACAAAGGTGAACTAGCCGATCTTTCTGATGATATTCTGATTTATCACCTGAAGATGCGTGATTCATCGAAAGAGGCTGTCATCCCGGGTATTCAGAAAGATTATGAAGAGGATTTTAAAACCGCACTGTTACGCGCGCGCGGTGTTATTAAAGAGTAAAAGGTTGTAAGTGCTGCCGCGAAACCGGCTACGAGATGATATCCTGAAGCATTCGTACGATTATCGGATGTCAGGATGCACGATAAGGCTTTTACTTTTCAGACGCTTCACCCGGATACCATCATTGATGGATTATTCGATCTGGGAATGCGGGTCGACTCCGGTCTGACCCCGCTTAATAGCTATGAGAACCGTGTTTACCAGTTTCAGGACGAAGATCGCCGCCGCTACGTGGTGAAGTTCTATCGTCCTGAACGCTGGTCTGCAGAACAGATCCTCGAAGAACATCAGTTTGCGCTTCAACTCGTAGAAGATGAAGTGCCCGTTGCCGCGCCGCTCTTATTTAACGATAGCACGCTACATCAACATCAAGGATTCTTCTTTGCCGTCTTCCCAAGCCTCGGCGGCCGCCAGTTCGAAGCGGATAATCTTGACCAAATAGAATGGGTCGGGCGCTATCTTGGCCGCCTGCACCAGACCGGTCGTAAGCAGCGTTTTAATGCGCGCCCGGAGATTGGCGTACAAGAATATCTGTTGGAACCACGTCAGGTATTCGAACAGGCGACGCTTATTCCATCTGGCCTGAAGGCTGATTTCCTGGGTGCGGCTGATAAACTCATCGATGCCGTCAGGGCGCAGTGGCACGGGCCTGCGGATACGCTTCGTCTACATGGCGACTGCCATGCCGGCAATATCCTGTGGCGCGATGGTCCGCTGTTTGTTGATTTAGATGATGCCCGCAGCGGCCCGGCGGTACAGGATCTCTGGATGCTGCTGAATGGCGATAAAGCCGAACAGCGCATGCAGCTGGAGACCATCATTGAGGCTTATGAAGAATTCAGTCCGTTCAACACGGACGAAATCGCTCTCATCGAACCTTTACGCGCCATGCGTTTAGTTTATTATCTGGCGTGGCTGCTCAGGCGTTGGGACGATCCTGCTTTCCCTATAAATTTCCCATGGTTAACCGGGGAAGATTATTGGCGCGGGCAGACTGCAACATTTCTTGAGCAGGTGAAGGTTCTGCAGGAACCCCCTCTTCAGTTAACGCCAATGTATTAATGTGATATATCAGGAGAGAAATAATCATGAAAAAAATTTGGCTGGCGCTGGCTGGTATGATTCTGGCTTTCAGTGCATCCGCTGCCCAGATCACCGACGGCAAGCAGTACACCACCCTTGATAAGCCGGTTGCAGGTGAACCTCAGGTCCTTGAGTTCTTCTCATTCTACTGCCCGCACTGCTATCAGTTTGAAGAAGTGCTGCACGTTTCCGACAATGTACGTCAGAAACTGCCTGAAGGCACCAAAATGACCAAGTATCACGTTGAATTCCTGGGCCCGTTGGGTAAAGACCTGACCCAGGCGTGGGCTGTGGCGATCGCGCTGGGCGTTGAAGATAAAGTAACCGCGCCGATGTTTGAAGCGGTACAGAAAACCCAAACCGTGCAGTCCACTGCCGACATCCGTAAAGTCTTCGTTGATGCGGGCGTTAAAGGTGAAGATTACGACGCGGCATGGAACAGCTTTGTGGTGAAGTCTCTGGTCGCCCAGCAAGAGAAAGCCGCAGCCGATTTACAGCTGCAGGGCGTTCCGGCGATGTTTGTTAATGGTAAATACCAGCTGAACCCGCAGGGTATGGATACCAGCAATATGGACGCGTTTGTTTCCCAGTACGCAGATACTGTGAAACAACTGGTTGAAAAGAAATAAAAAAAAAAGCCGGTCACTGACCGGCTTTTTTTATCGACTCTATAGTCACGACTTTTCGTTACCCTGCATAATGTCAGTGAGCTGACGATCTTTTTCTTCCCAAAGCCCATTCAGCCAGCGCTGGAAACCGCGCTTAAAGTTTTTATCATTGACGTAATCACCGTGTAGTTCCTCGCCAATCGGCACCAGATTAATACGTACCACGATGCGCGTCAGGCGGCCGCTTAACATATCGTAAAACGGTCTGGCATTATTGTCCGGATAGCACAGCGTAACGTTCAGTAGCTTATCGAACTGTGCGCCGAGGACGTTTAACGCCATCGCAATGCCTGCAGCTTTAGGCGGCAACAGGTTGTGGTAAGGCGAGCGCGTCTCGCGCTTCTTTTCAGCGGTAAACCTTGAACCTTCAACGAAATTGACGATGGTTGTCGGATGAGAGCGGAATTTTTCACATGAGCGGCGAGTCGTTTCGACGTCTTTACCGCGACGTTCCGGGTGGCGCAATAAGTAGCCGCGCGAATAGCGGCGCATAAAAGGCATATCAAGCGCCCAGCAGGCCAGGCCGATAAACGGTACCCAGGCCAACTGCTGCTTGAGGAAGTATTTATTCATCGGGATATGCTTGCGAAACAGAACGCAGAGCACCACGATGTCCGCCCAGCTGTGATGGTTGCTGATAAGCAGATACCAGTTCTTTTTATTCAGCCCTTCCAGACCCTGAATATCCCATTTCAACCATGGGTTGAGATGCAGCAGCAGCGCCAGTCCTTCGCACCAGCAATACATCATAAAATTGCAAAAAACGGAAATAGAACGCCATACCGCCGGGATAGGTACCAGCAGTTTAATCAGTCCGGCGATGATAATCGGTACGGAACAGATAATGGTGACTAAGATGGTAAGGGCGATACTCAGCGGGAGCGTTATCGCAGCGAGTAATCTCGACATAGTTAGTTTATTCAGAAAGTTAGGCCGGCAAAGAACCTTCTTAAGCCGCGCAAGAGGCTGATTTTACCAGAAAACGCGGTAAATAACGGGTCTTACCAGAACAGAAAAAAACGCGAATCTTATATCCACATGGAACATTGAGTCATCATGAATCGCATATAGCCTTGGGGGAAGATTTAATTCTTTGATATATAATGAGTTATAAGATTTCATGTTACATGGCTTAGGCTTTTTTGGCTGAGGCGATAAAACTATACACAAAGTTATCCACAGATAATATTGTGCAGCGATTCCCCTCTGCGATGAATCTTTTCGGCTAAATGCGGGAAAAATTCAGGATTTCATGCCCGTCTGTGGCATCCTTTACCCATAATCTGATAAACAGGCACGGAAATTATGGTTCAGATCCCAGAAAACCCTCTCATCCTCGTCGACGGCTCCTCTTACCTATATCGGGCTTACCACGCCTTCCCACCGCTAACTAACAGCGCCGGGGAGCCTACCGGCGCTATGTACGGCGTGCTGAATATGTTGCGTAGCCTGATCCTGCAGTATCAGCCGACGCATGCCGTCGTGGTATTTGATGCCAAAGGGAAAACCTTCCGTGACGAATTGTTTGAGCATTACAAATCACATCGTCCGCCGATGCCGGACGATCTACGTGCGCAGATTGAACCGCTGCACAAGATGGTGAAGGCGATGGGGCTGCCGCTGATGGCGGTGCCTGGCGTTGAAGCGGATGACGTTATCGGCACGCTGGCCCGCGAGGCGGAAAAAGTGGGCCGCCCGGTACTGATCAGCACCGGTGATAAAGATATGGCGCAACTGGTGACGCCGGGCATTACCTTAATCAACACCATGACCAACACTATCCTCGGCCCGGAAGAGGTCGTGAATAAGTACGGCGTACCGCCGGAACTGATTATTGATTTCCTCGCGCTGATGGGCGACTCCTCGGATAACATACCTGGCGTCCCGGGCGTTGGGGAAAAAACGGCGCAGGCGCTACTGCAGGGTTTGGGTGGTCTGGATACGCTCTATGCAGAACCGGAAAAAATCGCCGGGCTGACCTTCCGCGGCGCGAAAACGATGGCGGCGAAGCTGGAGCAGAACAAAGAGGTGGCCTACCTCTCTTATCAACTCGCGACGATAAAAACCGATGTTGAACTGGATCTGGGTTGCGAAGAGCTGTTAGTTGCGCAGCCGGCGGCAGATGAGCTGCTGGCATTGTTTAAGCAATATGAATTCAAACGTTGGATCACCGATGTCGAATCCGGCAAATGGCTACAGGGGAAAGGCGCTAAACCAGCGGCGAAACCAGCTGAAGCCGCGGTGATTATGGAAGAAGAGGTCGCCGCGACGCTCTCTTCTGAGCATTATGTGACAATCCTGGATGAAGCGACGCTGGTCGAATGGATTGCCAGATTGAAGAAAGCGCCGCTATTCGCTTTTGATACCGAAACGGATAGCCTCGATAACATTTCCGCCAATATGGTGGGTCTGTCATTCGCGATTGAGCCTGGCGTCGCGGCTTATGTGCCGGTGGCCCATGATTATCTTGACGCGCCGGACCAGATCCCACGTGAACGCGTGCTGGAGCTGCTCAAGCCGCTGCTGGAAGATGACAAGGTGCTAAAAGTAGGGCAAAACCTGAAGTACGATCGCGGCATCCTGGCCAACTACGACATTGAACTGCGTGGTATTGCCTTCGACACCATGCTGGAATCCTACACCCTCGACAGCGTCGCGGGTCGACATGATATGGATAGCTTGTCCGATCGCTGGTTGAAACACAAAACCATCACTTTTGAAGAGATTGCCGGCAAAGGTAAAAATCAGCTCACCTTTAATCAGATCGCGTTGGAAGAGGCCGGGCGTTACGCCGCGGAGGATGCTGACGTGACGCTGCAACTGCATCTGAAGATGTGGCCACAACTGCAGCAGCATGAAGGCCCGCTGAATATCTTTAAAAATATCGAGATGCCGCTAGTACCGGTGCTGTCGCGGGTTGAGCGCAACGGCGTGAAAATCGATCCGGCGGTGCTTCACGCGCATTCGCAGGAGATCGCTAAGCGTCTGGTTGAACTGGAACAACGCGCCCATGAAATTGCCGGTGAGGAGTTCAACCTCTCTTCTACCAAACAGTTGCAAACCATCTTGTTTGAAAAGCAGGGCATCAAGCCGCTGAAGAAAACGCCTGGCGGTGCGCCGTCGACTTCTGAAGAGGTGCTGGAGGAACTGGCGCTGGATTACCCGCTGCCGAAGGTGATCCTCGAGTATCGTGGGCTGGCGAAGCTTAAATCGACCTATACCGATAAGCTGCCGCTGATGATTAACCCGAAAACCGGTCGTGTTCATACTTCGTATCATCAGGCGGTGACGGCGACCGGGCGTCTCTCTTCGACCGATCCTAACCTGCAGAATATTCCGGTACGTAATGACGAAGGTCGTCGTATTCGTCAGGCGTTTATTGCGCCTCAGGACTATCTGATTGTGTCTGCCGACTATTCGCAGATTGAGCTGCGCATCATGGCGCACCTGTCGCGCGATGAGGGGCTGCTGAAGGCGTTTGCGGAAGGTAAGGATATTCACCGCGCCACCGCGGCAGAGGTATTTGGCTTACCGTTAGAAAGCGTCAGTAATGAACAGCGCCGTAGCGCGAAGGCGATTAACTTCGGCCTGATTTACGGTATGAGCGCATTTGGTCTGGCGCGTCAGCTGAATATCCCGCGTAAAGAAGCGCAGAAGTACATGGATCTTTATTTCGAGCGCTATCCGGGCGTACTGGACTACATGGAACGTACCCGCGCGCAGGCGAAAGAGCAGGGCTATGTTGAAACGCTGGAAGGGCGTCGTCTGTATCTGCCGGATATCAAATCCAGCAATGGCGCTCGCCGCGCGGGCGCGGAACGAGCGGCTATCAACGCACCGATGCAGGGAACGGCGGCGGATATTATTAAGCGGGCGATGATTGCCGTTGATGACTGGCTGCTGAGTGAAAAACCGCGCGTGCGGATGATCATGCAGGTGCACGATGAACTGGTGTTTGAAGTGCACAAAGACGATCTGGATAGCGTATCGAAGAAGGTGCATGAGCTGATGGAAAACAGTACTACGCTGGCGGTGCCGTTATTGGTGGAAGTCGGTAGCGGTGAAAACTGGGATCAAGCGCACTAAGTGGGCAATCTGTAAGGTTCTTTTTTGTAAGTTAGCAACATAACTTATAGATTTTTGTGATGGTCATTTGAATTTGTTATGTAAATAGTGAAAAAAAACTACAAAAAGTGCTTTATCCATAACCGAAAGAAGAGTAAAGTTATTCGCGTAGGGTACAGAGGTAAGATGTTCTATCTTTCAGACCTTTTACTTCACGTAATCGGATTTGGCTGAATATTTTAGCCGCCCCGGTCATTTATGACCGGGGCGTTTTTTATTGCGCGAAAGAAAAGTTTTACGCGCTGACAACCGCGTAAAATGAACGTCCGGATAGGGCGCTGGGCGCCATTATCCGGAAAAAGCGGGGGTTACTCTGCGTCTTCGGCGGCTTCTTGTGGCGGGATGTCGTTAAACCAGCTATCCAGCTTCTGACGCAACTTATCCACGCCAGATTTTTTCAGCGAAGAGAAAGGCTCAACCTGGATATCGCCATTGAAGGCCAGTACCGCTTCACGCACCATATTGACCTGCGCTTTACGCGCGCCGCTGGCGAGCTTATCGGCTTTGGTTAGCAGGACCAGCACCTGTATATCGCTTTCTACCGCCCATTCGATCATCTGCTGATCGAGATCTTTCAGCGGATGACGGATATCCATCAATACCACCAGGCCTTTCAGGCACAGACGTTTTTCAAGATACTCACCCAGCGCCTTCTGCCATTTGATTTTCATCTCTTCCGGCACCTGCGCGTAGCCATACCCCGGCAAGTCGACCAGGCGTTTACCTTCCGCAACCTCAAACAGGTTGATAAGCTGGGTACGACCCGGCGTTTTTGACGTACGTGCCAGGCTTTTCTGGTTAGTCAGCGTATTAAGGGCGCTGGATTTGCCCGCATTTGAGCGGCCAGCGAATGCCACTTCGATTCCGGTATCGGATGGAAGATGGCGGATATCAGGCGCGCTCGTGACAAAATGCGTCTGTTGATAATTCCAGTTGGTCAAGACTGTCGTCTCCGTAAAATCAGGCTATGGCGGGGATTATACCTGAAAGGCAGAAAAAGGCTGTTTTTACCGCACGTCGGCGTTGTAAGTAAAAACCATGAGCTTTGTGAGACATTGTCCATAAGGACTATACGAAATTTGTGAGAAAAACCTGACGTCAAATTCATAGATTATCGTTAAATCATACTGTTACAGGAAACTCTATTCCCTTAAGCAGGCTTTTCATCCTACAGGTGGTTGTCGATTTCCGGCAAAACGGTAAAGTAGTGGGCAAAGGCGAGGATGCCGGAGGATTACGACTCAGGACGAGGGGTCAGGAGCGCCAGGAGGCGAAGACCGGGATTGTCAGGATGACAAACGTCTGGAGACGTTTTAAAAGGGAAAGGGATAGAACAAGGACCGTTGGAAGCTAAGGGAAAGACAGGGTAAGTCGATAGCTGACATGGAAAGTGGAAACCCGTTAAGGGTTGTGAGTGCGGAAAAAGGCGACAGATTAATCTGTCGCCTTTTTTCTTTGCTTGCTTTCTGCTAGATTCCGCCTCAATTCTATACTGAAGAAAACTGTCTGAAGATCACACATCATGAAAAAACCGGCATCCGCATCGCGCGGTAAAGCACGTGGTAAGTCGCGTGAAGAGTTGAACCAGGAAGCACGCGACCGTAAACGTCAGAAAAAACACCGCGGCCATGCCGCAGGCAGCCGCACCAGCGGCGGCGATGCTGCTTCAGCAGGCAAAGGCCGCAGCCAGCAGCAGGACCCACGCATTGGCAGCAAAAAACCGATCCCGCTGGGCGTGACAGAAAGCACCCCGGCCGTTAAGCAGCACAAACCGAAGAGCGAGAAACCTATGCTTTCACCGCAGGCTGAGCTGGATTTGCTGGAGAATGATGAGCGCCTGGACGCGCTGCTGGAACGTCTGGAAGAGGGCGGTACCCTGAATGCTGAAGAGCAGGCTTGGGTCGATGCCAAACTGGATCGTATTGACGCGCTGATGCAGCAGCTTGGCCTCTCCTATGACGACGACGAGGACGAGGAAGAAGAAGAGCGTCAGGAAGATATGATGCGTCTGCTGAAGGGTGGAAACTAACGTTTGCATCCCATCGGATTCCCGGTCCTGCTTATAACCCTTCTGGTTATATGTTATCTGCTGTGGTTATTCGTTAAACTAAGACGGTTGTCGCGGCGTCAAAAATGGCTGCGCAACCGGCTCATGACCCGAGATGCGGTTGGGCCGGCACGACGTACCCGTCGGCGGCATCATCGGAAGGAGTGAGCATGTCTGAGCAGTTAATCGACTGGGATCTGGCCCTTATCCAGAAATATAACTATTCCGGGCCGCGATATACCTCGTATCCCACCGCGCTGGAGTTTTCTCCGGCGTTCGGCGCTGCTGATTTTGCCGCCGCCGTGGACCGCTACCCGCAGCGGCCGCTGTCGCTGTACGTCCATATCCCGTTCTGCCATAAGCTCTGCTATTTTTGCGGCTGTAATAAGATTGTCACCCGCCAACAGCATAAGGCTGACCAGTATCTTGATGTCCTTGAGCAGGAAATTATTCACCGCGCGCCGCTTTTTGCCGGCCGCCAGGTTAGTCAACTGCACTGGGGCGGCGGTACGCCGACCTATCTCAACAAAGCGCAAATCAGCCGCTTGATGAATCTGCTGCGCGGCCACTTCAGCTTTAACGCCGATGCGGAAATCTCCATCGAAGTCGATCCGCGTGAAATCGAACTGGATGTACTGGATCATTTACGATCTGCAGGGTTCAACCGTTTGAGCATGGGGGTGCAGGATTTCAATAAAGAAGTGCAGCGCCTGGTGAACCGTGAACAAGATGAAGAATTCATCTTTGCGCTGCTGCGTCATGCACGTGAGATTGGCTTCACATCGACCAACATCGATTTGATTTACGGTCTGCCGAAGCAAACGCCGGAAAGCTTTGCCTTCACGCTGCAGAAAGTCGCAGAACTGAATCCGGACCGTCTGAGCGTATTTAACTACGCGCATCTGCCTACGCTATTCGCTGCGCAGCGCAAAATTAAAGACGCGGATTTACCGAGCGCAGAGCAGAAACTGGATATCCTGCAGGAAACCATCGCTTCGCTTACCAAAGCGGGCTATCAGTTTATCGGCATGGACCACTTTGCCCGCCCGGACGATGAGCTGGCGATTGCTCAGCGCGAAGGCGTGCTGCACCGTAACTTCCAGGGGTACACCACTCAAGGTGATACCGACCTGCTCGGAATGGGCGTGTCGGCGATCAGTATGATTGGCGACTGCTACGCGCAGAACCAGAAAGAGCTGAAACAGTATTATCAGCAGGTCGATGAAAGCGGCACCGCGCTGTGGCGGGGTATTGCGTTGACCCGCGATGATTGTATCCGCCGGGATGTTATTAAGGCCCTGATTTGCAACTTCCGTCTTGAGTTCGCGGCGGTTGAAGCGCAGTGGGATCTTATCTTCAACGATTACTTTGCCGAAGATATGAAATTGCTGGCGCCGCTGGCGAAAGATGGGCTGGTGGATGTGGATGAAAAAGGAATACAGGTCACGGCAAAAGGCCGTCTGTTGATTCGTAACATCTGTATGTGCTTCGATGCCTATTTGCGGCAGAAAGCGCGCCTGCAGCAGTTCTCTCGCGTTATTTAAGCGAATCCCGGTGAGTCAGCTCACCGGGCGTTCATTTCGCCGCTAAGACCGGTGTTATTCCATTCCCAGCTCTTTTAGCTTCCGCGTTAACGTATTTCGCCCCCAGCCCAGCAGACGAGCGGCTTCCTGCTTATGCCCTTGCGTATGACGTAGCGCGGTGGTGAGCAATGCACGCTCCATCTCCGGCTGCGCTTCTGATAGCAGGTTTTGATGACCGGAACGCAGGGCACGGTCAGCCCATTGCCCCAGCAGCGTCGCCCAGCTATCCGGTTGGATCTGCGTTGGGCTATCGGGAATCGACGTTTCGAACAGCTCGGACGGCAGATCCTGGGTCAATACCTCCTGGCCTGCTGCCATCACCGTTAGCCAGCGACAGGTGTTCTCCAGCTGTCGCACGTTACCGGGCCAGGCCAGTCGCGTCAGCGCCGCTTCCGTTTCCGGATGCAACTGCTTGGCTTCTACGCCCAGTTCGCGGGCGGCAATCTGCAGGAAGTGGCGCGCCAGGCGCGGAATATCTTCCCGGCGTTCGCGCAGCGGTGGCAAATGCACGCGAATCACGTTCAGGCGATGGAACAAATCTTCACGGAATTTTCCTTCCTGCACGCGTAGCTCAAGGTTCTGGTGGGTCGCGGCAATAATCCGCACATCGACTTTCACCGGCGCATAGCCGCCAACGCGATAAAATTGGCCGTCAGCCAGCACGCGCAGCAGTCGCGTCTGAACATCCAGCGGCATATCGCCAATTTCATCAAGGAACAGCGTACCGCCATCGGCCTGCTCAAAACGCCCCTGACGGACGGTGTTGGCGCCGGTAAAAGCCCCTTTTTCATGGCCGAACAGTTCCGATTCAATCAAATCTTTCGGAATGGCCGCCATGTTAAGGGCGATAAACGGCGATTTGGCGCGTGGACTGTGGCGATGCAGCGCGTGGGCGACCAGCTCTTTACCGGTACCTGATTCGCCGTTGATCAGTACGCTGATTGAGGAGCGTGACAGGCGGCCAATGATGCGAAACACATCCTGCATCGCCGGCGCTTCGCCAATAATATCGGCCGTCGGGCTGCTGACCGGCGTATTACGCGGCTGCTGCTGCTCCTGATAATGGCTAATCGCACGGTCAACCAACGCCACCGCCTCATCAATATCAAAAGGTTTCGGCAGGTAATCAAAGGCGCCCTGTTGATAGGCGCTAACGGCGGCATCGAGATCCGAGTGCGCGGTCATAATGATGACCGGAAGCATCGGATGGCGTTGTTTAATCTGCTTTAACAGCGCCAGACCGTCCATCCCAGGCATGCGAATGTCGGAGAGTAAAACGTCCGGCGTTTTGGTGGTGAGGGCATCAAGAACCTCATTACCGCTCTCAAACGTGGTGCAGCTTAAACCCGCTCCGGTGAGTGCGCGTTCAAGCACCCAACGGATGGAGCTATCGTCATCGACTACCCAGGCTATCCCTCGTTGCATAAACACCTCTATTTCCGAATAGGCAGGTATACCGAGAACTCGGTATGGCCAGGCCAACTGGTAAATTCAATTTTGCCGGAGTGCTGATCGATAAGACTGCGGGCGATAGAAAGGCCAAGACCGGTACCGCCTTCGCGGCCGCTGACCATGGGGTAAAACAGCGTATCCTGCAGATGGGGTGGGATACCGGGACCATTATCTTCCACGTCGATACGCGCCGCCAGACGGTAACGTACGCCGTGGAGCGTGAGCTGAAAGGCGGTACGGGTGCGCAGGATGATTTCGCCGCCTTCGGGCCCCAGGGCTTGCAGCGCGTTGCGCACGATATTCAGCAACACTTGCTCGATTTGTTCCGGGTCGTGGGCCAGCTCAGGCAGGCTCGGGTCGTAATCGCGGATCAGTTTGACGTTATCCGGCAATTCCATGGAGACCAGCGTCACCACGCGCTCCGCGACTTTATGAATGCTTTCCGTGATATGCATACCGGGATGCTGCGGCCCCAGCAGGCGATCGACCAGGTTACGTAACCTGTCGGCCTGTTCAATAATCACCTGGGTATATTCCATCAGCGCGGGATCCGGTAGCGCTTTACTCAATAGCTGCGCCGCGCCGCGCAGGCCACCGAGCGGGTTTTTAATTTCATGTGCCAGACCGCGCACTAAATCGCGCGCCGCCACCTGCTGAGCATGCTGCAGCTGTTCCTGGCTCAAACGACGCTGATTATCCATCGGCGACATCTCAAGCAGGATATAGCCTTCTGGCAGGCGCTGAGCGGTGAGGGAGAGAATGTGCGAGCGGCCGTCAATCACCAGCGTCACTTCATTATCCGTGAAGCCCTGACCCGCCTGCAGGCTCTCCTGCATCAAGCCAATGTTTAACGAAAAGTAGCTCAGCAATTCTGGCAGCGGCGTACCGAATAATTTACGCGAACTTTGCGCCAGTAACTGTTGGGCAGCCGGGTTGGCGTAATGTACCGCGAGGTCGTCATCGACTAATAAGATACTGTGGATCAGCGAGTTGAGGATCTGCCCAGCATCGGGCTGTGTGCCTGTTGCCATCTGACAGTCTCCTGAAATGGTTGCACTGTTTTAGTGCAGTATAGCTTTTTATTGGTAAAAAGCGCGAGAGATCAGCGTGTTGCTGGAGAAAAAAGCCCATCCTGAGATGGGCTGAAAGTTTCCACGGCAACAAAACATCCCTGGTATCCCGTGCCACAACACGGGAACACCATGGATTTACAGCAAAATCAGACGCTGTAGTACAGTTCGAACTCAACCGGGTGCGGAGTCATACGTACGCGGTCGTTTTCTTCAATGCGCAGGGCGATGTAAGCATCGATAGCTTCGTCAGTGAAGACGCCGCCTGCGGTCAGGAACTCGCGGTCTGCGTCCAGCGCCTGCAGGGCTTCTTCCAGAGAACCTGCAACCTGCGGGATTTCTTTCGCTTCTTCCGGCGGCAGATCGTACAGGTTTTTGTCCATCGCATCGCCAGGATGGATTTTGTTTTTAATACCGTCCAGGCCGGCCATCAGCAGCGCGGCGAAGCACAGGTACGGGTTGGCAGCCGGGTCCGGGAAGCGCACTTCGATACGACGCGCTTTCGGCGAGGCAACCACCGGAATACGGATGGAAGCAGAGCGGTTACGGGCGGAGTAAGCCAGCATGACCGGCGCTTCGTAACCCGGGACCAGACGCTTGTAGGAGTTAGTGGTCGGGTTCGCCAGGGCGTTGATCGCTTTAGCGTGCTTGATAACGCCGCCGATGTAGTGCAGCGCTTGCTCAGACAGGCCCGCGTATTTGTCGCCGGAGAACAGGTTTACGCCGTTCTTGGACAGGGACATGTGGCAGTGCATGCCGGAACCGTTATCGCCAAACATTGGTTTTGGCATGAAGGTCGCGGTTTTACCGAAACGGTGAGCGACGTTGTGTACAACATATTTGTAGATCTGAATTTCGTCCGCTTTTTTGGTCATGGTGTTGAAGCGGGTAGCGATTTCGTTCTGACCTGCAGTTGCCACTTCGTGGTGGTGAGCTTCAACAACCAGGCCCATCTCTTCCATGATCATACACATGGTAGAACGGATATCCTGAGAGGAGTCTACCGGCGGAACCGGGAAGTAACCGCCTTTCACGCCCGGACGGTGGCCTTTGTTGCCGCCTTCGTATTTGGTAGAAGAGTTCCATGCGCCTTCGATATCGTCAATGGCCACGTGGGAACCAGAGATGGATGCGCCAAAGCGGATGTCGTCGAACAGGAAGAATTCTGGTTCCGGCCCGAACAGCACGGTGTCGGCGATGCCGGTGGCGCGCAGGTACTCTTCAGCGCGCTTGGCGATAGAGCGCGGGTCGCGGTCGTAACCTTGCAGGGTGCCTGGTTCCAGGATATCGCAGCGGATGATCAGCGTCGGTTCTTCATAGAACGGGTCGATCAGCGCCGTGGTGGCATCCGGCATCAGGACCATGTCGGATTCGTTAATACCTTTCCAACCGCCAATCGAGGAGCCATCAAACATTTTGCCTTCTTCAAAGAATTCGGCATTTACCTGATGGGAAGGAATCGTGACGTGCTGTTCTTTACCTTTGGTATCGGTGAAGCGCAGATCGACAAACTTCACTTCGTGCTCGTTCAGCATCGTCAAAACGTGTTCAGCGGACATACTTAAACTCTCCCGGATTGGTCATTGTCGTCGTGGTAACGAACTTCTTACTGCTTAAAAGTGGCGTTGTTGCCTTAAAAAATATAAAGCGAAATCTGTGCCAACTTTTAAAAGTACGGTAAAACGCTGTATCATGCGCACCATAGTGCAAAAGGACTGCACCATGATGGAGATAATGCACCAAAATAGTGCTTCAATGTGAACGTTGAGCACCATTTTGGTGCAATTTTTATTACGGTGCCCTTTTATCGCTCCGTGAAAGCGGTCACAAACAAACTCTGCAATACTTGTTTGCGGAGGATCTTTGTGATCCTGTTCAGTCCTTCGCTTAATACGTGTACAATAACGCGCTATTTCTAATGCCTGAGGCAAAGTTGTGATCGAAAATCTGCGTAATATCGCCATCATCGCGCACGTCGACCATGGTAAAACTACCCTGGTTGATAAGCTGCTACAGCAATCCGGTACGTTCGACGCACGTACTGAAGCACAAGAACGTGTGATGGACTCCAACGATTTGGAGAAAGAGCGTGGGATTACCATCCTCGCTAAAAACACTGCAATCAAATGGAATGATTACCGTATCAACATCGTTGATACCCCAGGGCACGCCGACTTCGGAGGTGAAGTTGAGCGTGTTATGTCCATGGTTGACTCTGTGCTGCTGGTGGTTGATGCCTTTGACGGCCCGATGCCGCAGACGCGCTTTGTTACCAAAAAAGCGTTTGCTCACGGTCTGAAGCCGATCGTGGTCATCAACAAAGTTGACCGTCCGGGCGCGCGTCCGGATTGGGTTGTCGACCAGGTATTCGACCTGTTCGTTAACCTCGACGCGACCGACGAACAGCTGGACTTCCCGATCGTTTACGCTTCCGCGCTGAACGGTATCGCGGGTCTGGACCACGAAGACATGGCTGAAGACATGACCCCGCTGTACCAGGCGATTGTTGACCGTGTACCGGCGCCGGACGTTGACCTTGACGGTCCGCTGCAGATGCAAATCTCCCAGCTCGACTACAACAACTACGTTGGCGTAATCGGCATTGGTCGCATCAAGCGCGGTAAAGTGAAGCCGAACCAGCAGATCACTATCATCGATAGCGAAGGGAAAACCCGCAACGGTAAAGTCGGTAAAGTACTGACTCACCTGGGTCTCGAGCGTATCGAGAGCGACGTAGCCGAAGCTGGCGACATCATCGCGATCACCGGTCTGGGCGAGCTGAACATCTCCGACACCATCTGCGACCCGCAGAACGTCGAAGCGCTGCCGGCACTGTCTGTTGATGAGCCGACCGTATCTATGTTCTTCAACGTCAACACCTCTCCGTTCTGCGGTAAAGAAGGTAAGTTCGTTACCTCTCGCCAGATCCTGGACCGTCTGAACAAAGAGCTGGTGCACAACGTTGCGCTGCGTGTTGAAGAAACCGAAGACGCCGATGCGTTCCGCGTTTCTGGCCGTGGCGAACTGCACCTGTCCGTTCTGATTGAAAACATGCGTCGTGAAGGTTTCGAGATGGCGGTTTCCCGTCCGAAAGTTATCTTCCGCGAAATCGATGGCCGTAAACAAGAGCCGTTCGAAAACGTAACGCTGGACGTCGAAGAGCAGCACCAGGGGTCTGTCATGCAGGCGCTGGGCGAGCGTAAAGGCGACCTGAAAAACATGAATCCAGACGGTAAAGGCCGCGTACGTCTCGACTACGTGATCCCAAGCCGTGGTCTGATCGGCTTCCGTTCAGAGTTCATGACCATGACTTCCGGTACCGGTCTGCTTTACTCCACCTTCAGCCACTACGACGACGTTCGTCCGGGCGAAGTGGGCCAGCGTAACAACGGCGTACTGATCTCTAACGGTCAGGGTAAAGCGGTTGCGTTCGCACTGTTCGGCCTGCAGGATCGCGGTAAGCTGTTCCTCGGCCACGGCGCTGAAGTTTACGAAGGTCAGATTATCGGTATTCACAGCCGTTCTAACGACCTGACCGTAAACTGCCTGACCGGTAAGAAACTGACCAACATGCGTGCGTCCGGTACTGACGAAGCAACGGTTCTGGTTCCGCCGGTTAAGATGACCCTGGAGCAGGCTCTGGAGTTCATCGATGACGACGAACTGGTAGAAGTTACTCCGACGTCTATCCGTATCCGTAAACGTCACCTGACCGAGAACGATCGTAAACGCGCTATGCGCGGTGCGAAAGAAGAGTAATTTACCCTTCTTGCTACCCTTCAAACCTCGCCTCTCCGGCGGGGTTTTTTTATGCCTGCTCCTCATACTTATCTTCTGGCGGCGCCAGTGTGGCTCCGGTAGAGAGCTTGGTCACAATTATTCTTAAAGCTTGCGACAGCAATTGCTTTCTTTTTTTACACAAGAGTAAGATGAGTCATCTGGTTTAAACCAAATGGATTAAACAATGGCGAATAACCCATCCACTGTGGAAAATGCGAAAGAGAAACTGGACCTGTGGCTAAAGCAGGGGCTGACGGTATCGGGTGGAAAACTGCCGTCCGAGCGCGAGCTGGGCGAGTTGCTCGGTATCAAGCGCATGACGTTGCGCCAGGCGCTGCTTGGCCTGGAGGCGGAATCAAGAATATTTCGTAAAGACCGTAAAGGCTGGTTCGTTGCCCAGCCGCGTTTTAACTATAGCCCGGAGCTCTCGGCCAGCTTTCAGCGGGCAGCGATTGAACAGGGTAGAGAGCCTTCGTGGGGTTTTATCGAAAAGGTACGGACGACGGAGTATCCCGACGTCGCAGAAGCTCTCTTTGCTACCTGTCCTGCGCAAGATTTATATCTGATAACCGGCTGGGGGGCCCTGGAAGGGCATAAAGTTTTTTATCATGAAACGTTTATCAACCCGAATGTTGCCCCGGATTTTATTACCAGACTCAAGAACCAGTCTTTTTCCACCGTTTGGGAGAATGACTATCATAAAACTGTAGTTATTAAAAAATTAGCCTTCAGGCCAGTAAGAATGCCCGGCGATGTAAGTAAATTCATTGGCGGCTCTGCCGGTATGCCCGCTATTCTGATAGAAAAACATCGTGCCGATAGTGCAGGTAATATCGTGCAAATAGATCTCGAATATTGGCGATTTGAGGCTGTGGATCTCTTTATTAACTTGTAGGTATTTTATGCTCACTAAAGATAACGCTGAGAAGATCCTTTCTCGCATTGATAATATTCCTCTTTATCTTCATGCTTATGCATATCACCTGAATATGCGGCTGGAGAGAATTTTACCAGTTGATTTACTGAAAATTGCGAATAGCCATCATTTAAAAGGTGTGAAAATTCATGTCCTCGATGGCGAGCGTTACTCTCTTAGCTGTATGGATAATATGCAATTGGCCGCTTTTGGCGAGCAGGCAAAAGCGTTACGGCTGGATATCCATATAGAAACCAGCGCCTCCGATAAAGAGACCATCGATCAAGCCGTCGCTATCGCATTAAAGACCGGGGCAACCTCTGTTCGTTTTTATCCTCGTTACGAAGGGCCTTTACAGGATGTTTTAGCAAGTATTTCGGCTGATATTCAATATATTAAAGAGACGTATAGTCACTCTGGACTCACTTTTACCATTGAACAACATGAAGATTTAAAAAGTATCGAGTTAGTCAATCTGGTTAAACAAAGCGAGATGCCGTCGCTATCACTGCTTTTTGATTTTGCCAATATGATCAATGCCAACGAACAGCCGCTGGAAGCGTTAGCGGTCATGTCGCCCTATGTCACTCAGGTTCACATTAAAGATGCCTGTATCATTGCGGAAAATGGTGGACTGGGGCACCGGGCCTGTAATTCGGGTCTGGGTGATATGCCGTTTAAGGCGCTGCTGACTGAGTTGATTTGTCTGGGCCAGGAGCAACCACAGGTGATGGCCTACGGTCTGGAAGAAGAGGTTGATTATTACGCGCCGCCTTTCCGTTTTGCAACCGAAGGCGATAACCCGTGGATCCCGTGGCGACAACTGAGCGAAACGCCTCTGCCTGATACAACGCAACTTGAAGCCCGGCTGGATAAAGAAAAACAGGATGCGATCGCCCAGTTAAATTTTGTCAGGGACACCTTACACGACATAAAAAATGATGCTCTGAAAGTTCTTTTGCGTTAATTTTTAATTAAATTTGGTATTGATGGCCGCTATTTTAATTTAATAGCGAAATATTCCATGTCCTTAAATAAAATGATGTTAAGTCATCAGGGGATCTTATGCTCACAAGAAAGAAATGGGCTATATTTAGCCTGTTAACGCTTTGTGGTGGTACCATTTATAAACTGCCTTCATTAAAAGATGCGTTTTATATACCGATGCAGGATTACTTTCATTTGACCAATGGTCAGATTGGTAATGCCATGTCGGTAAACTCAGTGGTGACAACCATTGGTTTTTTCTTGTCAATTTACTTTGCTGATAAACTTCCGCGTCGCTACACCATGTCATTTTCACTGATAGCGACGGGATTGTTAGGTATCTATCTGACAACGATGCCTGGCTATTGGGGCATTCTATTTGTTTGGGCATTATTTGGCGTCACCTGCGACATGATGAACTGGCCGGTACTATTAAAATCGGTGAGTCGGTTAGGAAATAGCGAACAACAGGGACGCTTATTTGGCTTCTTCGAAACGGGACGCGGTATTGTTGACACCGTCATCGCATTCTCAGCCTTGGCTATTTTCACCTGGTTTGGCAGTGGTTTGCTGGGTTTTAAAGCCGGCATTTGGTTCTACGCCATTATTGTCATTGTTGTAGGCATCTTGCTGTTTTTCATGCTTAAGCAGAAGGATGAGTCGACGCCCGCCGCTGATGAAGGCGCCACCAGGCAACAAACCAGCATCTCTTCGGTGCTGAAAGACAAAACAATCTGGCTGATTGCCTTCAATGTGTTTTTTGTCTACGCCGTGTACTGTGGACTCACCTTCTTTATCCCGTTCCTGAAGAACATCTACATGCTGCCGGTAGCCCTGGTTGGCGCATACGGCATTATTAACCAGTACTGTTTAAAAATGATCGGTGGTCCAATTGGCGGTTTAATTGCCGATAAGATCCTCAAATCGCCAAGTAAATATCTGTTTTATACCTTCTGTATCAGTACGTTGGCTTTAGTCGCGTTAATTCTGTTACCGCACGAAAGTATGCCGGTCTATCTGGGTATGGTGTGTACTCTCGGGTTCGGCGCCATTGTTTTTACGCAACGAGCCGTGTTTTTTGCCCCGATTGGGGAAGCGAAAATCGCTGAAAACCAGACGGGCGCGGCGATGGCGCTGGGGAGCTTCATTGGCTATGCGCCAGCTATGTTTTGCTATAGCCTGTACGGCTACATTCTCGATCTTAATCCGGGTCTGGTGGGGTACAAGATAGTCTTTGGCATCATGGCCTGCTTCGCTTGCGCCGGCGCGTTCGTTTCGGTGATGTTGGTTAAACGCATCAACCGCAGAAAGAATATGTTGGAAACCGCATTGGTCTGATTTTAAGCGTTCAGCCATTTCACCAAAGCCGCAGATATGCGGCTTTGGTCGTTTTTGCGTCTGAGATGTCTTGAGCCGTTTCCCGTTTGTTCATAGTCAAACCTCTTCTTTCCCGCTACAGTTAATCTTCAACGGCGCGGAAGGAGACAAAAATGCTCTATATCTTTGATTTAGGTAATGTGATTGTCGACATTGACTTCAACCGGGTGCTCGGAACGTGGAGCGATTTGACCCGCATCCCGCTGGCGACGCTAAAGCAAGACTTTGTCATGGGCGATGCCTTCCACCAGCATGAACGCGGGGAGATCAGCGATGAAGAGTTTGCCGCCGCAATGTGTCATGAAATGAACATGCCGCTGAGCTATGAACAGTTTGCCCACGGTTGGCAGGCCGTTTTTGTCGCCTTGCGTCCAGAAGTCACCGACATTATGCAAAAACTTCGCGACCAGGGGCACCGCGTGGTCGTACTCTCGAACACCAACCGATTACATACCACTTTCTGGCCAAGCGAATATCCACAAGTGCGTGCTGCCGCAGATCATGTGTATCTTTCGCAAGAGATGGGGATGCGCAAACCCGAAACGCGTATCTACCAAAGCGTGCTGCAGGCGGAAGGATTTTCGCCGCAAGACGCGGTCTTTTTCGACGATAACGCCGATAATATAGCTGGGGCTAACCAGTTGGGGATCACCAGTATTCTGGTCACGGATAAGGAGACCATCCCCAACTACTTTGCGAAACAGCTATGCTAAAAAGCGTTCATCAAAAAACCAAATACCATACCAGGCCGCTGGTGGCCTGGCTTAAGCTGCTGTGGCGGCGAATTGAAGAAGACAACATGACGACGTTGGCGGGGAATCTGGCCTACGTGTCTTTACTTGCGCTGGTGCCGCTGATCGCCGTGGTTTTTGCCCTGTTTGCCGCCTTTCCGATGTTCTCCGACGTCAGCGTGCAGATCCGCCATTTTATCTTTGCCAACTTCATTCCGGCGACCGGGGATGTCATTCAGGGATATATCGAACAGTTTGTGGCGAACTCCAGCAGGATGACGGCCGTCGGCGCCTTTGGGTTAATTGTCACCTCATTACTGCTGATGTATTCGATTGATAGCGCGCTGAACACCATCTGGCGCAGCAGTCGGACGCGGCCAAAAATCTATTCATTTGCGGTCTATTGGATGATCCTGACTCTCGGGCCGCTGTTGGCCGGCGCCAGTCTGGCAATCAGTTCCTATCTTCTCTCACTACGCTGGGCCAGCGATCTCAATAGCGTCATTGATGATGTACTCCGTATATTCCCGCTAATCTTATCGTGGGCGGCGTTCTGGATGCTTTATAGCATTGTGCCCACCACCCAGGTACGCAATCGCGATGCGGTAATCGGCTCGCTGGTGGCGGCACTGCTTTTTGAAGCCGGTAAAAAGGCTTTTGCTTTATATATCACCATGTTTCCGTCATACCAGCTGATTTATGGCGTGATTGCGGTAGTACCCATTTTGTTTGTCTGGGTTTACTGGACCTGGTGTATCGTCTTGCTTGGCGCTGAAATAACTGTCACTCTCGGTGAATACCGCAAACTCAAAAAAGAAGAAACAGAACAACCATGATTGCATTAATTCAACGCGTATCCCGTGCAAGCGTTACCGTGGAGGGTGAAGTGACGGGTGAAATCGGTCCGGGACTGCTGGTGCTGCTGGGCGTCGAGAAAGACGATGACGAACAGAAGGCCAATCGTCTGTGTGAACGAGTGCTCGGCTATCGCATTTTCAGCGATGCCGAAGGCAAAATGAATCTTAATGTCCAGCAGGCGGGCGGCAGCGTGCTGGTAGTTTCGCAGTTTACGCTAGCGGCCGATACCGAGCGCGGCATGCGCCCGAGTTTTTCCAAAGGCGCGGCGCCGGACAGAGCGGAAGCGCTGTATGAATACTTTGTTGAGCGCTGCCGCCAACAAGAAATGAATACTCAGACCGGGAGATTCGCTGCGGATATGCAGGTCTCGCTGGTAAACGATGGTCCCGTGACCTTTTGGTTGCAGGTATGAGTCAGCTTCCGGGCAGGCTGCGGGTAACAAAAGAGAGTACAGCTATGTATCACCTTCGTGTACCGCAAACAGAAGAAGAGTTAGAAAGCTATTATCAGTTCCGCTGGGAGATGTTGCGTAAGCCGCTGCATCAGCCTAAAGGGTCGGAACGCGACGCCTGGGATGCCATGGCGCATCACCAGATGGTCGTCGATGAAGAGGGCAATCTGGTTGCCGTCGGCCGGCTGTATATTAATGCGGAGAATGAAGCCTCGATCCGTTTTATGGCCGTTCATCCTTCCGTTCAGGATAAAGGTTTAGGCACCCTTATGGCGATGACCCTTGAGTCAGTCGCCCGTCAGGAAGGGGTGAAGCGGGTGACCTGTAGCGCCCGTGAAGATGCGATGGAGTTTTTCTCTAAACTGGGCTTTGTGAACCAGGGTGAAATCACCACGCCGACAACCACGCCGATTCGCCACTTCTTGATGATTAAACCCATTGCTTCACTGGACGACATCCTGCACCGCGGCGACTGGTGCGGCCAACTGCAGCAGGCCTGGTATCAGCACATTCCGCTGAGCGAAAAGATGGGGGTGCGCATCCAGCAGTACACCGGGCAGAAATTTATCACCACCATGCCCGAAGCGGGAAACCAGAATCCGCACCATACGTTATTTGCCGGCAGCCTGTTTTCGCTCGCTACCTTAACCGGCTGGGGGCTAATCTGGTTAATGCTGCGCGAGCGGCACCTTGGCGGCACGATTATCCTTGCCGATGCGCATATCCGTTACAGCAAGCCGATCAGCGGGAGGCCGAATGCCGTGGCCGATTTGGGCTCGCTAAGCGGCGATCTCGATCGCCTGGCGCGCGGACGTAAGGCTCGCGTGCAGCTTCAGGTCGAACTGTTCGGTAACGATAAGCTGGGCGCCGTTTTTGAGGGAACCTATATCGTACTGCCCGCGAAGCCGTTCGGTTCGTATGAAGAGGGCGGGAACGAGGAAGAGTAACCCGCCTCCGGCATTATTATTGGCCTGGCGTTTACGTACGCCAGGCGATATCGCGCATCGCCTGCTTTGCCGCGAGGCTTATCCCGCCTAACTGAAAGAAACCGTGAATGACGCCCAGATAGCGCTGGCAGGTGCTTTCTATCCCTTGTGCTATTAACCGCCGGTACAGCGCTTCTCCCTCATCGCGCAAAGGATCAAATTCGGCCGTCAGGATATGAACCGGCGGCAGCCCGTTAAAATCTTCGCGCCCCAGCGGACTGGCTTCCGGATGGGTAGCGGGTGTGGCCGCTAAATACATTTCGTAGCCGCTAAGCAGCGTATCCCGGGTAATGATGTAATCCTCGCCGTTGCTGGCATAGCTTGCCATGCTGGCGGTAGCGTCGAGCATAGGGTAAATCAGGATAAGCTGCGCAGGTTGCCATACTCCCGCCGCTTTCAGGCGTAGCGCAGTGACCAGGGCGAGGTGGCCGCCGGCGCTGTCGCCGGCCAGCGTGATGCGCGCGGCGTCAACGCCAAGCCGCTGCGCATACCGATAGATAATGTTGGCGCCTCGTTCCGCATCATCGTGCGCCGCCGGAAAAGTGTACTCCGGCGCCAGACGGTACTGCACGGCGATCACCCGGCACCCACTGAACCAGGCAAGCTGGCGCAATTGGTTGTCATGGGTGGCAAAGCCGCCGCTCACAAAACAGCCGCCGTGGTAATACACAATGGTGGGTAGCAAGCCGTTGTTTTTTGGCGGCGAGACGACGCGAAAGGTCATGTCATCGAGCGTGATGTCTTCAACCTGCACCCGCGTTTCCGTTTCCCCAGCGAGAACGGTGCTGGCGAGATAGCTGTTTCTCCGGTCATCAATACTCTGTTCCCGTGATGATGGCCGCCCCGCGGCAATAAATTCCTCAACCAGCGAAGCAATACCTTTTTCCAACGTCATGGTAAGTCCCTTTTACTGGATTAATATCCAGTGTTATAGCCTGGTTTTTGCGAAAAAGATATACCGAATAAAGCCGCGATCGCATTGTGGAAAGCGGCTCGCAAAAGCGTATTTCTCAGCAAAGATCTGCTTCTTCTGTTGAACAATATCTGGAGAAGCAGGATCGGGATAAGGAGAGCATTTCCGGCGTGGTCACGCCGTATGAATGATAACGAGCGACCTGAGTCGCCCGTTATAGGTGCGCAGAACTTACTCCCCTTCGCCGGGGAACATGAACGGGTTAATTGAGCTTCTGGCGAAGCCTTCCTGTTCCATACGAGCATCGAGTACCAGCGAGGCTAAATCGTCGGCAACGGCTTCGACTTTCGGGTCTTTCTCCTGATACATAATCTTCAGGTAGCTCCCGCAGTCGCCGCAGCTTTCGGCTTTCACCGCCGCCTGCTCGTTATCCAGCGACCAGTAGTGCAGGTCGCGGCTCTGTTCGCAGTTGCTGCATTTTACGCGTACCACATGCCATTCGGTTTCACACAAGTTGCAGTGCAGATAGCGCAGCCCCTGAGTGGTGCCGATTTGCACGATGCTGGAGACCGGCATCGAGCCGCAAACCGGGCAGAACTGGCGATGCTCGCCGTATTCGGCGCGCGCTTTCCCCGGGATCAGGCTGGCCATTTGCGCCCAGTACAGCGACAGCGCGGCCCAGATAAACGGCGCTTTGTCGCTGCTGACCGAGGCGAAATCGGAAGCAAACAGCGCGCTGGCCATCTCTTCCAGTTCCGGCCCGGAGGCTTTTTCCAGGTTCTCGATAACCGACAACGCCGGGCCGCTCATCTCAGGTTTCAGCTCGGCGATCAGTGAATGCAGCAGCTTGTGCCAGTGTTTATCACGCGGTAATACGTGAATATCCAGCGGCGGCTTGCCCTGATCGTTGGCCTCTTTAATGCGGGCAGTCAGATCCATCTGCAACGGATGGTCGTACAGCACCACTTCCTGCGCATGAGCGATCAGCGCGGCAAAGCGCAGGTAATCGCCCAGCGGGTTGTTGGCGGCCAGCTCGCGCAGACGCTCCGCGCGGCGGTTATAAAGATTCTTCAGTCTGGGGAACAGTAGCGGCGGAATTGCTTCCGCCGTGCGTTTCTCGCTCGAACCCAGCTCGTCTTGCGGGATTATGCGAATACTCATGCAGTCTATTTTTCCTGTTTCTGGCGGACTTCACGGTACCAGCGCGGGTGATGTTTCTTCGCCCACGTTTTGGTAACCCAGCCTTCCACCATCGCGGTAATGGTGCCTTTCACCCAAAGGGCGGCGTAGATATGCACCATGATAACCACAATTAACGCGACTGCGGCAAAAGAATGCAGCATCAGCGCGAATCGGATCACCGGGATTGAGAATGCAGGCGCAAAGTACGGACGCCAGATGATCACGCCGCTTACCAGCAGCAGCACCAGGAAAATAATCGCCGCCCAGAATACGCATTTCTGGCCGAAGTTATAACGCCCGGTATCGCCTACTTCCTCGTTGACGACGATCTTACGAATATTCTTCGCCCAAAAGATATCATCCCGATTGATTAGGTTGTGATGCCAGTAACGGAAAAACATGATGATAAACGACGCGAACATCACCACCCCGACGAACGGGTGGAGAATACGCGCCAGCTGCGGCGTACCGAGAATATGCATCAGCCAGTTAAACGACGGGAAGAAAAAGCCTAACCCGCTTACCGCCGCCAGAATAAAGCAGAAGGCGGTTATCCAGTGGTTGATGCGTTCCGGCGCCGTGTAGCGCACGATGGTGTCACGTTTTCTCATTTGCGCACCTCGTCTTTCTCTTCATGCAGGTTGTCTTCTTCTTCATCTGCGCGGTTCGGACCGACGCCGACGTAGTGGAAGATACTGGCTGCGAAGGTCGCAGCAAAGCCGACCGCCGCCAGCGGTTTCCAGATACCTTTCCAGAATTTCACCGTTTGGCTGATTTCCGGATTCTCTGGCAGACCGTGGTAGAGATTCGGTTTATCGGCATGGTGCAGCACGTACATCACGTGGGTGCCGCCAACGCCAGCCGGATCGTACAGACCCGCCTTGTCATAACCGCGGGTTTTCAGCTCTGCGACGCGCTCGCCGGCCAGCGTTTTCATATCCTCTTTCGAACCAAAGTGGATAGCGCCGGTCGGGCAGGTTTTCACGCAGGCCGGCTCCTGGCCGACAGTCACGCGGTCTACGCACAGCGTACATTTGTAGACGCGGTTGTCTTCCGGGTTCAGGCGCGGTACATCGAACGGGCAACCTGCGATGCAGTAGCCGCAGCCGATACACTGCTCAGACTGGAAGTCGACGATGCCGTTAGCGTACTGAATGATCGCGCCTTCTGACGGACAGGCCTTCAGGCAGCCCGGGTCAGCGCAGTGCATGCAGCCATCTTTACGAATAAGCCATTCCAGCTTGTCGTTTTGTTCCACTTCCGAGAAGCGCATGACCGTCCATGACTTGGCGGTCAGGTCCGCCGGGTTGTCATACACCCCAACGTTGTTACCCACTTCGTCACGGAGATCGTTCCATTCGGAACAGGCCACCTGGCAGGCTTTACAGCCGATACAGGTGGTAACGTCGATAAGCTTCGCCACTTCCTGCTGGTGGTCCCGCGCCTGAGGCGCGGGAGTGAAACCGTTAGTCGCGGAACGACGAATAATATCTTGCGATTGATAAGCCATAAGTCGTCTCCGTTACACCTTTTCCACGTTCACGAGGAAGGCCTTAAACTCCGGCGTCTGCGTGTTGGCGTCGCCGACAAACGGCGTCAGCGTATTGGCGATAAAGCCTTTTTTCGCCACGCCTTCGTAGCCCCAGTGAATAGGAATACCGATGGTATCCACCTCTTTACCGTGAACCTGCAGCGTACGAATACGCTTGGTCACCACCGCCTTGGCTTTGATATAGCCGCGGTTAGAGGAGACCTTCACGGTATCGCCGTGGCCAATGCCGAGCTTATTCGCCAGTTTTTCGCCGATCTCCACAAACTGTTCCGGCTGCGCGATGGCGTTAAGCAGCGCGTGTTTGGTCCAGTAGTGGAAGTGCTCGGTCAGGCGGTAAGTGGTGCCGACGTACGGGAACTTCTCGGCCTTGCCCATCTGCTCGAGATCGCCTTTAAAGACGCGAGCGGCCGGGTTAGAGACCACGTTTGGATGCAGCGGGTTAGTCCCCAACGGCGTCTCAAACGGTTCGTAGTGTTCCGGGAACGGCCCTTCAGCCATCTTATCGATAGCGAACAGACGCCCCATCCCTTCAGGCTGCATGATAAACGGACCGACGTCGCTGCCAGGGGCGGCGGCGCTGTAATCCGGAATATCCACTCCGCCCCATTTCGCGCCGTCCCATTTCAGCAACTGACGCTTCGGATCCCACGGTTTACCCTGCGGGTCCGCGGAGGCGCGGTTATACAGAATGCGGCGGTTTAGCGGCCATGCCCAGGCCCAGCCCAGCGTATTGCCGAGGCCTGACGGGTCGGCGTTATCGCGGCGCGCCATCTGGTTGCCTTCCGGCGTCCAGCTACCGGCGAAGATCCAGCAGCCGCTGGAAGTCGTGCCGTCGTCGCGTAGCTGTGCGAAGGAGCTCAACTGCTGCCCTTTCTTAACGATTACCGCGCCGGTTGCCGGATCGATGATATCCGCCAGCGCTTTACCGTTGCTTTCCATCGCCACTTCTTCAGACGCCGGCTCGTGCGGCGTGGAGTAGTTCCACGTCATGTTGAGCACCGGCTCCGGCGTTGGGCCGCCTTCTTCGGCATACATCTTACGCAGGCGGGTGAAGATACCGGCGAGGATTTCACCATCGGTCACGGCGATCCCCGGGGCGTCTGCGCCTTTCCAGTGCCACTGCAGCCAGCGGCCGGAGTTGACGATAGAACCGTTTTCTTCGGCGAAGCAGGTGGACGGCAGGCGGAACACTTCGGTCTGGATTTTCGCCGGATCAACATCGTTGGACTCACCGTGGTTTTGCCAGAAGGTGGACGTTTCAGTGTTGAGCGGGTCGATGGTCACAAGGAACTTCAGCTTCGACAGGGAAGCCACTACCTTGTTTTTGTTCGGGAACGAGGCGACCGGGTTAAAGCCCTGGCAAATGTAGCCATTCACTTTGCCCTGATTCATCATCTCGAAATACTGCAGCACGTCGTAGCTCTTATCCCACTTCGGCAACCAGTCAAAGCCCCAGCTATTTTCCGCCGTAGCTTTATCGCCGAAGAAGGCTTTCATCATGGAGACGAAGAACTTCGGATAGTTGCCCCAGTAGTTCACCTGATCTTTTAACAGCGGTTTTGGCGTGTTGGCGCTCAGGTAGGTCTGCAGGTCGGCCTGTTTTTCATTAGGCAGCGACATGTAACCCGGCAGGCTGGTTGAGAGCAGGCCGAGGTCGGTCAGACCCTGGATGTTGGAGTGACCGCGCAGGGCATTGACGCCGCCGCCTGCCATCCCCATGTTGCCAAGCAGCAACTGGATCATCGCCATGGTGCGAATGTTCTGCGCGCCGATGGAGTGCTGGGTCCAGCCGAGGGCATACAGGAACGACGCGGTTTTATCGTGCGCGCTGGTTTCTGCAATATATTCGCAAACTTTAAGGAAATCGGCCTTCGGCGTACCACAGATGTTTTCGACCACATCCGGCGTATAGCGGGAAACGTGCTGTTTTAGCAGATTCCAGACGCAGCGTGGATGCTGCAGCGTGGTATCGCGTTTGGCGAAGCCGTTTTCATCCAGCTCATAGTTCCAGCTGGTTTTGTCATACTGGCGTTTTTCGGCATCGTAACCGCTGAACAGACCATCATCAAAGCTGTAGTCCTCACGCACGATCAGGCTGGCGTTGGTATAGGCTTCGGTGTATTCACGGTTGAATTTTTCGTTATTCAGCAGATACAGGATGACGCCCGACAGGAAGGTTATGTCGGTACCGGAACGAATCGGGGTATAGAAATCAGCCACCGACGCCGTACGCGTAAAGCGCGGATCGATAACGATGAGCTTGGCGCCGTTATGAATTTTGGCTTCCATCGCCCAGCGGAACCCCACCGGATGCGCTTCTGCGGCGTTACCGCCCATCACTACGACCAGGTTGGCGTTTTTAATATCAACCCAGTGGTTGGTCATCGCACCGCGACCAAATGTTGGAGCAAGACTTGCTACCGTTGGTCCGTGTCAGACACGCGCCTGGTTATCCACCGCCAGCATCCCGAGGGCGCGGGTGAATTTCTGCGTTAAATAGCCGGTTTCGTTACTGGAAGCGGAGGCGCACAGCATACCGGTGGTCAGCCAACGGTTAACGGTAGTGCCGGCGCTGTTTTGGGCGATAAAGTTGGCGTCACGGTCTTCTTTCATCAGCTTCGCGATGCGATCGAACGCTTCGTCCCAGCTGATTTGCTGCCATTTATCAGAACCTGGCGCGCGATATTCCGGGAATTTCAGGCGGCTTTCAGAATGGATAAAGTCCACCAGACCGGCCCCTTTCGGGCAGAGCGCACCACGGTTTACCGGATGGTCCGGATCGCCTTCGATATGGAAAATGGATGCTTTGGCGTTTTTCGCACCGTCGCCGAGGCTATACATCAATAGCCCGCAGCCAACGGAACAGTACGTACAGGTGTTGCGGGTTTCGCGAGTACGCAGCAGTTTGTACTGCCGGGTTTCCGCGAGCGCAGTAGCCGGGGCAAAGCCCAGCGCTGCTGCCGTCGTGCCTGCCATACCGCCAGCGCAGATCTTAAAGAACTGCCTTCTGCTGACCTGCATGGTTCGCTCCTTGTTTCGACATTGTCACATGTAGTTATTTACTTTGCGGTGAAGGCCGCAAAGGTTCAGAATTGAGTTAATTTCCCTCGGTCCTGGAGGGATATAAAAACAGAATACCACATTGTGTGTATGCCTGTTCCAATACGGTTAAATGAAAGTGAATAAGAACCTTCCTGAACAAATCAAAAATGTGACAGATGTCACAGGTTATCGCCAGGTTACCCTCTGGAAACGTGAGGATTTGCAACATCCTCAGCCAGACGAGGTAGCAGAAGAGGTACCCGTCGCTCTGGTTTATAACGGCATCTCGCACGTCGTCATGATGGCGACGCCACGTGACCTGGAACATTTCGCCGTCGGTTTTTCCCTATCTGAAGGGATTATACAAAGCCGACAAGAGATCTACGGGATGGACGTGGTACAGGCCTGTAACGGGGTAGAAGTGCAAATCGAACTCTCCAGCCGCCGGTTTATGGGGCTGAAAGAGCGCCGCCGGGCGCTCGCCGGGCGTACCGGCTGTGGAGTATGTGGCGTCGAGCAGCTAAATGATATCGGTAAGCCCGTTGAGCCACTGCCCTTTAGCCAGACTTTTGCGCTCTCTCATCTCGATCGCGCGCTCAAACAGTTAAATGAGGTTCAGCCAATCGGCCGCCTGACCGGCTGTACGCACGCCGCCGCGTGGGTGCGCCCTGACGGCGAACTGGCGGGCGGGCATGAAGATGTAGGCCGTCACGTTGCGCTGGATAAACTGCTGGGTCGCCGTAGTGCAGAAGGAGAGGGCTGGCAGCAGGGCGCGGCCTTAGTCTCCAGCCGCGCCAGTTATGAGATGGTACAGAAGGCCGCGATGTGTGGGGTGGAAATTCTGTTTGCGGTCTCCGCGGCGACGACGCTGGCGGTGGAAGTCGCCGAACGTTGTAATCTGACGCTGGTGGGGTTCTGCAGGCCAGGCAGAGCGACGATTTATACTCATCCGCAGCGTCTTATTGCCGGTTAAATGTTGGTCAGTTTTTTTGAAAGATGACAGCAAATCCTTCCGCTTTTAGTTACGGGATGTGAAGACTATTATTTATCACATCAAGGCACGGTGCCTTATCCAAACAACTAAATGAAAGGGTTTATATCATGAAAAGCATCAAAACTTTTGTCGCTGTTATCGCTCTGGCCGCTTCTTTCGGTTCTTTCGCCGCGCAATCCGTGACCGCCACCGCCTCCACTATGGACGCCGCGGAAGCGAAAATCGCCGCTCAGGCGCAGGCTGCCGGCGCGTCTTCTTACACCATTACCGAAGCGTTTAACGGTAACCGCGTGCATATGACCGCTGAACTGAACAAATAAGTTAGCAAGTAACTACCGTCGAAAGAGCGCCTCAGGGCGCTTTTTTAGTTTATGCCCGCCAGGCGTAGCAACGCCGTCACCACTGCCGCGGCGATAATCACCACGATAAGCGGCATCTTGCGCCAGGCAAGGAATACGGCAAAACCGACGCCCAGTACCCGCGCCATGCCGGAAAAATGCTCGCCTTCATAAAAGGTGGTCGCCAACGCCACGGAAAATAGCAACACCGTCGCGGCATCAGAAAGCAGCGCCTGCGAGCGCTCGGAAAACGCTAAACGACTGCCAAGCTTTGCCCCACCCAAACGCATCAGATATGTGCCGATCGACAGAATCGCGATCCCGGCGATAAACAGCGTCATATTGCCCATTATTTTTTCCTCGCCAGTAAGCCAAACAATGAGAGCAGAACCGGTAATCCAACCGGTGCGAAGGGCACGGCGGCCAGCGAAATAACCGCGCCGCTGCAGGCGCGAATCAGTGTGGTACGTTTTTTAAAAGCCGGTACCACCAGCGCCAGCAGGATGGCCGGGAATACCGCATCCAGGCCGATGGTTTCTGGAGCGGGTAACAATTTCCCGACCCCGGCGCCCAGCAGGGTACCGAGCGGCCAGATGAGCGCCACACCCAGGCCACAGAGCCAGTAGGCGGCTTTCCGTTGCTCCGGGGTTTTCTGCGACAAGCCGAACACCACGCTCTCATCATTCATAATGTGGCAGCCGAGCAGGCTGGCGGCGCGTGCGCCGACCAGATCGCGCACGGTGACGCCAAAAGGAACGTGGCGGGCGTTCACCAGTAAGCCTGCTGCTGCGGCGGCGAGAGGGTTACCGCCGCTGGCGACAATACCGATAAACATAAACTCAGAGGCGCCGGCCAGCACCGTAATGGAAAGGACAAACGGCACCCACAGCGGAAAACCGTAGGCCATCGCTAATGAACCGTAAGACATGCCGACCACACCAACCGCCAGGCATACCAGAACGATTGCTTTAATGGTGTCCCCACTGAGACAGGAAAATTTGTAACGCATACGCTTTAGCCATATCGAACGAATTTCCATTATAATGAACGCAACAGAATGGTTTTTCAAGGCGAACGATTCGTTCGATATAAAATACGAGGAGCGGTGTATGACACAGCCCATCAGCGTAATTGCTAAAAGCCTGACGCGCGAGCGCTCGCGCACTGGACTCTCACTGGCGGAGGTGGCGCGCCGCGCCGGGATAGCCAAATCGACCCTGTCACAGCTGGAATCCGGCAATGGCAACCCTAGCCTGGAAACATTGTGGGCGCTGTGCGTGGCGTTGGATATTCCCTTCGCCCGTTTGCTGGAACCGCAGGCCAACCAAACCCAGGTGATTCGCCGCGGCGAAGGCACCAAAGTGGTTGCTGAACAGGCCAACTATCAGGCCATTTTGCTGGCGGCTTGCCCTCCCGGCGCGCGTCGCGACATCTATCTGTTGTTGACGCAGCCCGGCGCCGATCGGATCTCGCACCCGCACCCGCCCGGGTCGGTCGAACATATTATTATCACTCAGGGGCGCGCGCGCGTTGGCCTCACCGAAGCGCCAGAAGAGCTGGGGGAAGGGGATTACATCTGCTACCCGGCCGATCGGGAACATCTCTTTCAGGCGCTGGAGCCGGATACCCAGGCGCTGCTGGTGGCAGAGCAAAATTAGTCATAATCTGCGCATTTTATTCTGATGCGCAGAAGATTATTTCATTTCCCATTAATGATTGAGTGAATTATTTATTCACTCATTTTCTTTATTGTTTTTCCATTTTTGTTTCCTTCCGTTTTGCCTGAAAACATGGGATTGATGTCACTCTTCCTGCCGGAAGGGGTTCGTATACTTAATTCGTGACATTGGGGCCTATTATGTTTTTAGAAGAACGTAGAAAGCATATCCTAAAATATTTAAACGATCATGAGCGTGGTTTTGTTAATTATTTTGCTGCTTATTTTAGTGTTTCAAAAGAAACCATTCGCAGTGATTTAAATATTCTTGCAGAAATGGGATTGGTGCAACGTTGTTATGGCGGAGCGATTATTTCCCGGCACAATTTAAAGGCTGAGCTTATTTCTGAAACCGGTGATAGTTTCGGCGTGCTGCTGCAGCCGATTAACCATCGGAAACCTACGGCGAGCGGTCAGCAGAAAGGAAAATCGATGAACGGCAAAGTGTGTGTATTCGGCTCATTTAATGTGGATATCGTGGCCCGAGTGGAGCGTTTTCCGCGCGGCGGGGAATCGCTACTGGCGCTCGCCAGCAGCCTTGGGCCCGGTGGCAAGGGGGCGAATCAGGCGACGGCGGCCAGTAAAGCCGGCGCGCAGGTCCATTTTGTCGCTAAGGTGGGCAAGGATCAGTTTAGCCACCTGGCGGCCGATCATCTCACTCGTTCAGAAATACACTCCTATACGCTTTATCAATCTGAGAGCGAACCTACCGGCAATGCCATTATTTATGTTTCGCAGGAAAATGGCGAAAATATGATTGCTATTTACTCCGGCGCCAATACTACAATAACTCATAATGAGATTGAGGCGATTATTCCTGAACTTAGCGCCTCCGACGTTTTACTTGTTCAGCTTGAGAATAATTTTGATGCCACTCATTCGCTAATAAAAATAGCCAGGGAACTCGGTAAGACAGTCATTCTCAATCCGGCGCCATACTCGGCGGAAATTATCAAAAGCATTCCTTATATCGATGTGATTACACCGAATGAAACCGAGGCTTCATTATTATCCGGTATCGACATTCACGATGTTGATACTGCCAAAGAAGCCGCGCTGCGCATCGCTGAATTAGGCGCAAAGAAAGTGCTGATTACCATGGGATCGCGCGGGGCGCTGCTGCTGGATAATCGCCAGTTTAGTCAAATTCGCGCCTTTCCGGCGGTTACCGTCGATACCACCGGCGCTGGCGATGCGTTTAATGGCGCGCTCGCCGCCTCGCTGGCTGCCGGCAACACCCTGGTTCAGGCTGCGACCTGGGCTTCTGCTTTCGCCTCTCTGGCCGTCGAGCTGGAGGGGGCTTCCAACATGCCTGACTTTGCGCAGGCAAATGCCCGACTCCGTACCCTCTAATCCAGGAAAAATACGATGAAAACGATTAACGGTGTTGTACCCGTCATGCTGACCCCTTTTACCGCTGACGACCAGATTGATTATCCGGCGCTGGCGAAGCTGATCGACTGGTATCTGGCAAAAGGCGTGGATGCGCTTTTTGCCGTCTGCCAGTCCAGCGAAATGCAATATCTCAACTTACAGGAGCGTGTCGAGCTGGCGCGTTTCGTGGTGCAACGCGTGGCGGGGCGCATTCCAGTCATTGCCTCGGGCCATATCAGCGATGATCTGGCGGCGCAAAAAGAGGAGTTGCTGGCAATGGCGCAGACCGGCATTGATGCGCTGGTGCTGGTCACTAATCATCTTGATCCGCGTAATGAGGGCAGTGAAGTCTTTTTCGCTACCCTGCAATCGCTGTTGGCGGCTTTACCTTCTTCCATGCCGCTGGGGCTGTATGAGTGCCCGGCGCCGTATCGCCGCCTGCTTAGCGACGACGAGTTCGCCTGGTGCGCCAACAGCGGTCGTTTCGTGGTGCTGAAAGATGTGAGCTGCGATCTGCCTACCGTTGAGCGCCGCGTGCGTCTGGCGCAGGGAACCCCGCTAAAGGTCATCAACGCCAATGCTGCGATCGCCTGGCCGGCGATGCTGGCGGGCGCCGAAGGTTTCAGCGGCGTGTTCACCAACTTCCATCCCGAACTGTATAGCTGGCTGTGGCGGGAAGGCAAAAATCAGCGGGCGCTGGCCGATGAACTGGCGATATTTCTGTCGCTGGGCGCGGTAACCGAAACGCTGGGCTACCCGAAAAACGCCAAAATTTACCATCAGCGCCTCGGGACCTTCGACAGTATCGCCTGCCGGGTTAATAAAGACGATGTGCTGAGCAAATTCTGGGGGCTGACGGTGATCCTCGACCAGATCCGCGCCGGGACTGAACTGTGGCAGCAGCGGATCGCCGGCTAAGGGAGGGATCATTATGATCGTATCGAGTCTGCAGGCGTGGCCTGCGCAACAGGCCGCGTTTCATCCGGCGATCCGCCAGGCGCTGGCGTTTATCGCCAGCCAGGATTTCCAGCGCTTCGCGCCGGGGAAAATCGACCTGATCCCCGGGAAACTTTTCTGCCTGCTGCAGGAGATGGAGAGCGTGCCTTTCGCGCAGGCACAGCCGGAGTCGCACAAGCAGTTTATTGATATTCAGTATCTGATTTCCGGCGAGGAGCGGATGGGTGTCAGCCGCGCAGAAAGCGGCTGTCCTCGCGTTACCGAGGATCGGACGCCGCAGCAGGACATCCTGTTCTGGCACGTCGAAGATGAGGAGATGCAGATAACCCTGAAGCCCGGCATGTTCGCCATTTTCTTTCCCCAGGACATCCATCGTCCCTGCTGCCATCCGCGCGATGGCGAGCGGCAACATATCCGTAAAGCGGTGATGAAAATCGATCGCGCCTTGCTGGAGGAGGGTTTATGAGTTCGCTAAATCAAACGGCGGCTGAAGCGATTGCGGCGCCGAAACTCTCGCGTCGACGTTGGGGCATTATTTTAATCCTGCTGCTGGCCGCGGTGGTCAATTACCTCGATCGCGCCAACCTGAGTATCGCGAACACCACCATCGCCAGGGAGTTTGGCTTCTCTGGTACTGAAATGGGGCTGCTATTGTCAGCGTTTCTCTGGCCCTATGCGCTGGCGAATTTGCCCGCCGGCTGGCTGGTAGACCGTTTCGGCGCGAAGAAAATGTTCAGCGGCGCGCTGGGATTGTGGTCAGCGGTAACGTTCTTAATGGGTTTCGTGAATACCTATAGCTTCTTCTATGGTTTGCGCATGCTGCTGGGCGTGGCGGAGTCACCGTTCTTCACTTCCGGTATCAAGATCACCCAGAGCTGGTTCTCGGAGAAAGAGCGCGGGCTGCCGACATCGATTATCAATACCGGTTCGCAAATCGCCAATGCGATAGCGCCGCCGGTGCTGACTATTTTGCTGTTATGGATCGGCTGGCGCGGCATGTTCATGGTTGTCGGCCTGCTCGGACTGCCATTGTTGCTGGCGTGGCTTAAATTTTATCGCGACCCGGACGCGCGCGAGGCGATGCTGATAAACACCGGCAAAGTCATGCGTCCCGAAGGTGAGCAGCCGAAGGTCAGCTGGGGCGAACTGTTTCGCCGGAAAACCACGTGGTTCATGATTGCCGGTAACTTCTGCATCATGTTTACCATTTGGGTTTATCTGACATGGCTGCCGGGATATCTGGAAACCTCGCTGGGCTTTAGCCTCAAGCAGACCGGTTTTATCGCCTCGATTCCTTTCTTTGCCGGTATTATCGGTGTGCTGTGTGGCGGGATGCTTTCTGACAGACTGGTGCGTAAAGGGATGAACGCCGTTACCGCGCGTAAAGTGCCGATTGTGGCGGGTGCCGCGCTGGCGGCCTGTTTCGTGATGCCGATTCCGTTTGTTGATAATAGCGGCGTTGCGATCGCCCTGCTGACGCTGGGCTACTTCTGTTCACAAATGCCTTCCGGCGTGATCTGGACGTTAGCGACCGATATGGCGCCGAAAGAACAGGTCGCCTCATTGGGTGCTATCCAGAACTTTGGCGGCTTTCTCGGCGCGGCGCTGGCGCCGATTATCACCGGCATTATTCTTGATGCTACCGGGCACTTTACCAACGTATTTATTCTCGGTGGAATACTGCTGTTTATGGGCGCCTGCTGCTACGGTTTCTTTGTGCGCAAAAATGCCTAATCCCTCTGGTAGCAAAAACGCCTGATTGTTCAGGCGTTTTCTTTATTACGCAAGGTAAAACACTTCACTCAGTTCAGCGCTTAGCGGGCTGTTATCCGGATTCGTCGGCATCACCTCGCGCATATAGCGCCACCAGCGTTGGCAGACCTCGGTTTCCGCCACCGCATTCCAGCGAGCTTCCGATTCAATTTCCACCGTGGCGAATAGCAGATGGCGCTGTTTGTCGAGATAGATTGCATAGTGGTGCGCGCCATGCGCTTTCAGCGTCGCTTCCAGTTCCGGCCAGATGGGATTATGACGGCGCCGATACTCCTCGTGGGCGTCGGGATTGACCTGCATCACGAAGGCTTTACGGATCATAACGCCTCCAGGTACAGCTCGCGTACCTCGTCGCGGCTGGCGCTGCGCGGGTTACAGGGCGCGCAGGGGTCGGCCAGCGCTTTATCCAGCCAGCCTTCGATATCAGCCTTACTCACGCCAAGCTGACTAAAACCTTCAGGAATACCGACTCGTTTGCTCAACGCGCGAATCGCGTTAATCGCCGCCATGCTGGCGGTTTCATCGCTCATGCCGCGCGTATCGACGCCCATCGCCTGGGCGATGCGGGCAAAACGCGCCATCGCGTTCGGGCGGTTAAAGTTTTCGATAATCGGTAGCAGGATGGCATTACAAACGCCGTGCGGCAAATTGTGGGTTGCGCCCGGCTGATGCGCCAGCGCGTGTACCAGACCAAGACCTGCGCTGTTGAACGCCATCCCTGCCAGATACTGGCCGTATGCCATCTGCTCGCGGGCCTGCAGATTGTGCCCGTCATCGACGGCCAGCGGCAGCCACTGGTGAATTAAGCGAATCGCTTCCAGCGCGTTGGCGTCGGTCAGCGGATGGGCGCCAACGGAGACAAACGCCTCGATAGCGTGGGTTAACGCATCCATACCGGTCGCGGCGGTAACCGACGGCGGAATATCCAGCATGACGCTGGCATCGTCGACGGCAATATCCGGGATGATGTTCGGGTCGATGATGACCTCTTTCACCTGACGTTCGCTATCGATAATCACCGCGTTGCTGGTCATTTCGGCGGCGGTTCCGGCGGTGGTGTTAATTGCCACCAGCGGCACGCCGGCATTTTTCACTTTGCCCACGCCGGAATAGGCCGTCGACGGCGCTGGGTTAGCGCTGAGGATTTTCACCGCCTTAGCGGTATCGATCGGGCTGCCGCCGCCGAAGGCGATAATATAGTCACACTTCGCCGCACGGAATGCGGCGATACCTTGCTGAACCAGCGCTTCGGTTGGGTTAGGAAAGACGTTATCGAACAGATGATAAGACAGTTGATGTGCTTCCAGCGCCTGGAAAAGGCTATCGAGCAGGCCCATTTCCACCAGATGACCGTCGGTGACAATCAGCGCTTTTCCCCATTGCTTGTCCGCCACCAGGTTCACCATATCGCCGATCGCGCCCGCGCCATGCAGGCTGATTTTCGGCAGTGCCAACATAAAGCTCATGATTATTCTCCTTAAAAGGCGGCTCGCTTTCTTAGAGCGCCAGCGCGCTGGCCAGCGGCGTGACGCCAAATCGTTGGGCTAACGCAATCAACTCTTCGCGGCTTATCGTCTGTTTCATGCCGCCCATCGAATAGACTTTCACCAATACCTCAGCGGACTTCTCGGCGGTATCGATCAGGCCGAAAGTTTCATCCAGCGTCGGGCCGCTGCCGAAGACGCCGTGGAATGGCCACAGCACCAGAGAATGTTTCTGCATTTCGCCGGCAGTCGCCTGGCCAATCTCGTCGGTACCCGGCACCATCCACGGCAGAATGCCAACGCCGTCCGGGAACACCACCAGGCATTCGGTGCTGCCTTCCCATAGCTTGCGGGTGAACAGATCGCTGTTGTTCTCCAGCACGTAGGTCAGGGCAATCAGGTTGGTGGCATGGCAGTGCATGATCACGCGGTCTTTGCCGCCGGTGGCTTTGATGCGCTCGCAATGCGAAAGGAAATGTGCCGGTAGTTCCGACGTCGGCACAGCTTCTTCCGTCAGTCCCCACAGAATGAAGTAGCCCGCGCCGTCGCTGTCCACTTTCACTACCCCGAGATTGGCGGCGGGATCGAGCTGCACATTACGGAAGAATTTACCGGATCCGGTGACGATAAACGGCTGATTAGCCAGTTCCGGCATCGGCTGGCTTAAGGCGATATAGCGCGGTTGGGGGTGAAAATCGGCTTTGAAGGGCGCGATATCCGCTTCATCCAGGCGCAGCGTCAGATTGCCGCCGTTACGTTCGTCCCAGCCTTTAAGCCAGGCGTCGGAGGTGGCTTTGATCATGCCCTGAACGAACCATGAATTGATAATGTTGTGCATAGTCTTGTCTTTCCTGTTGATTCGCAATAGGTGTGACTCCCCGAATAAGCCCTGTGCGGTGCAATCCGGGGAAGTCAGGCATTAGCCGCGCTGGCTCAGCACGTCTTTTTCATAGGTCCGCACGTTTTCCAGCCACTGGCTGCCTGCCGGGGTATCGTGACGTTGGCAGTACATTTCCCAGATGGCCTGCCACGGCAGCGATTTCTGCTCTTCGAGCAGCGCCAGGCGGGCGGTGTAATCACCGTCGTTTTCCAGCTGGCGCAGCAGCGCCGTCGGCTCCAGCAGCGCGCGCAGCAGGGCTTTTTTCATATTGCGGGTACCGATAACCCACGCCGCGATGCGGTTGATGGAGGCATCAAAGAAGTCGAGGCCGATATGCACGCGGTCGAACAGGTTGTGGCGGATAATTTCGCTGGCGATGGCCTGGGTTTCGTCATCCAGCAGCACCACGTGATCGCTGTCCCAGCGTACCGGGCGGCTGACGTGCAGCAGCAGGCGCGGGATATAGAGCATGGCGGCGGAGATTTTGTCGGAGATGACTTCCGTCGGATGGAAGTGGCCGGCATCCAGGCACAATGCGGTTTGACGGCTGGCGGCGTAGCCCATGTAGAATTCATTGGAACCAACGGTATAGCTTTCGGCGCCGATACCGAACAGTTTGCTCTCAACGGCGTCGATATGGTGCGCCGGATCGAGTTTTTCACTGATGACCTCATCCAGCGCGTTCAGCAGCCGCTGGCGCGGGGCGAAGCGGTCGACGGTAATATCTTTCATGCCGTCCGGCACCCAAATATTCATTACCGATGGCGTCCCAAGCTGCTCGCCGAAATAAGCGGATATGCGGCGGCTGGCTTTGCAGTGATCGATCCAGAACTGACGAATCTCCGGATTGGCGTGCGACAGCGTAAAGCCGTCGGCGCTTAGCGGATGTGAGAAGCAGGAAGGGTTAAAATCGAGCCCCAACTGGTGGCGTTTGGCCCATTCCACCCAGTGCTTAAAGTGTTCCGGCTTGATTTCGTTACGCGCTACCGGCGTGGTGGATTCGAGATAAATCGCGTGCAGATTAAGGCGCTTCGGCCCCGGTATCAGGCTTAGCGCCTGTTCGAGATCGGCGCGTAGCTCCTGGGCATTACGCGCTTTGCCGGGATAGTTGCCGGTGGCCTGAATGCCGCCGGTTAAGCTGCCTTCCGGGTTTTCAAAGCCCGCCACGTCATCGCCCTGCCAGCAGTGCATTGACACCGGCAGGCGGTCCAGCTGGCGCAGAGCTTCTTCGGCATCAACGCCGATGGCGGCATAGCGCTGCTTAGCAATTTCCCAGGCTTGTTCAAGTTGAGTGGTCATGCGCAAAGCTCCTTCGTAGGTTGTGGCTGAAATTGCGCGACGAAGCGGGCAATTTCGCTATCTGAATGTGGGGTGAACGTGGTGAGCGACGCGTTGTCGCCTACCACCTGACGGAATTCATCGACGTTGTGCAGTTCATCCAGCGTCATCAGCTGGATGCCGATATTGCCAAGCGTGGAGGCTTCAATGGGGCCGGCCACCACCGGCAGGCCGCAGGCATCGGCGCATAGCTGGTTAAGCAGCGCGTTCTGGCAGCCGCCGCCGACGATATGCAGCTGGCTGAAAGGGTGGCCGCGGAGTGCCGCCAGTTCGCCCAATACCCGGGCATACAGCAGCGCCAGGCTGTCAAAAATGCAGCGCGCCAGTTCGGCGGGAGTGACCGGGATCGGCTGGGCGGACTCCGCGCAGGCGGCCTGAATTTCGGCGCTCATATTGGCCGGGTTGATAAAGCGATCGTTATTGCAATCAATCAGATAACGACAGGCCGGTAGCTGCGCCGTGTCGACAATCAGCGCCTGCAGATCGCTAATGTTCTGCTCCTGCAGTACCTGCTGCAGCAGCCACAGGCCCATGATGTTTTTCAGTACCCGATAACGCCCCTCGGCGCCGCCTTCATTGGTGATATTCGCCTTCAGTGCCTGCTGGCTGGTGTAAGGCGTTTTACTTTCAAAGCCCATCAGCGACCAGGTGCCCGATGAGAGATAGGCGGCATTTTTGTCCGCCAGCGGCGAGGCGATCACGGCGCTGGCCGTATCGTGGCTGGCGACGGCGACCACCGGGATGCGGTTACCCTGCGGGCAGATCCAGTGGCCGATAACATTGCCCGGATGCGTCGGCGTACCGAACCAGTCCGGCTGCGCGCCGCTCCAGCGGATCAGCTCGTCATCCCAGTTATCGCTATTGATATTGACCAGTTGCGTGGTGGTGGCGTTGGTATATTCCCAGTTCATCGCGCCGGTCAGGCGGTAGCTGAAGTAGTCTGGGATCAGCAGCGCATGGGCAACCTGTTCCGCCAGCGCCGGCTGCTGGCTGACCAGCGCCCGCAATTGATAAAGGGTGTTAAACGGCAGAAACTGGATGCCGCTGCGGCAGTAGATATTGGCGCGGCCAAGTTGTTCGATTGCCTGCGCCATCAGGCCGTGAGTGCGGCTATCGCGGTAGGAAACCGGCAGGCCGACGCGCTGGCCGCGCTTATCCAGCAAGACGAAATCAACGCCCCAGGTGTCGATACCGATGCTGTCGATCAGGATCCCCTGTTCGCATACTTTCACCAGCCCACAACGAATTTCCGCTTCCAGGCTATCGATATCCCAGCAATTGTAGCCATCCACTTTCTGCAGGCGATTAATGAAACGGTGAACTTCACGCAGCGTTAGCGATCGCGTCGCGGTGTCATAATTCGCGAGCATGACCCGACCGCTGGAAGCGCCTAAATCAACGGCGACACAATGACGAATACTCATGGCACGACCCTTCTTAAAATCATTACAGGCAGTCTAAAAAAGGCGTCTCTGCGTCACCTTCTCGCTACTGACAGCGAAAGCGGGCGGCTGGCAACACAGCAAAGGTGACCGTGAGAAGCGTCACAGTTTCGTTTTATGGGCGGCGCGAGGCGGGGTGTGATGCTGGCCGCAGTTCCGGATATTTCCGGCTGGTTCTTGAAAAAACGGCAGGCTTTACGCGGTTTGCGGTCAAAAATTGAAGGCCGGATTGCCGGCCCTTAATTACTATTTGCGACGACGGTTGATAATTTTTCTCATTCGTGGAGGCTGCTATGACCGTGTTGCACAGTACGGATTTCTTTAAGGCCGGCGTCTCGGCGGTGGCGATTGAACCGCGTCTTCCTCAAGCGGCCTTTCCAGAGCATCACCATGATTTTCATGAGATTGTTATCGTTGAGCAGGGTACGGGCATTCACGTTTTCAACGGCCAGCCCTATACCATCAGCGGCGGTTCGGTCTGCTTTATTCGCGATCACGATCGTCATCTTTACGAACACACCAATAACCTGTGTCTGACCAACGTGCTCTACCGCGCGCCGGATGCTTTTCGTTTTCTGACTGGCGTGAACCAGCTGCTGCCGCAGGAGCAGGACGGTAACTATCTTTCACACTGGCGGGTCAACCAGACGGTACTGCAGCAGGTGCGGCAAATCGTCGGCCAGATGGAAAAGATCGGCCCTGGCGTCGAGCCGCATACCATCGCCAGCCGTGAAATCCTTTTTATGCAGCTACTGGTGCTACTGCACAGCAACAGCCTGGCGGAAGGCGCCGGCAACCACGAGGCGCGGCTGAATCAGCTGATGGCCTGGCTGGAAGACCATTTTGCCGAAGAGATATGCTGGGAGGAGGTAGCGGCGCGGTTTTCGCTCTCTTTACGCACCCTGCATCGCCAGTTAAAGCTGCAAACCGGGCTGACGCCCCAGCGCTACCTCAACCGGGTGCGCCTGATGAAAGCGCGGCACCTGCTGCGCCACAGCGATGATAGCGTGACAGAAATCGCTTATCGCTGCGGTTTTGGCGACAGTAACCATTTTTCGACGCTATTTCGCCGTGAATTCGACTGGTCGCCGCGCGATATTCGCCAGGGGCGCGACGCTATTCTTCAGTAACGCGAGAAGAGTCAACGTATTGCCTCACCAAAATGCGAATAATGGTTGGTTTCCGCGTCGGGAGTGAGAGTTGTGGCAGGTCAGCTGGTGCTTCGCAAAGATGAGTTTTTTGCCTCCCCCTCGCAGGCGGTGGCGGTGGCTGACCGCTACCCGCAAAACGTCTTCGCCGAGCATACCCATGAATTTTGCGAGCTGGTGCTGGTGTGGCGCGGCAACGGTCTGCATATCCTCAACGATCGCCCGTGGCGGATTACCCGCGGCGATCTCTTTTATATTCGCGCGGAAGATAAACACTCTTATGCGTCGGTCAACGACTTGGTGCTGCAGAATATTATTTATTGCCCGGATCGGCTGCGGCTCAATTTTGACTGGGCGGCGCATATTCCGGGATTATTCGGCACGCCGTGGCAGCCGCACTGGCGGATCGGCAGCAGCGGGATGGCGCAGGTCAGGCAGGTGATTAACCAGCTGGAGCACGAAAGCGCGCGGCAGGATGCGCAGGCGGATAGCATGGCGGAGCTGCTGTTTGCCCAACTGGTGTTGACGCTCCACCGCTATCGCTACGCCACTGATAACCTGGCGGCGACGCAAAGCGAAACACAGCTCGATAAACTGCTAACGGCGCTGGCCGGAAGTCTGAATCGCCCCTTTAATCTGGATAGCTTCTGTCTGCATGAAGGCTGCAGCGAACGTGCGTTACGCCAGCAGTTTCGCCAGCAAACGGGAATGACGATAACTCACTATTTGCGCCAGCTGCGGATCTGCCATGCGCAGTATTTACTGCAGCATACCGAGCGGTTAATCGGCGAGATCGCCATGCAGTGCGGGTTTGAGGACAGTAACTATTTTTCGGTGGTGTTTAATCGGGAAATTGGCATGACGCCGGGACAGTGGCGGCAGCGCAGTCGCGCCGCCGCGTAAGGGGAAATCAGTTAGCCATTCCCAGGCCGACGATATTCGCGGCGATGATAATCACCACGCAGCCGAGGCTGAGCACGCTGACCGGGCGGCGTCCGGCGTTGTTCCACTCTTTCAGCACCAGCCCAACCAGCCCGCCACACAGTACGTAGAAGCTCATATGCAGCATCCAGCTCATGTAGTCATACTGCGCCGGGATACTGGCGTGGCCCCAGGCATAGAAGAAGAACTGCAGATACCACATTAGCCCGCCCAATGCGGAAAGCAAAATGTTGCTGATGATAAGCGGTTTTGCCAGTGAGAAGTCGGCTTTTAGCGACAAATCCTTCACTTTGGCAAGGCGAATAAAACAAAAGCCGAGGTTAACCAGCGCGCCGCCGCCCATGATCACCACGTAGCTTGGCAGCGCGGTATACAGCGGGTCGACGCCCAGCGCCGCGGCGGCTTCATGCATTGGTTTAGCGGCGTTCATCGCAAATGACATGCCGGCGGAGAAAATACCGCACATTACCGCCAGCATCAGCCCTTTTTTCAGGTTGAACTCTTCCGCTTTGATGCCCATTTTGCGCTCTTTAAGCTGGCCGGCGCGAGTGACGATACCCACGCCAATCACTGCCACCAGCACGCCGAGCAGGGTCATTTGTCCGCCTTTGGTGTGAATCAACACATCAAAGTGGCCGTTGAGGATCGGCGTCATTAAGGTGCCGACGATAAGCGTAATGCCGATAGCGATACCGATACCCATCGACATCCCCAGATAGCGCATGGTCAGGCCATAGTTGATGTTACCTATGCCCACATCGCGCCGAACAAAAACACCGGCAGCAGCGTGGAAGCGCTAAATGAGCGATAGTAGGCCCAGAAATCGGGCAGCAGCATGGCGCTTATCGCCCACGGCAGAATTAGCCAGGAAACAATCCCGCCGATCGACCACATGGTTTCCCACGACCAGTGTTTCACCTTCTTGAAAGGGGCATAAAAACAGGCGGCACTGGCGGCGCCGATTAAATGCCAAAAAATTCCCATCGTAATCGCATGATTCATTGCCTTTACCCTCATCTGTGTTGGGTTGGATAGACTCTCTCCGATGCGATGAGTGTAAAAATTGCGCAGTTTTTACGCCTTTGAGCTGTTGCCACCTCAGACGAAACTCTGGCAATCAGGGGCTTAATGGGTTGTTTTGGCTCACAAACCGGCGTGTATCTATTTTGGGTATAACCTTAGTAAAACTACGGCATTGATAATCATTTTCAATATCATTTAATTAACTATAATGAACCGACTGCTTACGCGGCGTTAACACCCTCTGCCGCCCGATAATAATGGAGATGATTATGAGTTATACACTGCCATCCCTGCCGTACGCTTACGATGCTCTGGAACCGCATTTCGACAAGCAGACGATGGAGATCCATCATACTAAGCATCACCAGACCTACGTTAACAACGCTAACGCAGCGCTGGAAAGCCTGCCGGAATTCGCTAACCTGTCCGCGGAAGAGCTGATCACTAAGCTTGATCAACTGCCGGCTGACAAAAAAACCGTACTGCGTAACAACGCGGGCGGCCACGCTAACCACAGCCTGTTCTGGAAAGGCCTGAAAACCGGCACCACCCTGCAGGGCGACCTGAAAGCCGCTATCGAGCGTGATTTCGGTTCTGTGGACAACTTCAAAGCTGAATTCGAAAAAGCGGCAGCAACCCGCTTTGGTTCCGGCTGGGCGTGGCTGGTGCTGAAAGGCGACAAACTCGCCGTCGTTTCTACCGCTAACCAGGACTCCCCGCTGATGGGCGAAGCCATTTCCGGCGCTTCCGGCTTCCCGATTATCGGCCTGGATGTGTGGGAACACGCTTACTACCTGAAATTCCAGAACCGCCGTCCGGACTACATCAAAGCCTTCTGGGACGTGGTTAACTGGGACGAAGCAGCAGCGCGTTTTGCCGCCAAAAAATAAGGTTGCATTGTGCTAAGAGAGAAGCGAGTCTGATGACTCGCTTTTTTTATATCCGTAGCAAGGAGAGCAGCAATGCATCATCCGGTGAATGTCTTTGTCGGCAAAATCAGGGACTACGACGGTAGCCGCCCCAGCGCAATTGGCAAAATCCAGGTCGATGGCGAATTACAGCTCGGCGATCTCGGGCTGGAAGGGGACGAGCAGGCGGAAAAGAAAATTCACGGCGGGCCGGATCGCGCGCTGTGCCACTATCCCCGCGAGCATTACCTCGACTGGATCCGCGAATTCCCGCAGCAGGCCGATCTGTTCTGCGCCCCCGCATTCGGCGAAAACCTTTCTACCGAAGGGCTAACGGAAAAAAACGTCTATATCGGCGATATCTTTCGTTGGGGCGAGGCGCTAATTCAGGTCACTCAACCGCGCTCTCCCTGCTTCAAACTGAATTACCATTTCGGTATTAGCGATATGGCGCAACTGATGCAAAACAGCGGCAAGGTTGGCTGGCTCTACCGCATTATCGCCGGCGGCCGGGTTTCCAGTGATGCGCCGCTGGAGCTGGTATCGCGTCTGAGCGACGTGAGCGTGCATGAGGCTGGTGCGATTGCCTGGCATATGCCGTTTGATGACGACCAGTATCACCGTCTGCTATCGGCGGCAGGCCTGTCGGTAAGCTGGAGCAGAACCATGCAGAAACGGCGTTTAAGCGGGCAGATCGAGGATAATTCGCGCAGATTATGGGGGAAATAATTCCCCCATATTGAACGTTGCAACCAGTAGCCCGGCTCAGCGTAGCGCAAGCCGGGACAGGGTTAAGTACGCTTATACAGCGGCAGCCAGATTGTTAAACGCAGCCCACCCAGCGGGCTATCGTCGGCTTTAACCCAGCCGCGATGTTGCTGAATCGCCGTTTCGACAATCGCCAGCCCCAGACCGGTGCCGCCGGACTCGCGATCGCGAGCCTCGTCGGTACGATAGAACGGACGGAAAATCTGTTCGCGATCCTCCGGGCTGACGCCCGGGCCGTCATCATCGACGTTGACCGTGATTCCGTCTTTATCCACCGAGAAACTGACGGAAATTTTCGTGTGCGAGTAGCGCAGCGCATTGCGCACGATATTTTCCAGCGCGCTTTCCAGCGCATTGGGGTTACCGTACAGCGGCCAGGGGCCCGGCGGATACTCAACGGTAAAGGATTTCCCCATCTGCTCGGCTTCAAATGCCGCGTTGTCCAGCACTTCGCCCCACAGCTGATTCGCTTTCACCGTCTCGCTGACCAGCGCGTTTTTCGCCTGATTACGCGACATCACCAGCAGGTCGTTGATCATGCTATCCAGCCGATGCGCTTCGGTTTCGATACGCTCCAGCTCTTTGCTTTCACCGCTGCGGCGGCGCAGCAACGCGGTGCCTAACTGCAGGCGGGTTAACGGCGTGCGCAGCTCGTGCGAAATATCTGATAGCAGCCGCTGCTGGCTGGTCATCATTCGCTCAAGCGCGGTCACCATCTGGTTGAAGCTGGCCCCGGCGGCCAGAAACTCCTGCGGGCCGGCTTCCAGCTCCGGATGCTGCCGCAGGTTGCCCTGGGCAACTTCGTCGGCGGCGTTTTTCAGCTTACGCGCCGGTTTCGCCAGGCTCCACGCCAGCCAGAGCAGCAGCGGGGCGCTGACCAGCATCGTCACGATAAGCAGTAATAGCGGACGGTCAAATAGCAGGTTGATGAAGTCCGATTGTGAAGTGCTGGCAGGGCGGATGAGATAAAGTTGATAATTATCTTCACCATCCCTGACGGAAAACGGGCCGACCATCTCCAGGCGTCCGTAACGCTTCTTCTGCGGATGATCGGCATTATCGGCCTGGCCGATAAAGTTACGAATGATCTGCATTTCGTTGCGTTCTGCGCCGATCACGCGGCCTTCGCTGGTGACCAGCAACAGTCGCTGCCCCGGCGGCGCCCACTTATCGATGGCGCGAAACAGACGTCGCCACCACATCAGGTCATTAGGCGGGTCGTTCGCCAGTTCGGCCTCGACGTGCTGCTCAATCATGATGCCCTGACGTTGCTCGCTTTCCAGCAGCTCGGTCATCTGGCGCGAGTCCAGCTTGGGCAACATCAGTACCAGCATCAACACCAGCGCCAGCGTGAGCCAGAAGATAGCGAAGATGCGTGCGGTTAAACTTCCAATCATGAAGCAGAAACCATCAGATAGCCGCGTCCGCGCAATGTTTTAAACCACGGATGGCCGTCTTTGCGCTCCGGCAGCTTACGCCGCAGGTTGGAAATATGCATATCGATAGCGCGGTCGAACGGCGTCAGCCGCTTGCCCAGCACTTCCTGGCTTAAGTGTTCACGTGACACCACCTGACCAAGATGCTGCGCCAGCAGATACAGCAGGGTGAACTCGGTGCCGGTCAGCTCCAGCGTTTGCCCATCAAAATTGGCTTCCTGACGACCCGGATTGAGGCTTAACGCATCCACTTCCAGGGTCGGAGAACCGGATTCGGTGGTCTGCTGCTGCTCGCTCCAGTGGGAACGACGCAGAATCGCGCGTATACGGGCCACCAGCTCGCGATCGTTAAACGGCTTAGGCAAATAGTCATCCGCCCCGAGTTCGAGGCCGAGAACGCGATCCAGCTCGCTTCCGCGCGCCGTTAGCATGATAACCGGGGTCTGGTGTGTCTGACGTAATTCTTTAAGCGTGTCGATACCGTTTTTCTTCGGCATCATCACATCAAGCAAAAGGAGATCAATGCTGTCGTCAAGAAGCGCCAGCGCCTGTTCACCGTCATGGGCAACGAGCACATTAAAACCTTCCATATCGAGCAGCTCTTTTAACAGGGAGGTGAGCTCCCGGTCATCATCAACTAACAGGATTTTATTCATTGTTTAAATACCTCCGAGGCAGAAATTACGTCATCAAGGCTCGCTAATCCATGACTTTACGTTGTTTTACACCCCCTGACGCATGTTTGCAGCCTGAATCGTAAACTGTCTCTCGTTGAATCGCGACACAAACGTTTTGGGAGTATGTGATGCGCAATGTTATCGCTGCCGTCATGGCCTCAACGCTGGCGCTAAGTGCTACTAGCCAAGCCGCTGAAGTCGTTACCGGCGTTAACTGGCTCCACGGTGAAGAGGGAGCCCAGCGCAGCGGCCAGAGCCATATGTTTGACGGCATAAGTCTAACCGAACAGCAACGACAGCAGTTACGGGATCTTATGCAACGGGCGCGCCATGACCGGCTCCCTGTTAATGTTAGCGAACTGGAGACAATGCATAGCCTTGTCACCGCAGATAAATTTGATGAAAGCGCTGTGCGCGCTCAGGCAGAAAAGATGGCGCAGGAACAGGTTGCCCGCCAGGTAGAAATGGCGAAAGTCCGCAACCAGATGTACCACCTGCTAACTCCTGAGCAGCAAGCGGTTTTAAATGCTAAGCACCAGCAGCGTATGGATCAGTTGCGTGAGGTTGCAAGGATGCAGAAAGGCTCAGCCATGATGCTTTCCAGTAGTAGCAGTACCGTGCAACCCAAGTAACAAACCCTGTTTTCCTTGCCATAGACACCATCCCTGTCTTCCCCCACATGATGTGGGGGTTTTTTTTGTCTTTTTTCGCCTCAGCCGCCGCATGCCCGTTCATCTTCCGGGTAAAAGTTCAGGTTATACTAAGCGCATCGCCGGAAAAGGAGCGTTTATGAATCAATCTTATGGGCGGCTGGTGAGTCGCGCGGCTATTGCCGCGACGGCGATGGCCTCCGTGTTACTTTTGATCAAAATTTTTGCGTGGTGGTATACCGGTTCGGTGAGTATTCTGGCGGCGCTGGTGGATTCGCTGGTAGATATTGCCGCCTCGCTGACCAACCTGCTGGTGGTGCGTTACTCGCTACAACCTGCTGATGAAGAACATACTTTTGGCCATGGGAAAGCGGAATCGCTGGCGGCGTTGGCGCAGAGCATGTTTATTTCCGGTTCGGCGTTGTTTCTGTTCCTGACCGGGATCCAGCATCTGATTCGCCCTGAACCGATGCAGGCGGCGGGCGTCGGGATGGTGGTGACGCTGATCGCCTTGATAAGCACCCTGATGCTGGTGACCTTTCAGCGCTGGGTGGTCAGAAAAACCCAGAGCCAAGCCGTGCGTGCGGATATGCTTCATTATCAGTCTGATGTTATGATGAACGGCGCTATTCTTATCGCCCTCGGCCTCTCCTGGTACGGCTGGCACCGCGCCGATGCGCTGTTTGCATTAGGGATTGGCATCTATATTTTATATAGCGCGCTGCGTATGGGTTACGACGCGGTGCAATCGTTATTAGACCGTGCGCTTCCGGATGAGGAACGTCAGGAAATCATCAGTATCGTGAACAGCTGGCCCGGCGTCAGCGGCGCGCACGATCTACGAACGCGGCAGTCAGGGCCGACTCGCTTTATTCAAATACATTTGGAAATGGAAGATAACCTCCCACTGGTACAGGCGCACGTGATCGCCGACCAGGTGGAGCAGGCTATTTTACGCCGTTTCCCGGGATCGGATGTCATCATCCATCAGGATCCCTGTTCTGTGGTGCCGCCGGCGCGGCAGGGCGTTTTTTGAGCTTTCGGTTATAGTCTGTAAACTCGATGTAAAAATGTGGGGCGGGTAGGCATTTTTTGTATAAATTACCGCCATTTGGTCTGACCTGAATCAATTCAGCCAGAAGCGTTTGATATACTATTGCAATTATCGTCGTGCACTCCTGGTATGGGAGCGCTTCAGGCAACAGGATTATTTTTTGCTTCCTAAGTTCAGAGGTAGTCATGATTAAGAAAATCGGTGTGTTGACAAGTGGCGGTGATGCGCCGGGCATGAACGCAGCAATTCGCGGCGTTGTGCGCGCGGCATTAACGGAAGGTCTGGAAGTTTTTGGAATCTATGACGGTTACCTCGGCCTGTATGAAGATCGCATGGTTCAGCTTGACCGTTACAGCGTGTCCGACATGATCAACCGTGGCGGTACCTTCCTCGGCTCCGCTCGTTTCCCGGAATTCCGCGAAGAGCATATTCGCGCTGTCGCCATTGAAAATATGAAAAAGCGCGGCCTGGACGCGCTGGTTGTTATCGGCGGCGACGGTTCCTATATGGGTGCGATGCGTCTGACCGAGATGGGTTTCCCTTGCATCGGCCTGCCGGGCACCATCGACAACGACATCAAAGGTACTGACTACACCATCGGTTTCTTTACCGCGCTGAGCACCGTTGTTGAAGCGATTGACCGCCTGCGTGACACCTCCTCTTCGCACCAGCGTATCTCTGTGGTGGAAGTGATGGGCCGCTATTGCGGCGATCTGACTCTGGCGGCGGCGATTGCCGGCGGCTGTGAGTTCATCATGGTGCCGGAAGTAGAATATACCCGTGACGATCTGGTGGCTGAAATCAAAGCCGGCATCGCGAAAGGTAAGAAACACGCGATCGTGGCCATCACCGAGCACATGTGCGACGTTGACGAACTGGCTAGCTTCATTGAGAAAGAAACGGGCCGTGAAACTCGTGCGACCGTGCTGGGTCACATTCAGCGCGGCGGCTCTCCGGTTCCTTACGACCGTATTCTGGCTTCCCGTATGGGCGCATATGCTATTGAACTGCTGCTGCAGGGCTTTGGCGGCCGCTGTGTTGGTATCCAGAACGAGAAGCTGGTTCACCACGACATCATTGATGCTATCGAAAATATGAAGCGTCCGTTCAAGTCTGACTGGATGGATTGCGCGAAGAAACTGTACTAAGTTTCGCGGCATAACAAAAAGGCCTTCTCAGTGAGAAGGCCTTTTTTATTAGGGCGTTATAGAGCGCGTTATTCGATATCCAGCGCATCCTCGGAAAGGATGATACCGGTATTGTCGGCATACAGATGATCGCCGGAGAAGAAGGTGACGCCGCCGAAATTGACGCGCACGTCGCTTTCGCCGATACCTTCCCCTGCAGCGGCCACAGGAATGGCGGCTAACGCCTGGATACCGATATCTAAATCTTCCAGGTCGTCAACCTGGCGCACCGCGCCATAGACCACCAGCCCTTCCCATTCGTTCTGTACCGCCAGACGCGCCAGGTCGGCGTCAATTAACGCGCGTCGCACGGAACCGCCGCCGTCGATAAGGAGAATATGACCACGGCCATTCTGCTCGAGCAGATCGTAGAGCAACCCGTTATCCTCGAAACATTTTACCGTAATGATCTGTCCACCAAACGACGACCGCCCTCCAAAGTTGGAAAACAGCGGTTCCACGACATTGACATCTTCCTGGTAGATGTCGCAAAGCTCGGAAGTATCGTATTTCATAGGCTTAACGTTCAGTTGCTGCGAGAATTTTTAGTATATCCCGTGAACTGCATTGTTTGCAAAATCATCAATTGTTAATTGATATTTGTCAGTTATGCCGCCAGCTTGCTGCCGATAATCCCGATGACAAACAGCAGGTTGGTTAATAATGCCGCTTTGACCGTGCGTTCGAGCATCGGACGCATCGCCACCGGTTCGCGTTCACGCATGACAAAACGCGCCTGTTTTACCAGCAGCGGAATGGCGAGAATAAACAGCCAGCCCCATAGACTGTGCAGCGCCAGCAGGTTAAACAGCGCCAGGCACAACGGAGCGCCAAGCAGCAGGACGCTGTGATAACGGCGAGCGTTCACCGGCCCCAGACGAACCGCCAGCGTGTTTTTACCGTTCAGGCGGTCGCTATCGATATCGCGCAGGTTATTGATATTCAGAACCGCGGCGGCCAGCAGGCCACAGGCGGTAGCGGGCAGGAAAATAACCGCCTCGATGCTGTGCGCCTGCAGATACCAACTGCCGACGACGCTCAGCCAGCCGAAGAAAACCAGCACCGAGATATCGCCAAGGCCAATATAGCCGTAAGGACGCGTGCCAACGGTATAGGTGATAGCGGCGATAATCGACAACCCGCCGAGTACCATAAAGCCGATGAAGTCCGCCATTGTCTGCCAGGCGGAGAACAGCAACGCCAGGCCGGACAGGCAAATCAGCGCTACTGTTACGATCAGCGCGCGTTTCATCTGCGACTGGGTGATGGCGCCTTTTTGCATTCCGCGCAGCGGCCCGATACGGTCAGGTTTATCGCTGCCTTTGACGGCGTCGCCATAATCATTGGCGAGATTAGATAAAATTTGCAGCAAACCGGCGGTAATAAGCGCCAGCAGCGCGACCAGCGGATCGAAGTGGCCTTGCTGCCACGCCAACGCGGTGCCGACGATGATAGCGGAGAAAGCCAGAGGTAATGTTTTTGGACGCAGGCTTTCAAGCCAGGCCTTAGTGCGTGTTATCGGTTGTTCAGTCATTTCTTTCAGCCAAAAAAATGGGGCTATCATAGCCCCACCGTGTGTGATGAAAATGCATTGAACCGGATTATAGGATAAAACGGCTCAGATCTTCATCTGCCACCAGAACATCCAGGTGTTTACCGACATAATCGCCGTCGATGGTCACCGTCTGGCCGTTCATTTCGCTGGCATCATAAGAGATGTCTTCGATCAGACGTTCCAGCACCGTGTGCAGGCGACGCGCGCCGATGTTTTCGGTGGTTTCGTTAACCTGCCATGCCGCCTGAGCGATACGCTTGATACCATCTTCAGTGAATTCGATATTCACGCCTTCGGTCGCCATCAGCGCTTTGTACTGCACGGTGATAGAGGCATTCGGCTCGGTCAGAATACGTTCGAAATCATGGGTAGTCAGCGCTTTCAGCTCAACGCGGATCGGCAGACGGCCCTGCAGTTCCGGGATCAAATCTGATGGGCTGGCGACCTGGAACGCGCCGGAGGCGATAAACAGAATGTGATCGGTTTTCACCATCCCGTGTTTAGTGGAGACGGTGCAGCCTTCCACCAGCGGCAGCAGGTCGCGCTGAACGCCTTCACGAGACACATCCGGGCCGGAGGCGTTGCCGCCGCGCTTACAGATTTTGTCGATTTCGTCGATGAACACGATACCGTGCTGTTCAACGGCGTCGATAGCTTCTTGCTTCAGCTCTTCCGGGTTAACCAGCTTCGCCGCTTCTTCTTCGATAAGCAGCTTCATCGCGTCTTTGATTTTCAGCTTACGCGGTTTCTGTTTCTGGCCGCCCAGGTTCTGGAACATGGACTGCAGCTGGCTGGTCATCTCTTCCATGCCCGGAGGGGACATGATTTCAACGCCCATCGGCGCCGCGGCGAGATCGATTTCGATCTCTTTGTCGTCAAGCTGGCCTTCGCGCAGTTTCTTGCGGAATGCCTGGCGCGCAGCGGAAGGTTCCTGCGGCTGTTCAGCCTGGCCCCAGTTATTTTTCGCCGGCGGGATCAGCACGTCGAGGATACGCTCTTCGGCCATTTCTTCGGCGCGATAGCGGTTTTTATCGATGGACTGCATGCGTACCATTTTGATCGCAGCGTCGGTCAGATCGCGGATGATAGAGTCCACTTCTTTACCAACATAGCCCACTTCGGTGAACTTGGTCGCTTCAACTTTGATGAACGGCGCGTTGGCCAGCTTCGCCAGGCGACGGGCGATTTCGGTTTTACCGACGCCGGTCGGGCCTATCATCAGAATGTTTTTCGGCGTGACTTCATGACGCAGCTCTTCATTAAGCTGCATACGGCGCCAGCGGTTTCGCAGGGCGATAGCAACAGAACGCTTGGCCGCGTCCTGGCCGATAATATGTTTGTCCAGTTCGCTGACAATTTCGCGTGGGGTCATTTCAGACATGGGAGATCCTTACGCTTTAGAAGGTAATTCTTCGATGGTGTGGAAGTGGTTGGTATAGATGCAGATATCCCCTGCAATATCCAACGCTTTCTCGGCGATGTCGCGAGCGCCCATTTCGGTGTTTTCCAGCAGCGCGCGAGCGGCGGCCTGGGCATATGGCCCGCCGGAGCCAATCGCAATCAAATCGTTTTCTGGCTGAACCACGTCACCGTTACCGGTGATGATAAGCGACGCGTTTTCGTCAGCGACGGCGAGCAGCGCTTCCAGTTTGCGCAGCATGCGGTCGGTACGCCAGTCTTTCGCCAGCTCAACGGCGGCTTTCACCAGATGGCCCTGATGCATCTCCAGCTTACGCTCGAACAGTTCGAACAGGGTGAAGGCGTCAGCGGTGCCGCCAGCGAAACCAGCGATCACTTTGTCGTTGTACAGACGACGCACTTTCTTCACGTTGCCTTTCATCACGGTGTTGCCCAGCGTGGCCTGGCCATCACCGGCGATAACGACATGGCCATTACGGCGAACACTAACTATTGTTGTCACGAGCAGACCCCTTGGTTGCAAAAGCGGAATAGGGGCCCCGCGGGTTACGCGGGGCAGAATGCAATTATAGATGGGGGGGATTTTTGGGGTTTCAACCCCTGGCGGCGAGACGAATGCAGTTTGCGTGTCCGGCCATCTTGAGACGGTTGATCATATCGTTGGCGTTCTCTTTGCCTTTCAGCGGCCCAATCACTACCCGGTTCCAGCCGTTGTTGGTGGTGATATGCGAAGCAAAGCCCTCAAAGGCCAACTGAGCGCGCACGGTTTCGGCCTGCTCGGCGCCTTTAAAGGAACCACACTGAACCATCCAGCTGCGATCGTCTTTCTTCTCGGCGGCCGCGGCTTTCGGCGCTTCTTCTACGCGGGCGACCGGTGCGGCGGCCTGGGTTTTCGGCTGCGCAGTGGCGTTATGCGCCGGCGTCTGCAGCAGATCCTGGTACGGCTGCTGGTTGGACGCTGTTTGCTTCGGCTGCTGTTGCTGCACCGGCTTCGGCTGCTGGACGCGCGGCTGCTGCTGCGCGGTCTGCTGCTGCGTCTGCGCCCACTGCTGCTGTTGCGCCTGCTGCTGTTGCTGCGCCAGACGTTGACGCTGCAGCGTCTGCTGACGTTGCGCCGGCGTTTGTTCGTTCCACGGCACTTCAGTCAGCTGGGTAGGCTGCTGACGCATATCCGCCTGCATTTGCGCCAGCAACTGGCGCTGCTCGTCGGTAAGCTGCTCGGGTTTCATCACTTCGCCGCCGGCGGTTGGCTCAGTCGGCGCGCGAACGCCCGGCTGGCGGCTTTCCAGCTCTTTAATATAGCGCCAGCGCTCTTCCGGTTTCGGCGGGAGACCGTTGCCTGCCGCCTGACGGTTCTGCAGCGCCTCCGCTTCTTCTTTCTTGTGATGGGTAATGAAATACAGACCACCGATAAAGGCCACCAGCACGGCCGCTGCGATCGCAACCATAGTCGGTGAAATCGCCGGAAGGCTGCTCTGCTTTTTCCTTGAGCTTCGGGGGCTGCTCTTTTTGCGCCGCGAAGGAGCCGGTTGGCTGCGGCGTACATAATCTCGTTGTGCCACTATCGTTTCGCTGTCTTATATTCGTTCGTCAGCCCGCCATGTTACTTAAGCGGCGGGCCTTTGACCAGAAGAGCAGGCCCGAAAGCCTGATGGTTATCGTCTGATTTTTTGCGTACTGCCGCGAACGATCAGTTCGCAATCGAGCAGACGCGAGCCGCTGTTGACGTTACGGCCCTGCATTTGCTCGAGTAATAGCAGCATTCCTTCACGGCCGATATCAAAACGCGGCTGTGAAACGGTAGTTAACGGCGGATCGCAAAATTCAGACAACGCGATGTTATCAAACCCAACAATCGATAAATCTTCCGGCACCCTCAGGCCGCGACGTTTGGCCAGCGACAATGCGCCCAGCGCCATAACGTCGCTATGGCAAAAGACCGCGGTCGGCGGCACCGGCTGCGCCAGCAGTTGCTCCAGCGCGTTGGCCCCGGCTTCAAAAGTAAAGTTGCCGCGGGCGATGTAGTGCGGATCGACGGTGATACCGCTGCGGCGCAGCGCCTGAACATATCCCTGCAGCCGGTAATGGCACAGCGGCATATCCTCCGGCCCGGCGATACAGCCGATACGTTGATGCCCCAGTTCGTGGAGATAATTAACAGCATTAAACGCGGCGGTCAGGTTATCGATATGCACAGTAGGGAGCTCCAGCTCCGGCGCAAACTCGTTCGACATGACCATCGGCGGCAAATTACGCTGCTCTTCGACGCTGGCGTCGAACGGCAGGCGCGAACTCAGCAGCACCATACCGTCAATTTGTTTGGTGATAATGAGATCAATAAAGGTTTTTTCTTTCTGATTCTGATGGGCGCAATCGCCGATCAGCACCAGATAGCCTTCGTCGGCGGCGGTCACTTCAATGCCGCGAATCACCTCACTGAAGAAGGGATCGCAAATATCCGGCACGATCACAAGGATCGTCCGCGACTCATTGCGTTTCATGTTACGCCCGAGCGACTGCGGTAAATAGCCGACTTCCTGCGCCGCCTGCTCCACCCGACTGCGGGTTGCCTGCGACACTTTGTCGGGATTCATTAGCGCACGGGATACGGTTGCCGTTGAAACGTTTGCCTTCAGGGCGACGTCTTTCATGGTGGCGGCAACCATTTGTTTTTTGGGCTTCACCTGGTTTCTCCTCGCTGACTGCGCAGACACATCCCTTGCGTGCTGACATCAGCAACATTTTTAACAGATAGTACAGCCTGAGAGTTACAGAATTTTCATGAAAAACGTGACGGTTGTTGAATTTTTCGATCCGCCTCGCAAGAGAAGACTTAGCCTTCAATAGGATCGACATCCAGTACCCACTTCACTTTACGCGCTTCCGGCAGGGTGTTTATCAACGCCAGCGTACCGCTGACGATATGTTGTAGACGTATGCGGGAAGGGTGCTGCAGCAGAATTTGCCAGCGCCAGCGACCGCCGCGCTTTGGCGCCAGCGCGGGGACCGGGCCGAGTACCCACAGTTTATCATCGGCCAGCGGGCTGGCCTGCAACAGGTTACGTAACTGTTGTAAAAACAGCGGCGCCTGCTGGTTATTATGGTCTTCGGCGCGGATCAGCACGTGACTGGTCCACGGCGGTAGCTGCATGGTTTGCCGTTCCGCCAGCGCCTGCTCGGCAAACGCATCGTAGCCTTTATACAACAGGGTCTGCAGCAGCGGGTGTTCCGGATGATGGGTTTGCAGGATCACTTCACCCTGCTTGCCCGCGCGCCCGGCGCGGCCGGAGACCTGGGTATAGAGCTGGGCAAAACGCTCCGCCGAGCGGAAGTCGGCGGAAAACAGCGCGCCGTCGACATCCAGCAGCGACACCAGGGTGACGTCCGGGAAATGATGTCCCTTAGCCAGCATTTGGGTGCCAATCAGAATGCGTGCGCCGCCGCGATGGACGTCGGCAAGATATTGCTCCAGCGCCCCTTTACGGCTGGTGGTATCGCGGTCGATACGTGAGATTGGTACATCAGGGAACATCGGCGCCAGCGCCTGCTCCAGCTGTTCAGTCCCGAGACCCACTGGCACCAGGTGCGTCGACCCGCAGGAAGGACATTGGCGCGGAATGGGGCGCTGGCTGTCGCAGTGGTGGCAACGCAGATGATGCTGCGCCTGATGCAGGGTGTAGTAACTATCGCAGCGCGGACACTCCGCTATCCAGCCGCAGTCGTGGCACAGCAGCGCCGGGGCGAAACCGCGGCGGTTCAAAAACAGGATCACCTGATTGTCGGCCTGCAGATGCTGTCGCATGCGGTTAATCAGCGCAGGCGATAGGCCCGCCTGCAACTGCTGGCCTTTTAAATCCAGCACGTGCTGCTGCGCCGGGCGGGCGTTGCCCGCGCGTTTGGTCAGCTTTAACTCACGATACTTGCGCTGGCGCACGTTATAGAGCGTCTCCAGCGCCGGGGTCGCCGAGCCGAGGATAATCGGGATCTGTTCGCTATGGGCGCGCCATACCGCCAGGTCGCGAGCGTGATAACGCCAGCCTTCCTGTTGTTTATAGGAGCTATCGTGTTCTTCGTCGATGACAATAACGCCGAGGTCTTTAAACGGTGTAAACAGCGACGAGCGGGTGCCGATAACGATCGCCGCTTCGCCATTTTTCGCCTTTAACCATGATGCGAGGCGCTCGCTGTCGTTGAGACCCGAATGCAGGACCTCCACCGGGGCGTTAAAACGCTGGCGGAAGCGGGCGATAGTCTGCGGCGTCAGGCCGATTTCCGGCACCATCACCAGCGCCTGTCGACCCTGCGCCAGCACGTTCTCCAGCACGCTCAGATAGACCTCCGTTTTCCCTGAGCCGGTAATACCCGCCAGCAGCCAGGCGGAGAAACGGTCGGAGGCGCTATGAATTGCCCCGACGGCGGTCGCCTGCTCGGTATTCAGGCGCAGCCGTTCGCCGGGCACCGCGAAGCTGGTCCGCCAGTCAATAATCGCTGGCGCTTCGTAGGCTAGCTCCGCCAGCCCTTTGCCACGCAGCGCCTGTAGCGCCGCGTCATTGAATTCAAGTTCTGCGACCTGATAGCGCCAGATTTTGCCCTGGCGCAGCGCCGCCAGCGCCTGCTGCTGCTTCGGCGAGCGTTTAAGGTTGTTGATATCCAGCGCTTGTCCCTGTTCCGTCGCAAACCAGTACCACATTGGCGCGGCGCTGGCCGGTTTGCCCTGGCGCAGCATAATCGGCAGCGCGTGGAACAGCACGTCGCCGATGGGATGATGATAGTAATCCGCGGCCCATAGCAGCATGCGCCAGACGGTAGAGGAAAATACCGGTTCGCTATCCAGCGCTTCGGCGACCGGTTTGAGTTCGGCGAGCGGGAGTTCGCTACGTTCGCTGACCGACACCACGATACCGATCCGCTCCTGTTTGCCGAACGGCACGCGTACGCGACAGCCCGCCTTGACCGGGATGCCTTCAGGCAACAAATAGTCAAAGGTGCGGGGCAGCGGAACGGGCAGGGCGACATGAGCGACGGACATGGAATCTTCCTGACTTGAAATCTGGCGGGTTAGTATACACATTACCGAAGGTGACGCGGATAAGTTTGCATCTGCTGGTCAAATTCTGTATGATTCGCCGCCTTTGGTGCGCTTTATGCCGCATCAAACATCCCAAAACCCGGGAAATTCGCTAAGCCGGTTTACGCCAGCTGCGCGAAGGTCGTCGGGAAATTATTAATATCGCGTGGTGTCTGGCGTTAGGGCTGGAAGAGCGACGCGGCCTTAACTGAGGTTCTCCCATGAAAAAAGGTATTCACCCAAATTACGACGAAATTACTGCTACCTGTTCTTGCGGTAATGTCATGAAAATCCGTTCCACCGTTGGTCACGACCTGAACCTCGACGTGTGCGGTAAATGCCACCCGTTCTACACCGGCAAACAGCGTGATGTTGCTACCGGTGGCCGTGTTGACCGCTTCAACAAGCGCTTCAGCATCCCGGGCAGCAAGTAAGTTGCCAGAAAAAGCCGCCTCAGGGCGGCTTTTTTGTATCCTTCGTCTGGCCAGGCCGAGGGATAAAAAAAGCGGAAGATATCTTCCGCTTTTTTTATGTCTTAGTATTCCCACGTATCCGGGTCGATACCCAGTTCACGCATAATCTCTTTCGCCGCTTCCGGGATTTCATCGCTGCGCTCTTTACGCAGGTCTTCATCGTTAGGCAACGGTTGACCGGTAAAGGCATGCAGGAACGCCTCGCACAGCAGTTCGCTATTCGTGGCGTGACGCAGGTTGTTCACCTGACGACGCGTGCGTTCATCGGTGAGGATCTTTAACACCTTCAGAGGAATGGAAACCGTAATTTTTTTTACTTGCTCACTCTTCTTACCGTGCTCAGCGTATGGGCTGATATATTCGCCGCTCCATTCAGCCATGAGATACCTTAATCCTCTGTTTATTAGTTAAGGGCCAGAACATTACGCCCGACCATAATTGCGCGTAGTTTACCGTATGAGCGTGCTTTCCGACATGATATAAGCCGCCGCCGACGTGCGCTAATGCATATAATTTTAACGGCTATTTGTCTTTTGCTCAATCTATACGCAAAGAAGTTTAGATGTCCAGATGTATTGACGTCTATTGTGACAATGATTACTCTGAGGCCTGACTTCTCACCGAACAGCCCAGGAACTGTCCAACATGACGCGTAAACAGGCCACCATTGCAGTGCGTAGCGGTTTAAATGACGACGAACAGTACGGTTGCGTTGTCCCGCCGATCCACCTCTCCAGCACCTATAATTTCACCGGTTTCAACGAACCTCGCGCCCACGATTATTCCCGTCGCGGCAACCCGACTCGCGATGTCGTACAGCGCGCGCTGGCGGAACTGGAAGGCGGCGCGGGCGCGGTACTGACCAATACCGGAATGTCGGCTATTCTGCTGGTGACCACGGTGTTCCTGAAACCGGGCGATCTGCTGGTGGCGCCGCACGACTGTTATGGCGGCAGCTATCGTCTGTTTGACAGCCTGGCGAAACGCGGCTGCTATCGCGTGCGCTTTGTCGATCAAAGCGATGAACAGGCATTACGTGAAGCGCTAGCGGAACAACCGAAGCTGGTGCTGGTCGAAAGCCCGAGCAACCCATTGCTGCGGGTGGTCGATATTGCGAAAATCTGCGGGCTGGCGCGTGAAGCCGGCGCGGTGAGCGTGGTGGATAACACCTTCCTGAGCCCGGCGTTGCAAAATCCGCTGGCGCTGGGCGCCGATCTGGTGTTGCATTCGTGCACCAAATATCTCAACGGCCACTCTGATGTGGTCGCCGGGGTGGTGATTGCCAAAGATCCTGAAACTGTCACCGAACTGGCATGGTGGGCGAATAATATCGGCGTCACCGGCGGGGCGTTTGATAGCTATCTGTTATTGCGTGGTTTGCGTACCCTATCTCCGCGAATGGAAGTGGCGCAGCGCAACGCGCAGGCGATAGTCGACTATCTGAAAACCCAGCCACTGGTGAAAAAGCTGTATCATCCGTCCCTGCCGGAAAACCAGGGGCATGAGATTGCGGCGCGTCAGCAAAAAGGTTTTGGGGCGATGCTAAGCTTCGAGCTCGATGGCGATGAGCAGACGCTGCGTCGCTTCTTGAGCGGTTTATCGCTATTTACGCTGGCGGAATCGTTGGGGGGCGTTGAGAGCCTGATTTCCCATGCGGCGACGATGACGCATGCGGGCATGGCGCCGGAAGCGCGTGCGGCGGCAGGGATCTCGGAAACGCTCCTGCGTATTTCGACCGGTATTGAAGATGGTGAAGATTTAATTGCCGACCTGGAAAATGGCTTCCGGGCAGCAAACGAGGAATAAAGATGAGTGTGATTGCGCAGGCAGGGGCGAAGGGTCGTCAGCTGCACAAATTTGGTGGGAGTAGTTTAGCGGATGCGAAATGTTACCTGCGCGTCGCCGGGATCATGACCGACTATGCGCAGGCAGGCGATATGATGGTCGTCTCTGCCGCCGGTAGCACCACCAACCAGCTGATTAGCTGGCTGCAGCTAAGCCAGACCGATCGTCTTTCTGCGCATCAGGTGCAACAAGCGCTGCGTCGCTATCAAATGGATCTAATCGCCAGCCTGTTGCCGGCGGACGCCGCTGACGCGCTGATCGCGACGTTTATTCACGATCTTGAACGTCTGGCGGGCCTGCTGGATAGCGGCATCACCGATGCGGTATATGCTGAAGTCGTCGGCCACGGCGAAGTGTGGTCCGCACGCCTGATGGCGGCGGTACTGAATCACCTTGGCGTTGAAGCCGCCTGGCTGGACGCGCGCGCCTTCCTGCGCGCGGAACGCGCCGCGCAGCCGCAGGTTGATGAAGGCTTGTCCTACCCGTTGTTACAACAGTTGATGGCGCAGCACCCCAACAAACGGCTGGTGGTGACCGGCTTTATCGCCCGCAACAATGCCGGAGAAACCGTGCTGCTGGGCCGTAACGGTTCCGACTACTCCGCCACCCAAATTGGCGCGCTGGCCGGGGTCTCCCGCGTCACCATCTGGAGCGATGTGGCCGGGGTCTATAGCGCCGACCCGCGTAAAGTGAAAGATGCGTGCCTGCTGCCGCTGCTGCGCCTTGATGAGGCCAGCGAGCTGGCTCGCCTGGCGGCGCCGGTACTGCATGCGCGTACGCTACAGCCGGTTTCCGGCAGCGATATCGATTTACAGCTGCGCTGCAGCTATACCCCGGACCAGGGTTCGACGCGCATTGAGCGCGTGCTGGCATCTGGCACCGGCGCGCGTATTGTCACCAGTCACGACGACGTCTGCCTTATTGAATTCCAGGTGCCGGCTGGTCAGGATTTCAAACTGGCGCATAAAGAGCTGGATCAGATTTTCAAACGCGCGCAGCTGCGCCCGCTGGCGGTGGGCGTGCATGCCGACCGTAAGCTGCTGCAGTTCTGTTACACCTCTGAAGTGGCCGACAGCGCGCTGAAGCTGCTGGACGAGGCGGGCCTGCCGGGCGAGCTGCGTCTGCGCCAGAAGCTGGCGCTGGTGGCGATGGTCGGCGCGGGCGTGACCCGCAATCCGCTGCACTGCCACCGTTTCTGGCAGCAGTTGAAAGGGCAGCCAGTAGAGTTTACCTGGCAATCGGAAGAGGGCATCAGCCTGGTGGCGGTGCTGCGCGCCGGCCCAACCGAGAGCCTGATTCAGGGGCTGCATCATTCCGTGTTCCGCGCTGAGAAACGCATCGGTCTGGTGCTGTTTGGCAAAGGTAATATTGGCTCCCGCTGGCTGGAGTTGTTCGCGCGCGAGCAGAGCACGCTTTCCGCCCGCACCGGCTTTGAGTTCCTGCTGGCTGGGGTGGTGGATAGCCGACGTAGCCTGCTGAACTATGAAGGTCTGGATGCCAGTCGCGCATTGGCATTCTTTGAAGATGAAGCGGTTGAGCAGGATGAAGAATCGCTATTCCTGTGGATGCGCGCGCACCCTTATGATGATTTAGTGGTGCTGGACGTGACCGCCAGCGAACAGCTGGCCGATCAGTATCTGGATTTCGCCAGCCACGGTTTTCACGTGATCAGCGCCAATAAGCTGGCGGGCGCCAGCAGCAGCGATAAATATCGCCAGATCCACGACGCCTTCGAAAAGACTGGCCGTCACTGGCTGTATAACGCCACCGTCGGCGCAGGCTTGCCGGTTAACCATACGGTGCGCGATCTCATCGACAGCGGCGATACCATCCTGGGGCTGAGCGGTATCTTCTCCGGTACGCTCTCCTGGCTGTTCCTGCAGTTTGACGGCACGGTGCCATTTACCGAACTGGTGGATCAGGCCTGGCAGCAAGGGCTGACCGAACCGGACCCGCGTGTTGACCTGTCAGGTAAAGACGTGATGCGCAAGCTGGTGATCCTGGCGCGCGAAGCTGGTTACAATATCGAGCCGGATCAGGTGCGCGTGGAATCGCTGGTTCCGGCGCATTGCGAAGAGGGCTCGGTTGACCACTTCTTTGAGAACGGCGAAGAGCTGAACGAACAGATGCTGCAGCGCCTTGAAGCCGCCCGTGAGATGGGGCTGGTGTTGCGTTACGTGGCGCGTTTTGATGCTAACGGTAAAGCGCGCGTCGGGGTAGAAGCAGTGCGTCAGGAACATCCGCTGGCGGCGCTGCTGCCGTGCGATAACGTCTTCGCCATCGAGAGTCGCTGGTATCGCGATAATCCAATGGTGATCCGCGGGCCAGGCGCGGGTCGCGATGTCACCGCCGGGGCTATTCAGTCAGATATTAATCGTCTGGCGCAGTTGCTGTAATCTCTCCTCTCAGGCCGGCCCGTAGGGCCGGCCTTCATTATGCTCATTCCCGCGCCACCAGCTGCCCTGAGAGGGTGAGATGCTGCGTCGGCAGCGTGGGCTCTTTGATCTTGCGGATAATTAACGCGCCTGGCCTGACGCCAGATGAACTTTTTTCACTTTGACTGAAAATTCCTCACTGTTTACGCAGATTTTTCTATTGACGCCCGCCCGCTTTTCCGTCATTTTTACATCTGGACGTCTAAACGTATAGAAGTTCGCAACACGACTGATAAATATAATGCGATTGATGAGGTAAGGTATGAGCTTTTTTCACGCCAATCAGCGGGAAGCCCTGAATCAGAGCCTGGCGGAAGTCCAGGGCCAGATTAATGTGTCCTTTGAATTCTTTCCGCCGCGTACCAGTGAAATGGAGCAAACCCTGTGGAAATCCATCGATCGCTTAAGCAGCCTGAAGCCGAAGTTTGTTTCCGTCACCTACGGGGCGAACTCCGGCGAGCGCGACCGCACTCATAGCATTATCAAGGGCATTAAAGACCGCACCGGTCTGGAAGCAGCGCCGCACCTGACCTGTATCGACGCCAGCCGTGATGAACTGCGCGCGATTGCCCAGGATTACTGGAACAACGGTATCCGCCATATCGTCGCGCTGCGCGGCGACCTGCCGCCGGGTAGCGGCAAGCCGGAGATGTACGCCGCCGACCTGGTGACGCTGCTAAAAGACGTCGGTGATTTTGATATCTCCGTCGCCGCCTATCCGGAAGTGCATCCGGAAGCCAAAAGCGCGCAGGCCGACTTATTGAACCTGAAACGTAAAGTAGAAGCGGGCGCTAATCGCGCGATCACTCAGTTCTTTTTTGATGTCGAAAGCTACCTGCGTTTCCGTGACCGCTGCGTCTCCGCCGGTATCGATGTGGAAATTATTCCGGGCATTCTGCCAGTCTCCAACTTTAAACAGGCGAAGAAATTTGCCGATATGACGAACGTGCGTATTCCGACCTGGATGTCGAAAATGTTCGAAGGGTTGGATAACGATGCCGAAACGCGCCAACTGGTAGGGGCGAATATCGCCATGGACATGGTGAAAATTTTAAGCCGCGAAGGAGTGAAAGATTTCCACTTCTATACCCTGAATCGCGCCGAAATGAGCTATGCCATTTGCCATACCCTGGGCGTGCGTCCAGCGTAATTACCTGTTTTAACTATTTTTTCATTCCTGTCGGGGCGGCGAACTGCAATTCGCCGCCCTCTTTTTTCGCACGAAAAGTGCGCTCTGCCCTTAAGCAACCTGCCGCCAAAGAGAGTATAGTGCCCGCAAAAATCATGACGGTGGAGAAGTTATGACGGTTGCAAGGAACAGCAATCTCCTGGCCGGTTGCGGCCTCGTCCTGCTGACGCTTATCTGGAGCTACAGCTGGATTGCGATGAAACAGGTAACGCTCTATATCGGCGCTTTCGATTTTACCGCCCTGCGCTGTATTTTCGGCGCGATTGTGTTGATGGCGGTGTTGGCGCTGCGCGGGCGCGGCATGCGGCCAACGCCGTTTGGTTACACCCTGGCGATTGCGCTGCTGCAAACCTGCGGCATGGTCGGTCTGGCGCAGTGGGCGCTGATGAGCGGCGGCGCAGGTAAAGTCGCCATTCTCAGCTATACCATGCCGTTCTGGGTGGTGATCATGGCGGCGCTGTTTTTAGGCGAGCGCATGCGGCGGCTACAATATGCCGCTATCGTACTGGCGGCGTGCGGTCTACTGCTGGTGCTGCAGCCCTGGCAGTTGGATTTCTCCTCGATGAAAAGCGCGCTGCTGGCGATCCTCTCCGGCATCAGTTGGGGGGCGAGCGCGATTGTCGCCAAACGCATGTATCGCCGCTATCCGCGCCTCGATTTACTGTCGTTAACCGCCTGGCAGATGCTGTATGCCGCGCTGGTGATGAGCGTGGTGGCGTGGCTGGTGCCGCAGCGCAGCATTGACTGGCAACCTGGGGTTTTTTGGGCACTGGCCTATAGCGCAATCCTGGCGACGGCGGTGGCCTGGAGTCTGTGGCTGTATGTTCTGCGTAACCTGCCTGCCAGCGTCGCCGGCCTGAGTACGCTGGCGGTACCGGTTTGCGGCGTGCTGTTTTCCTGGTGGCTGCTGGGTGAAAATCCGGGGCTAGTGGAAGGCGCTGGTATTGTGCTGATCGTCGCGGCGCTGGCGATAATCAGCCTTAAAAAACGTCAACCTCAGATTACCAGGCAAGGTATTACTCGTTAAGCGTTATGCCCGGCAAATGCCGGGCATTTGGGGCAGGTTATTCCCACTCTTGCAGGAAACGCTGACCGTATTGGTCGGCAACCAGTAGCGCGGCGTAAACCTGGTCGGCACAGGCGCCGCCCGGCATGTTGTGGATGGTTTCGCCTTCGGCGCAGGCGGCCTCCGCGACCGTGCGCATTTTGGCCGGGATGTCGCCTTTAATATCGAGCTGCGCCAGCGTGATGGGCAGGCCGACGCTGTGACACAACGCCGCCGCGGTTTCTATCTCTTCCACCGGCGCGTTTTCCAGCACCAGCTGCGTCAGGGTACCAAACGCGACCTTCTCGCCGTGATAGAAGTGATGGGCGTCCGGGATGGCGGTCAAACCGTTGTGAATCGCGTGCGCCGCCGCCAGCCCACCGCTCTCAAAGCCGACGCCGCTCAGGTAGGTGTTGGCTTCGATCACCCGCTCGAGCGCTGGGGTAACCACATGCTGCTCGGCGGCAAGCATCGCCTTTTCGCCTTCTTCAACCAGCGTGTTGTAGCAGAGTTCCGCCAGTGCCAGCGCTGCCTGAGTGCATTTACCGCCCGCCATTGTGGTCGCACCGCTGCGCGAGCAGGCGCGGGCTTCAAACCAGGTCGCCAGCGCATCGCCAATCCCGGCGGCCAGCAGGCGAGCTGGCGCGGCCGCGACGATCTGCGTATCGACAACCACCATGTTCGGGTTGTGCGGCAGCATCAAATAGCTTTCGAATTCCCCATCGTCGGTATAGATAACAGACAACGCGCTGCACGGCGCGTCGGTGGAGGCGATGGTCGGCGCCACGACTACCGGCAGATGCATATAGTGAGCCAGCGCTTTCGCGGTATCCAAAGTCTTGCCGCCGCCGATGCCGAGCACCGCATGGCATTGGGCGCTGCTGGCTATATCGCGCAGGCGGTTGATTTCATTTTGCGAACATTCACCGCCGAACGGTGCGATTTCGGCCACCAGGCCAGCGCCGCCAAGGCTGGTACGCAACTGCTCTTCGGCAAAGCCAAGAACAAACTTATCGCCGATGATAAGCCACCGTTCGGCCAGCGGTTTAAGATATTCGCCGAGGCGCTTGATGGCGCCAGCGCCCTGAATGTATTTACCGGGTGATTGAATAATGCGATCCATTTCGATTCCTCCTCGATAACGTGCAAGCCGCCGACCGGCGGCAGACGATCGGATTACAGGTTCAACGTGCCAAATGCGTTATTCCAGTCCTGCTCGAACTTCTCTATGGCTGACTCTACCGCGGGGGTGCCGAGCATTTGTTGCGCTACGTCTAAGGGGAGGGTGATAGCTTCGCAGCCAGCTAACAGGCAATCCAAGGCCTGGCGCGGGGTTTTGAAGCTCGCGGCCAGGACTTTGCTTTCCGGGGCGTGCATTTCCAGCAGGGATTGCAGTTCTTGCACCATGCGAATGCCGTCACCGCCCTGGGCGTCGACGCGGTTGACATATGGCGCGACGTATTTCGCGCCGGCCAGCGCCGCCAGCAGCCCCTGGGAAGCGCTATAGACCGCGGTGCCAAGCGTCGGGATACCTTCTTTTTTCAGCAGTTTGATGGCGGCGAGACCTTCGGCGGTAACCGGGATTTTAACCACGACACCCGGCACGGCGTTGCTCAAGCGTTTGGCTTCTTCCACCATGCCCTGCGCATCGCGACTCATGGTCTGCGCGAACAGAACACCTTCCGGGCCGACGGCTTTTTGCAGGCGCGGCAGCACGTCCCAAACCGGGGTTTTGCCGGCGGCGATGATGCTCGGGTTGGTGGTGACGCCAGCCAGCGGATAAATGCGGGCCAGACGTTCAACTTCAGCGACGTTCGCGGTGTCCAGATAGAGTTCCATAACCATTCCTCGATGTGTAATTCAGTGATGTTGAGGAAAGGATACGGTTTTCGTTTGCTTGCTCGCCAGATGACAAATTTGCCAAAAACTGGATAAATGTACGCATTACGATTAAGGATGATTTAGATCACATTTGTCCGCCTGTTCCTGCTTATAAAGGTACGTGGCCAGCAATCAGCAGACAGTTACTTACAAAAATCTAGTTTTACGGCGCAGGGGATTTTTCCGTCAACTGGCTGTGATACTGGCGGCGGTATTCGGAAGGCGAACGTTCGGTGTTCTTGCGAAACAGGCGGCAGAAGTAGTTGCTGTCGGCGAAGCCGCAAGCGTGAGCAACGTCTTTCACTTTCATATCATGGCCTTTCAACAGCATGCGCGCCTGTTCGAGGCGGATATGATTGAGGTATTCGTTAAAGCCCATGGGTCCGCACTTCTGAAACAGATGCGAGAGATAGTTGGGAGAGAGATAAAACTCCTGGGCTACGGATTCCCGGCTCAGCGGCTCAGCGAAATGGAGATCGATATACTGGCGGATCGCCTCGAACAGCGCCTGGCTGCGCGATGAGGTTTGCGCCTGGCTACCCAGCAGATCGGTACAGTGGCTGAGTAGGCTAATCACGATGCTGCGGGCGGTTTGCTGCTCCTGCGGCTGCATACGTATTTCATTTAGCGCCTGTAGCAGGAATGAACCCACGCGCGGCCCGCGGCGCGGTACCTGGATCTTCTGGACCAGGCTTAGCGCCTCGCCGCTCCAGCGCTGCAGCGAAAATTCCAACTGCTGCTTGCCGAACAAGATGCTTAATAGCAGGCAGGGTGTCTGCCATTGCGGCCAGTTCCAGCTATCGCCCGCAATATACAATACATCGCGCGGCTGCAGCGGCGCGGCATTATCGCCGAGGGCGAGATCGTACAACTGCCCCTCAATGACAATATTCAGACGAGGAAAATCAACCTTGATCGCGGCGTCGGCAGGGGGGCGTGACTCACCGGTAAAATGTACTTCTGCAATACAGGTTTGTTTTTTCACTAATGAATCAATGAGCTGATTGATGCTGTTATCCATTTTTACCCCGCCAAAACGCCACGCATTTCATCATACCGGACATTTTTCCAGCGGTAAAAGCGCGAGCTTGTCGTTATTGCTTCTTGATTAAGATATGTTATATCGTAACATTTTATCGCAATCGATATTGAACTCAGGAGAGAGTAATGACCCGAAAGATCCCCATGCTCGCGTTTGGCTTAGGCATGGCGCTTGCGAGCGTCCAGGCGTTCGCCCACGGTAACCATAGCCATGGCCCAGCGTTGACCGACATAGAACGCCAGGCTAGCGAAGGCATTTTTGCCGATAAAGATGTGAAGGATCGCGCGTTGAGCGATTGGGATGGCGTCTGGCAGTCCGTTAATCCGTACCTGCTGAATGGCGACCTTGATCCGGTTCTGGAGCAGAAGGCGAAAAAGCCCGGCGGCAAGAGCGTGGAAGAGTATCGCGCCTATTATAAGAAGGGTTACGCCACCGACGTGGAACAGATTGGCATCGAAGATGACGTGATAGAGTTCCACGTCGGCAAGACCGTTAATAGCTGCAAATATACCTACTCAGGCTACAAAATCCTGCAATACGCCTCCGGCAAGAAGGGCGTTCGCTATCTGTTTGAGTGCCAACAGGGCGATGGTAACGCGCCGAAATTCGTCCAGTTCAGCGACCATATTATTGGCCCGCGCAAATCGCAGCATTTCCATATATTTATGGGCAATGAATCACAGGAGGCCTTGCTGAAAGAGATGGATAACTGGCCGACCTATTATCCCTATGCGCTGCATAAAGAGCAGATCGTCGATGAGATGTTGCATCACTAAAATGAGAGGGAAAATCCCCCGGCCGGGCGACCGGGGGAAACGGTGACTAGCCGGTATTACGCATCCCTGCCGCGACGCCGGCAATGGTGACCATCAGCGCTTGCTCAACGCGCGCATCCGGTTCCTCGCCAGCCTCTTCAGCCTGGCGCGAACGGTGCAACAGTTCGGCCTGCAGGACGTTAAGCGGGTCGGTATAGATGTTACGCAACTGGATGGATTCGGCGATCCACGGCAGGTCGGCCATCAGGTGGGAGTCATTAGCGATAGCCAGCACCACTTTGATATCGGCGGTTAACAGCTGACGTAGCTCTTCGCCTAGCTTCCACAGTTCCGGTTTCACCAGACGCTGATCGTAGTACTCCGCCAGCCACAGGTCGGCTTTTGAGTAGACCATTTCCAGCATTCCGAGGCGGGTCGAGAAGAACGGCCAGTCGCGGCACATGCTTTCCAGCTCGCTTTGCTTACCGCCCTCGACCACTTTCTGCAGCGCGGCACCGGCGCCCAGCCAGGCCGGCAGCATCAGGCGGTTCTGGGTCCAGGCGAAGATCCACGGGATGGCGCGCAGTGACTCGACGCCGCCGGTCGGGCGACGCTTCGCCGGGCGCGAGCCAAGCGGCAGTTTGCCCAGTTCTTGTTCCGGGGTCGCGGAGCGGAAATAAGGGACGAAGTCTTTGTTTTCCCGCACGTAGCCGCGGTACATCTTGCAGGAGACGTCGGACAGCTCGGCCATGATTTCGCGCCACTGCGGTTTTGGTTCCGGCGGCGGCAGCAGGTTGGCTTCCAGAATCGCGCTGGTGTACAACGACAGGCTGCTGATGGTCACTTCCGGCAGGCCGTACTTAAAGCGGATCATTTCGCCCTGTTCGGTGACGCGTAGGCCGCCTTTCAGGCTGCCCGGCGGCTGCGAGAGCAGCGCCGCGTGGGCCGGAGCGCCGCCGCGACCGATGGAGCCGCCGCGACCGTGGAATAGAGTCAGTTCAATACCGGCTTTTTCGCAGGTTTTGATTAGCGCGTCCTGTGCCTGGTACTGGGCCCAGGAGGCGGCCATCACGCCGGCATCTTTGGCCGAGTCGGAGTAACCGATCATGACCATCTGCTTGCCCTGAATAAAGCCGCGATACCAGTCAATATTCAGTAACTGAGTCATAACGTCGTTGGCGTTGTTCAGGTCGTCCAGCGTTTCAAACAGCGGCGCGACCGGCAGGGCAAAGCCGATACCGGCTTCTTTTAGCAGAAGATGAACCGCCAGCACGTCGGACGGCGTTTTGGCCATTGAGATCACATAAGCGGCGATCGATCCACGCGGCGCTTCGGCGATCACTTTACAGGTGTCGAGGACCTCGCGGGTCTCTTCGCTCGGCTCCCACTGACGCGGCAGCAGCGGGCGTTTGGAGTTCAGCTCACGGATCAGGAAGGCCTGCTTGTCGGCTTCCGACCAGCTTTCATAATCGCCGATCCCGAGGTAGCGGGTCATTTCGCCCAGCGCTTCGGTATGGCGGGTACTTTCCTGACGGATATCGATACGCACCAGCGGTACGCCGAAAGATTTCACCCGGCGCAGGGTATCGAGCAGTTCGCCGTTGGCGATGATGCCCATTCCGCAGGCCTGCAGCGATTTATAGCAGGCATACAGCGGTTCCCACAGCTGTTCGTTTTGCGTGATAAGCCCCGCCGGTTTCGGCAGTTTTTGCCCTTTCAGACGCGCTTCCAGCCAGGCCTGGGTCTCCATCAACTGGCTACGCAGCTTTTTCATCAGATAACGATACGGCTCTTGCGCGCCTTCCGCACCCGCCAAATCGCGGAGCTCGTCGGTGCATTCGACCATCGACAGCTCGGAGATAAGCACCTGGATATCTTTCAGGAACAGATCGGTCGCTTTCCAGCGGCTGAGCAACAGTACGTGGCGGGTGATATCGGCGGTGACGTTCGGGTTGCCGTCACGGTCGCCGCCCATCCAGGAAGTGAATCGTACCGGCACAAAATCAACCGGTAGCTGGTAGCCGAGGTTGGCTTCCAGCTGTTCGTTCAGCTCGCGCAGATAGTTCGGCACGCCTTCCCACAGGCTGTTTTCAACTACCGCGAAACCCCATTTGGCTTCATCGACCGGAGAAGGGCGGTGCTTACGAATTTCATCGGTATGCCAGGACTGGGCGATCAGCTGGCGCAGGCGGCGCATCAGCTGGTTGTGCTCATAGTCGGCGATATCTTTGTTATCCAACTGCTTAAGGCAGTTGTTCACTTCCACCATTTTATGGATCAGCGTCCGGCGGGTGATTTCGGTCGGGTGAGCGGTTAATACCAGCTCCAGCGACAGGGATTCCACCGCTTTTTTTATGGTGTCTTCGTTGAGATTGGGTTGGTCTTTGAGTTTTCTCAGGGTACGCGCAATAACTTCCGGATTGCTGGCGGCTTCGCCGTTGGGCGAAATGCTGTGATATTGCTCAGCGGTATTGGCCAGATTCAGGAACTGGCTAAAGGCGCGCGCCACCGGCAGCAGCTCGTCGTTGGACAAGTTTTGCAGCGTGGTAAGCAGCTCCTGGCGATTGGCTTCATTGCCCGCGCGAGAAGATTTGGACAACTTACGGATAGTTTCGACACGATCAAGAATGTTTTCTCCTAACGCATCCTTGATGGTGTCGCCCAGCACCTTACCGAGCATACTGACATTACTACGCAAAGCGGAATATTGTTCGTTCATGTTACCCCAGACACCCCATCTCATTTTATTTTGTTATATCCGGCGCTCCGTGATTTGAGCAGTGGATAAGCAACCCGTCTTTTATAAAGCCACGTAAATACCCCCGCGTCAATTGCTGCGAAATCGCTTCAGCAAACGAATAAATGGCGATAATTTGCGAAAGTTAACTCAGCGGTCGGCGGATAAGCATTACTTATGGAAGTGTGACGATCGTCACTCTCCCGCCTCCGGACGTGAAGGCGGGAAACTAGCAGCGATTAATGCCAGCAGAAGTGATGGACAACCTGAGTGATGAGCTCGCGCGTCGGCTTAATAAACCGCGTCTCCAGATATTCATCCGGCTGGTGGGCCTGGTTGATGGAGCCCGGTCCTAACACCAGCGTAGGACACAGCGTCTGGATAAACGGCGCTTCGGTGCAGTAGTTCACCACTTCGGTCTGCGCGCCGAGCAGTTTTTCAACCACTTCGACCAGCTTGTGGTCCGGCGGGCATTCATAGCCTGGAATCGGCGGATGCAGCTCAGAGACCGTCAGACGCCCCGGCCAGCGTTCGCTGACCGGCGCCAGCGCTTCATCCAGCAGGCCGTTCAGGTCGTTAAGCGTCATCCCCGGCAATGGACGAATATCCATGTGCAATTCGCAGCAGGCGCAGATGCGATTGGATGCATCGCCGCCGTGAATGGCGCCCAGGTTGAGCGTCGGATAAGGCACGGTGAAAGCGGCATAGTGGTAACGCTCTTTTAAATCATCGCGCAGTTGCATAATGCGGCCAATCGCATCGTGCATCAGTTCGATAGCGTTCACGCCGCGCGCCGGGTCGCTGGAGTGGCCGGACTGGCCCAGTACGCGTACCGCTGTTGAAATGTGGCCTTTATGCGCCCGCACCGGCTGCAGCGAGGTCGGCTCGCCGATGATGGCGCAATCCGGGCGCAGTTGCGTGGTTTCGGCAAAGTAGCGCGCGCCCGCCATGCTGGTTTCTTCGTCAGCGGTGGCCAGAATATACAGCGGTTTTTTCAATTTACTGACGTCAACGTCGCGCAGGGCATCGAGGATAAACGCGAAGAAGCCTTTCATATCGGCGGTGCCGAGCCCGTAGAGTTTGTTGTCGTGCTCCGTAAGTGTAAACGGGTCGCGGGTCCAGCGACCATCGTCGAAAGGCACGGTATCGGTATGCCCGGCGAGCAGCAGGCCGCCAGCGCCGTGGCCAGTGCTGGCCAACATATTGAATTTATTGCGCGTCTCAGGTACCGGCTGGATCTCGACGTTGAAGCCCAGATCGCGGAACCAGCCGCCGAGTAAATTGATTAAAGACTCATTGCTTTGATCCAGCGCTTCTTCGGTCGCGCTGATGGATGGTGTGGCGATCAATGCGCGGTAAATCTCGATAAAGGGCGGTAAATTGTTTTTCATTGTTGACACACCTCAGGTCATGATAGTATCAATATTCATGCAGTATTTGTGAATAAAAATACAATATCGTTGAGCGCAATAAAACCCATCGAATGTAAGGAGATGCTCTTCCAATGCTAAATACGCTGATCGTGGGAGCTAGCGGCTATGCCGGCGCAGAGCTGGTGGCCTATGTAAATCGCCACCCTCATATGAACATAACCGCTTTGACCGTCTCCGCGCAAAGCAATGATGCCGGAAAGTTAATTTCCGATATACATCCGCAGCTGAAAGGTATTGTCGACCTGCCGCTGCAGGCAATGTCCGATATCAGCGAATTTAGCGCCGGCGCGGATGTAGTGTTCCTCGCCACCGCGCATGAAGTTAGCCACGATCTGGCGCCGCAGTTTTTGGCCGCGGGCTGCGTGGTGTTCGATTTATCCGGCGCGTTTCGCGTCAACGATGGCGCGTTCTACGAAAAATACTACGGTTTCACTCATCAGCATTCCGATCTGCTTAAGCAGGCGGTATACGGTCTGGCGGAGTGGAACGTAGAAGCATTGAAAGAGGCGAATTTGATCGCGGTGCCTGGCTGCTACCCGACGGCGGCGCAGCTGGCGTTAAAACCGCTGATCGATGCCGGTCTGCTGGATCTGAAGCAGTGGCCGGTGATCAACGCCACCAGCGGCGTCAGCGGCGCCGGGCGTAAGGCGGCGATGAGCAATAGCTTCTGCGAAGTCAGCCTGCAGCCGTACGGCGTTTTCAATCATCGCCATCATCCAGAAATTGCCACCCATCTGGGTGCAGAGGTGATCTTCACTCCCCATTTGGGCAATTTTAAACGCGGTATTCTGGAAACCATTACCTGTCGCCTGAAGCCGGGCGTCGGTAAAGAGCAGGTGGCTGAGGTCTTCCAGCAGGCCTATGCCAATAAGCCGTTGGTCCGTTTATACGATAAAGGCGTACCGGCGCTGAAAAACGTAGTTGGGCTGCCATTCTGTGATATCGGTTTTGCCGTCCAGGATGAACATATTATCGTCGTGGCCGCAGAAGATAACCTGCTGAAAGGCGCGGCAGCGCAGGCCGTGCAGTGCGCTAACATTCGTTTCGGCTTCGCTGAGACGCAGTCTTTAATTTAAGGTGTGATGATGAACAATCCATTGATTATCAAACTTGGCGGCGTGTTGTTGGATAGCGAAGAAGCGCTGGAACGTCTGTTTACCGCCTTGGTGCACTACCGCGAAACACACCAGCGTCCGCTGGTTATCGTCCACGGCGGCGGCTGCGTGGTGGATGAGCTGATGAAACAGCTTAATCTGCCGGTGAAAAAGAAAAATGGCCTGCGCGTAACGCCTGCCGATCAGATTGACATCATTACCGGCGCGCTGGCGGGAACTGCCAATAAAACGCTGCTGGCATGGGCGAAAAAGCATGGTCTTTCCTCGGTAGGGCTGTTCCTCGGCGATGGCGATAGCGTGAAGGTGACTCAGTTGGATGAAGAACTGGGCCACGTCGGTAAAGCGCAGGCAGGCTCGCCGACGCTTATCAATACGCTGTTGGCGGGCGGCTACCTGCCTGTCGTGAGCTCGATTGGCGTCACCGACGAAGGACAACTGATGAACGTCAACGCCGATCAGGCAGCGACGGCGCTGGCGGCGACGTTGGGCGCGGATCTTATCTTGCTGTCCGATGTTAGCGGCATTCTCGACGGTAAAGGTCAGCGGATTGCGGAAATGACCGCCTCCAGGGCCGAGCAACTGATTGAACAGGGCATTATTACCGACGGCATGATTGTGAAAGTGAACGCGGCGCTGGACGCGGCGCGCGAGCTGGGCCGCCCGGTGGATATCGCTTCCTGGCGCCATGCCGAGCAGCTGCCGGCATTATTTAACGGTACCCCGATCGGTACGCGTATTTTGGCTTAAGATTGAATGCCCGGCGGCGCGTTGCTTGCCGGGGCGACAAGACCGTAGACCGGGTAAGCGCAGCGCGACCCGGCAGAACTCACGAATAAAGGAAGCATGTTATGGCACTTTGGGGCGGGCGTTTTACACAGGCAGCAGATCAGCGGTTCAAACAATTCAACGACTCTTTACGCTTTGACTATCGTCTGGCGGAACAGGATATCGTGGGATCCGTCGCCTGGTCCAAAGCGCTGGTAACCGTAGGCGTACTGACCGCCGATGAGCAGCTGCAGCTGGAAGAGGCGCTGAACGTCTTGCTGGAAGAGGTACGCGCCAACCCGCAGCAAATCCTTGAAAGCGATGCCGAAGATATCCATAGCTGGGTCGAAGGAAAACTGATCGATAAAGTCGGCCAGTTGGGCAAAAAACTGCATACCGGACGTAGTCGTAATGACCAGGTCGCCACCGATCTCAAGCTGTGGTGCAAAGAGACCGTCACCGAGTTGCTGACCGCGACCCGCCAACTGCAAAGCGCGCTGGTGGAAACCGCTGGCAACAATCAGGATGCGGTGATGCCGGGTTATACCCATTTGCAACGCGCGCAACCAGTGACTTTTGCGCACTGGTGTCTGGCCTACGTTGAAATGCTGGCCCGTGATGAAAGCCGTCTGCAGGACGCGCTCAAGCGCCTCGATGTCAGCCCGCTGGGCTGCGGCGCGCTGGCGGGAACCGCTTATGAAATCGACCGTGAGCAGCTGGCCGGTTGGTTGGGTTTCGCATCGGCGACCCGTAACAGCCTCGATAGCGTCTCCGATCGCGATCACGTGCTGGAACTGCTTTCCGATGCCTCTATCGGCATGGTGCACCTGTCGCGTTTTGCCGAAGATCTGATTTTCTTCAATACCGGCGAAGCGGGTTTTGTTGAACTGTCTGACCGCGTTACTTCCGGTTCGTCGCTGATGCCGCAGAAGAAAAACCCGGATGCGCTGGAACTGATCCGCGGTAAATGCGGCCGAGTGCAGGGCGCGCTGACCGGCATGATGATGACCCTGAAAGGGCTACCGCTGGCCTACAACAAAGATATGCAGGAAGACAAAGAAGGGCTGTTCGATGCGCTGGACACCTGGCTTGACTGCCTGCACATGGCGGCGCTGGTGCTGGACGGTATCCAGGTGAAACGTCCGCGCTGTGCGGAAGCGGCGCAGCAGGGTTACGCCAACGCTACCGAGCTGGCGGATTACCTGGTGGCAAAAGGCGTTCCGTTCCGCGAAGCACACCATATCGTCGGTGAAGCGGTGGTTGAAGCGATTGCTCAGGGCAAAGCGCTGGAAGATTTACCGTTAAGCGACCTGCAAAAGTTCAGCAACGTTATCGGCGATGACGTCTATCCGATCCTGTCGTTGCAGTCCTGCCTTGATAAACGTGCGGCCAAAGGCGGCGTCTCGCCGCAGCAGGTGGCGCAGGCGATTGCCGACGCCAGACAGCGCCTGGTGTAAGAGATTACACCGATGTTGAATGAGCCTGGGTAATCCCCGGGCTTTTTTACGCAAAAAAAAGCGGACACGAGGTCCGCAAAAGTTCACGTTGGCTTTAGTTGTTCGGGTAGGGAAACTGTGAGGCGACTCAATGATTTTCAGATGTTCTCCTCGTTTCTGTGGTTATTATTGAACAGAAAACTTGATAGGGATAATCGTTCGTTGCTATTCTATCTATCGCCATGGACTATCGTGGCGATGGAGGATGAATAATGAATATTCGCGATCTTGAATACCTGGTAGCGCTGGCTGAACATCGCCACTTCCGACGTGCGGCAGATTCCTGCCACGTCAGTCAGCCTACGCTTAGCGGACAAATTCGCAAGCTGGAAGATGAACTTGGGGTGATGTTGCTGGAGCGCACCAGCCGTAAGGTTCTGTTCACTCAGGCGGGTTTGCTGCTGGTGGATCAGGCGCGTACCGTGCTACGCGAAGTAAAAGTGCTCAAGGAGATGGCAAGCCAGCAAGGGGAAACCATGTCCGGGCCGCTGCATATCGGCCTGATCCCAACGGTGGGGCCATATTTGCTGCCGCACATAATTCCGATGCTGCATCAGACTTTCCCGAAGCTGGAAATGTATCTGCATGAGGCGCAAACCCATCAGCTGCTGGCGCAGCTCGATAGCGGTAAGCTCGACTGCGCGATCCTCGCGCTGGTCAAAGAGAGTGAAGCCTTTATCGAAGTGCCGCTGTTCGATGAGCCGATGATGCTGGCTATCTACGAAGACCATCCGTGGGCAGAGCGCGATCGCGTGCCGATGGCGGATTTAGCGGGTGAAAAGCTGTTGATGCTGGAAGACGGACACTGTCTGCGCGACCAGGCGATGGGCTTCTGCTTTGAAGCGGGTGCGGACGAAGATACCCACTTCCGCGCGACCAGCCTTGAAACGCTGCGCAACATGGTTGCCGCCGGAAGTGGTATTACACTACTGCCTGCGCTGGCGGTGCCGCAGGAGAGAAAACGCGATGGCGTGGTCTATATTCCGTGCATTAAGCCGGAACCAAGACGCACCATCGGGCTGGTTTATCGTCCTGGTTCGCCGCTGCGTAGCCGCTATGAGCATTTGGCGGAGGCCATCCGCAGTACTATGGATGGCCACTTCGATAAGGCGTTAAAAGAGGCGGTTTAAGCCGTTTAACGCCGCTACCCGATAGGCTTCGGCCATGGTCGGGTAGTTAAAGGTGGTGTTAACGAAGTACTCAATGGTGTTACCGCCGCCTTTCTGCTCCATAATCGCCTGGCCGATATGAATAATTTCGGCCGCGCGCTCACCAAAGCAGTGGATGCCGAGGATCTCTTTCGTCTCGCGATGGAACAGAATCTTCAGCGTACCCACGCTCATACCGACGATTTGCGCCCGCGCCAGATGTTTAAACTGTGCGCGACCTACCTCATAAGGCACCTTCATCGCGGTTAGCTGCTGCTCGGTTTTACCCACCGAGCTGATTTCCGGAATGGTGTAGATCCCGGTCGGGATATCTTCAATCAGATGCGCGGAGGCTTCGCCTTTGATCAGCGCCTGCGCGGCGATGCGTCCCTGATCGTAAGCCGCTGACGCCAGGCTTGGATAACCGATAACGTCACCGACGGCATAGATGTGCGGTAGGGCGGTCTGATACATGCTGTTTACTTTCAGCTGGCCGCGGCTGTCGGTTTGCAGACCGATATTTTCCAGCGCCAGCGTATCGGTGTTACCGGTACGACCGTTGGCGTACAGCAGGCAGTCAGCTTTCAGCTTCTTACCAGACTTCAGATGCATGATCACGCCGTCATCGACGCCTTCGATTTTCTCGTACTCTTCGTTATGGCGGATAACCACGCCGCTGTTCCAGAAGTGATAGGAGAGCGAATCGGACATCTCCTGATCGAGGAACGCCAGTAGACGATCGCGGGTATTGATCAGATCGACCTTAACCTCCATACCGCGGAAGATCGACGCGTACTCGCAGCCGATCACCCCGGCGCCGTAAATGATCACATGGCGCGGTTCGTGGTGCAGGCTAAGAATGGAATCGCTGTCGTAAATACGCGGGTGGTGGAAATCGACGTCGGCCGGATGATACGGGCGCGAGCCGCAGGCGATAACGAATTTCTCGGCGGTGACCGTTTCTACGGTGCCATCGTGACACTCCAGCGCCAGCGTGTGCTCATCAACAAAGTGGGCGTTGCCCTGCAGAATTTCGCAGTGGTTGCGCTCATAGAAACCCTGACGCATATGGGTTTGCTGGTTAATGACGCTGTCGGCATGGTTGAGGATGTCGGCGAAGGAAGAACGGAGAAGACGGGAATGGTCGCTGTAGAGGGGGTTTTGGTTAAACTCGATAATACGGCTGACGGCATGGCGAAGCGCTTTTGACGGGATGGTTCCCCAGTGGGTACAACCACCGCCGACGTTATGGTAGCGTTCGATAACGGCAACACGAGCTCCCTGTTTCACCAGTCCCATAGCGGCGCCTTCACCGCCAGGACCGGAACCAATCACTATTGCATCATAATCCCAAGAGTGTGACATGGCATTACTCACCTGTTTTATACACAAAATAAACACGATGATAACATTTGGCGAGCTTTAACCCAATTATCGTTGTGCTTTTTTGCGGCATAAAAGCAGAAACGGCTCATAAACAATCATTCACAATCCAGTACAAACCGATTAGTTTTAATCTCTGGTATAGTGCCGACAGGGCTATTGGAAGGATTCATACATCGTGATGGGCGTAAGAGCACAACAAAAAGAAAAAACCCGCCGCTCGCTGGTGGAAGCGGCATTTAGCCAACTTAGCGCTGAGCGAAGCTTTGCCAGCCTGAGCTTGCGTGAGGTTGCGCGGGAAGCAGGGATCGCGCCGACGTCCTTTTATCGTCATTTTCGCGATGTCGATGAGTTAGGCCTGACGATGGTAGACGAAAGCGGGCTAATGCTGCGCCAGCTGATGCGCCAGGCGCGCCAGCGCATTGCGAAAGGCGGCAGCGTCATCCGCACCTCCGTCTCTACCTTTATGGAGTTTATTGGTAACAACCCGAACGCCTTCCGCCTGCTGTTGCGTGAGCGTTCTGGCACATCCGCGGCGTTTCGAGCCGCTGTAGCGCGCGAGATCCAGCATTTCATCGCGGAACTTGCCGACTATTTAGAACTCGAAAACCATATGCCGCGCGCCTTTACCGAAGCGCAGGCTGAAGCTATGGTCACCATCGTATTCAACGCCGGTGCGGAAGCGTTGGACGTCAGTCCGGAGCAGCGCCGACAGCTGGAAGAGCGGCTGGTACTGCAGCTCAGAATGATTTCAAAAGGCGCGTATTACTGGTATCGCCGTGAACAAGAAAAAATGTCACATCATTCCGAATAACGTGAAGGACGAGCAATGAAACACTCAGTTCAAGATAAAGGTACGCTACTGCTGGCGCTGATCGCGGGTCTGTCCATTAATGGCACCTTCGCCGCGCTGTTCAGCTCAATCGTTCCCTTTTCCATCTTCCCGGTTCTGTCGCTGCTGCTGACGGTATACTGTCTGCACCAGCGCTATCAGAACCGCAGTATGCCGGTCGGGCTGCCGGGGCTTTCCGCCGCCTGCTTTATTCTCGGCGTTCTGCTGTATAGCACCGTGGTGCGCGCAGAATATCCGGATATCGGCTCTAACTTCTTCCCGGCGGTGCTGTCTGTCGCGATGGTGTTCTGGATCGGTTACAAGATGCGCAACCGCAAAGATACCGCGGCGGAGTAATCCGCCAGGCAATAACCCGGCAACGTTGCGTTCGCCGGGTTTTTTTATGCGTTTATTTCTTCGTTAACAGTACGCCGCATTCCATATGGTGGGTATACGGGAACTGATCGAATAGCGCCAGGCGGGTGACATTGTGCGTCTGGCTGAGGGTTTCCAGGTTCTGGCACAGTGTTTCCGGGTTGCAGGAGATATAGAGAATTCGTGGATAGGCCTGGACCATTTTTTCGGTCTCGCTATCCAGCCCGCTGCGCGGCGGATCGACAAAAATGGTTTCGCACTGATAGCTTTGCAGATCGATACCCTGCAGGCGGTTAAACTCCCGCACGCCGTTCATCGCCTGGGTAAATTCTTCCGCCGCCATACGGATAATTTGCACGTTATCGATATGGTTGGCGGCAATGTTGTATTGCGCGGAGGCGACTGACGGTTTAGCGATTTCCGTCGCCAGCACGCGATCGAAGTTACGCGCCAGCGCCAGCGAGAAGTTGCCGTTGCCGCAGTAGAGCTCCAGCAGATCGCCGGTGGAACCTTTGGTGACGTCCAGCGCCCACTCCAGCATCTGAATATTCATCGCCGCGTTTGGCTGGGTAAAGCTGTTTTCCACCTGACGATAGATCATTTCGCGCCCGCCAACCGGCAGACGTTCATCGACATAATCCCTATCGAGCTCGATTTTGGTTTTAGTGGCGCGGCCTATCAGCTGCACGTTGAGATTTTGCGCGCGTAGGGCATCGCGCAGCGCTTCCGCATGCTGGCGCCATTCGTCGTCGAGTTTCTTGTGATAGAGCAGCGAGACGATGGCCTGGTTGCTCATGGTCGTCAGATAATCAATCTGGAAAAGTTTATGGCGCAGGACCGGGTTATGGCGCACGCCGTCGAGCATTGCCGGCATCAGCTGGTTGATGAGCTCGCTGGCGGCGGGGAAGGTATCGACGCGAATACGTGACTTGGTCTGCTGATCGAAGATGATGTGATAGAGGTCGTCGCCGTCGTGCCACAGGCGAAATTCAGCGCGCATCCGGTAGTGGCTGACCGGCGAACGAAACACCTCCGGAACCGGCGCGGCAAAAGGGGCCATCATTTTCTGCAAACGGACGACTTTTTCTGCCAGTTGCGCTTCGTATTGCTCGGTAGGGAGGTGTTCGGGGGTCATGATGCATCCTGAATAAAATAAGTACGCGGGGATTGTAGGGAAAGCATTGGGGATGTCCAGCCCTGGTTGCGGATGAAATATCGTTATAGCAGTCTGGACATCTATATGTTTCTAATTGTAGCATCTTGCAACCGGTCCTCTGAGTTAATAGGGAATCCAGTGCGAATCTGGAGCTGACGCGCAGCGGTAAGGAAAGGCGAGAAATAAGCGCACTCGGTGCAGACACTGCGGTTAGCCGTGGGAAGTCATTATTTCTTAAAGCAGCCTCCAAGCCCGAAGACCTGCCGGATACGTCGCATTTGGTTTCTATCATCGCGAGCTACTGATAGAGCCGGCGGCATCCTCTCTATATTATGGATGCTTTTACAATGATTAAAAAAGCTTCGCTGATGACGGCTTTATCCGTCACGGCATTTTCCGGCTGGGCGCAGGACAGCAATTCAAATACGTTAGTGGTGACGGCAAACCGTGTGGCGCAACCTATCGAGACCGTGCTGGCGCCGGTGAGCGTGGTGACGCGGCAGGATATCGATCGCTGGCAGTCAACCTCTCTCACCGATGTGATGCGCCGCCTGCCGGGCGTGGACATCGCGCAAAACGGCGGCATGGGGCAGCAGAGCTCTCTTTTCGTACGCGGCACCAACTCCAGCCATGTCTTAATCCTGGTGGATGGCGTACGTCTGAATCAGGCGGGCGTCAGCGGCTCTTCCGACTTAAGCCAGTTCCCTATCGCTCTGGTACAGCGCATTGAATACGTTCGTGGCCCGCGCTCGGCGGTCTACGGTTCGGATGCGATCGGCGGGGTGGTAAACATTATTACCACTCGCGACCAGGACGGCACCACGCTCAATGCCGGCGTGGGCTCAAATGGCTACCAGAACTATGGCGGCAGCACGCAGCAGACTTTCGGCGGTCATACCCGCGTCACCCTGGCGGGCGACTACACCTATACCAAAGGATTTGATGTGGTTGCGGAAGGCAATACCGGCGGCGTTCGCCAGCCGGATCGCGATGGCTTTATGAGCAAAACGATCTACGGCGCGCTGGAGCATAGCTTCTCCAATGAGTGGAGCGGCTTTGTGCGTGGGTACGGCTATGACAACCGGACGGCCTACGACGGCTCTCCTTATGGCGGCGTATTAGTCGACACTCGCCAGTTGTATAGCCAGACCTGGGATGCCGGCCTGCGTTTTAATCAGGATATCTTCCACTCGCAGCTGACTTCCAGCTATAGCCACAGCAAGGACTACAATTACGATCCGCGACTGGGGCGCTATGACACCTCGGCGACGCTGGATGAAGTGAAACAGTACAATGTGCAGTGGGCGAACACGGTCGATGTTGGCCACGGCAACGTTGGCGCTGGAATTGACTGGCAAAAACAAACCACCGAGCCTGGCACGAACTATGTGACCGATGGCTATGAAATCCGTAATACCGGCCTGTTTATCACTGGCTTGCAAAAGTTGGGCGATTTCACTCTGGAAGGGGCGGCGCGTAGTGATGATAACTCGCAGTTTGGCCAGCATGGTACCTGGCAGAGCAGCGCCGCGTGGGAATTTATCGACGGCTACCGCTTTATCGCCTCTTATGGCACCGCCTACAAAGCGCCGAATCTCGGCCAGCTGTACGGCTTCTACGGTAATCAGAATCTCGACCCGGAAGAGAGCAAGCAGTGGGAAGGGGCCTTTGAAGGCCTGACGTCTGGGGTGACATGGCGTCTGTCCGGATATCGTAACGACATCGACAATCTGATCGACTACGACTCGCAGCTGATGAAATATTACAACGTCGGCAAGGCGCGTATTAAAGGTATTGAAGCGACGGCGTCGTTTGATACCGGGCCGCTGGCGCACAGCATCAGCTATGACTATGTCGATGCGCGTGATGCGAAAACCAACGAGCTGCTGGTGCGCCGGGCAAAACAGCAGGTGAAATACCAGCTGGACTGGCAGGTTTATGATTTCGACTGGGGTGTGACCTATCACTATCTTGGCACCCGTTATGACAACACTTACGACCCGGTAACCTATGCGCCTGAGAGCGTTAAGTTGGGCGGCGTAAGCTTGTGGGATCTCGCAGTTTCGTATCCAGTCACCTCACATCTCACAGTTCGTGGTAAAATAGCCAACCTGTTCGATAAAGATTACGAGACAGTATATGGCTACCAAACTGCAGGACGGGAATACACCTTGTCTGGCAGCTACACCTTCTGATCCACGCCCCACCGTGCTGGTGTTTGATTCCGGCGTCGGTGGGTTGTCGGTATATAACGAGATTCGGCAGCTGTTGCCGGATCTACATTATATTTATGCTTTCGATAACGTTGCCTTCCCCTATGGCGAGAAGAGCGAGGAGTTTATCGTTGAGCGTGTTGTTGAAATCGTGACTGCCGTTCAGCAACGCTATCCTCTGGCGCTGGCGGTCATCGCCTGTAATACCGCCAGTACCGTTTCCCTGCCAGCCCTACGTGAAAAGTTCGCTTTCCCGGTGGTCGGCGTGGTGCCGGCGATTAAGCCTGCCGCGCGCTTAACGGCGAACGGTATTGTCGGCCTGCTGGCGACACGCGGAACCGTCAAGCGTCCTTATACTCGTGAACTCATTGACCGCTTTGCCAATGAATGCCGCATCGAAATGCTGGGTTCCGCTGAGCTGGTGGAACTGGCAGAGGCGAAGCTGCACGGCGAAGCGGTACCGTTGGAAGAGCTGCGTCGAATTCTGCGCCCGTGGCTACGGATGCAGGAACCGCCCGATACGGTCGTATTAGGTTGTACGCACTTCCCACTACTGGCGGAAGAACTGCAACAGGTTATGCCGGAAGGAACGCGGTTTATCGATTCCGGCGCGGCGATTGCTCGACGCACCGCCTGGCTGCTGGAGCATGAAGCGCCGGATGCCAAATCGAATGATGCCAATAAGGCTTTTTGCATGGCGATTACCCCGGATACTGAACAGCTTTTACCCGTTTTACAGCGTTATGGCTTTGAAACGCTGGAAAAACTACCGCTTTAAAGGCGTTTTGCGCAAAAAAAAGACGGTTGAAAAGTTTTTTGAAAACAGGGCTTGTCAACGTCTCAGAACTCCCTA
>NZ_JBEAII010000029.1:0-280115 GCF_040064515.1 Klebsiella sp. CN_Kp104 | reverse complement strand
ACCAGGCGCAGCGCCGCCGGGTAACAGGATGCGGGTAGCGGCTTCGCCTTACCCGGCCTACAGAATGGCGTTCCGACCAGGACCGGTAGCCCGACCAGGCGCAGCGCCGCCGGGTAACAGGATGCGGGTAGCGGCTTCGCCTTACCCGACCTACGGAATGGCGTTCCGGCCAGGACCGGTAGCCCGGCCAAGCGCAGCGCCGCCGGGATGGGGTTGGATTAACGGGTGGTGCCGCGCAGCTTCAACACGCTGGGAACAAAAACGTTAAGCGGCAGGGCGCGGCCATCGCGGGCCTTCTCGATCAGCAGGTTCACCCCCTGGCTGCCCATCATTTCGGAGTGGATCCGCACCGTTGACAGTGGCGGGAAGGTAAAGCGCGCGGTGGGGATATCGTTGACGCTAATCAGCGAAATATCTTCAGGGATCGCCAGCCTGCGTTCGTGGATGGCGCGCAGCACGCCGATGGCGATGGAGTCCGAGGCGACAAACAGCGCCCGCGGAAACTCCGCTTGCGCCAGCATCTGCTTCGCCAGCTCGTAACCGGACGAGCTGGAAAAACCGCCGCGCCAGATATCATCGGCTGAAACCACTCCCTTCAACTGACCGTACTCCACAAACGCCACTTCGCGAATATCGGCCTTGCCGGGCTGGTCCTGGCCGCCGATAAATCCAATGCGCGACGCGCCCTGCTGGATAAAGAAGTCGACCACCTCTTTAGCGATACGTACCAGGTCGATATCCACCGCATCGTACGGGCTGCCGGCTTCGTGGAAATCAATAAAGCAGATATTGTCGGTCAGCGCGCTGGCGGTCTCGCGCAGCTCGCGCGTCGGCTGGCCAATAATCAATACGCCGGTGACCTTTTTCAGCTCGGGCAGGGTGTTATTGAGATAGCAGTTGGTGAGCTCGATGGCGAGCTTTTCGCACTGGGTTTCAATACCGTGGCGAATGGCGAGATAGTAAGGGTCGTTAATTTCCAGCTCTTGCTGGTAGCTATACAGCGCCAGGATATGATGATGGCCGACGGGTAGGACCTGCGTTTTACGCGCGCTGCTGCTTTTATACTCCAGCTTCTCCGCAATCTCGAGAATGCGATGCTTGGTCTCTTCTTTTACGTTCAGGGTGGGATCGTCGTTTAACACCCGGGAAACCGTCGCCAGCGAAACACCCGCTTCGGTCGCAATGTCTTTTAGCGTTGCCATCTTTTTCCTTTATCGGACGTTGCCCATGTTTGCCCATCTATTGTAAAGCAAGCGTCGCGTCCTGCACCTTATTTCAGTAAAAAACGCCTGCGCGCGAGGGCTGTTTTCCCCGGCGATAGCGTGACAGAAGTAGCATTATTATCAGCATTATGCAGACGAACGGCAAAAACTTGCTATCTTTTAGTAAAAATTTACTGGAGGTGAGAGATGGATACCGTAGCTTACGCTGATTTTGCCAAACTGGAGATGCGCGTCGGCAAGATTGTCGAGGTGAAGCGCCATGACAATGCTGACAAACTGTACATCGCGCGAATTGATGTCGGCGACCGTACGCTGCAGACGGTCACTAGTCTGGTGCCCTACTACAGCGAAGAGGAGCTGCTGGGGAAAACGGTGGTGGTGCTGTGTAATCTGGCGAAAGCCAAAATGCGTGGCGAAACTTCTGAGTGCATGCTGTTATGCGCGGAAACCGAGGATGAAAGCGAAAGCGTACTATTGACGCCGGAACGCGCCATGCCGGCGGGCGTGCGGATTGTATAACGTGAAAAGACCCTCTCCCGACGGGAGAGGGTCGGGTGTGAATTATGTCTCTTCGACCGAAATGCGCAGTGCCGCCAGCGCCTTGCGCGCCGCCTTCAGCACCTGTTCGCACTGTTCGAGGGTGAGCGTCAGCGGTGGTTCAACGCGGATCGTCTTGGCGTTGTTTAACGTCCCGGCGACCAGCACCCGCTGTCTGAACATCTCGCTGGCAAAGTTGTAGCCAATCTCGTTATCGACAAACTCAATAGCCATCAACATGCCTTTCCCGCGGACTTCATTCACCAGATCCGGATATTCGCGCGCCAGTTGACGGAAGCCGTCCAGCAACAGATCGCCTTTCTGCTCCGCCTGCGCCGGCAGGTTCTGTGAGAGCAAGACGTTGATCGTCGCCAGCGCCGCCGCGCAGGCCAGCGGGTTGCCGCCGAAGGTGGTGGTGTGCAGGAATGGGTTATCGAACAGCACCGAGAAGACCTCTTCCGTCGCTACCGTCGCGCCGATCGGCATTACGCCGCCGCCGAGCGCTTTAGCCAGACACAGAATATCCGGCTGCACGTTTTCATGCTCGCAGGCGAACATCTTGCCGGTGCGGCCCATGCCGGTCTGTACTTCGTCGAGGATCAGCAACGCGCCAAACTCGTCGCACAGTTTACGGACCGCCGGTAAGTAACCCGCCGGCGGCAGGATCACGCCGCCTTCGCCCTGGATAGGCTCAAGGATCACCGCCGCGACGTCATCGCCGGTTTTTTTGCACTCGCTCAGTATGGAACGCATGGCGTTGATATCACCGAACGGCACGTGGCGGAAGCCCGGCAGTAGCGGCATAAACGGTTTGCGGAAGGTCGATTTCGCGGTGGCCGACAGCGCGCCCAGCGATTTACCGTGAAACGCGCCGCTGGTGGCGACGAAGGTAAATTTGCCGCGCGGAGACTGATAGGCTTTTGCCAGCTTCAGCGCCGCTTCCACCGATTCCGTGCCGCTGTTGCAGAAGAAACTGTATTTGAGCTTGCCGGGCGTTAAGGCCGCCAGCGTTTTCGCCAGCATCGCCCGCAGCGGGTCCAGCAGCTCCTGGCTGTGAAGCGGTTGTTTCGCGAGTTGATTTTCGACGGCGGATACCACAACTGGATTACGGTGCCCTACATTGAAGATGCCAAACCCACCAAGGCAGTCGATAAACTCCTGTCCCTGGGTGTCGACAAGCGTATTTAACCCTCCCGCTTGCCACTCTACGGCTCCGTAATCCCCGCCGGCTGTGACCGATTTTCTATACTCCAGAAACCCCGGGTTCACATGTTCTTTAAAGTATTCTCTCACCTCCTGGTTCAGTGCTTTCATTTCGTCATGGGAGAGCGATTGCTTCTCAATGAGATTCAGTGCGTGCGCGCTGCAGGCCAGAGCCGATGCGCTGGAAGGTAACCTGTTCAAAATGTGCTCCTGGGGGGGCGTATCACATGATACTGAATTAAGTATTGCAGGGATTACGCCAGCCTGGCAGCGACGATGAAAATCGGGATAAACGCAAAGTTAAGGCGCAATTGTGCGAAATTTAATCTCATAACTTAAATATTGGCACGTTTTATTCCTGAGGCTGCAAGATAAACTGCCGTTGGGGTGTGAAGCGGTATGACGTGGGGTGGTGCAGGCCGCTGCGTGATGGAGCAGCCTGGGAACCATTGTGGTGCGAGAGGTTAATCGAGTTGGGAGATTTCCATCGCCGCGCGGTCAATCACGCCGATGATCTGTTTCAACTGCGCGTCGCTGATGCTCTGCTGGTTGACCTTCAGGTCCAGCACCGCTTTAAAGTTTTCCAGCGCGCGTTTCATCTGCGGATTTTTGCGCAATTCGCAGCCGATCATGCGTTCCTGCAGGCGCGTCTGAATTTGGCTTAACTGCTCGCCGCTTTCGGCGCACAGGCGGCGTCCCTCTTCAGTGATAGCGATTTTTTTACGCCCATTTTCCTCTTCTACGCTAATCAATCCCTGATCCTGCAGCAGGTCGAGCGTCGGGTAGATAACGCCTGGGCTGGGGCTGTAATTGCCTTGCGTCAGCGCCTCAATCTCTTTAATCAGCTCATAGCCGTGGCTGGCGTTGCGCGAAAGGATATCGAGGATCACCAGGCGCAATTCGCCGTGGCCAAAGAAACGCTGGCGGCGTCCGCCGCCGCGACGGCCCTGTTCGCCGTGGCCTTCTTCGTGATGATGTCGCATCAGTTCTCCTGCATATTTTTGATATATCTAATTTATATCTAAATAGTAAAAAAAGACAATGTATAATTTATAATTGGTTGATATTAATTGATTTATTGTTGTTTTTAGCTTTGATGAAGCTTTCCTGTAATTTATATCAAAAAAAACTTGCCATTTTCATTAATGGCAATCATTATCATTTGCACTGAGTTTAGATATATCTATTTACCCTTCAACAAGGCGACGACGGATGACCACAATTAAACAAGCAAAATATCCGCAGCGCGTGCGTAACGAACTACGTTTTCGCGAATTAACCGTGCTGCGCGTTGAGCGTATCGGCCAGGCGTTCCAGCGGATCGTGCTGGGGAGCGAGGCGCTGGATGGCTTTGTTTCACAAGGTTTTGACGACCACACCAAACTGTTTTTCCCGCAGGCGGGCAGCGTATTTACGCCGCCGGAAGTGACCGACGAAGGCATTAACTGGGGCGAGGGCGTGCGCCCGGCGACCCGCGACTACACGCCGCTGTACGATGCAGAACGCCACGAGCTGGCCTACGATTTTTATATCCACGATGGCGGTATTGCCAGCCGCTGGGCGCTGGAAGCGCAAGTGGGTGATACGCTGGTGATCGGCGGGCCGCGCGGCTCGCTGGTGGTGCCGGAAGATTACGCCTGGCAGCTTTATGTCTGTGACGAGTCGGGCATGCCGGCGCTGCGCCGTCGCCTGCTGGGATTACGTCAGCTGCCGGTGACGCCGCAGGTGACGGCCATCGTCACCGTCGCGGATGCTTCGTATAAAGATTATCTGGCGGATCTCGACGGCTTTAATATCGAATGGGTGGTAGGCCACAACCCGGCGTTCGTCGCCGAGCGGCTGGCGCAGGTTAAGGTACCGTCAGAAGATTATTTTATCTGGCTGACCGGAGAAGGCGGCGTGGTGAAATCGCTGCTGGCGCGCTTTGAGGAGCCGAGTATCGATCAGCAACTGGTGCGTTCGCAGGCGTACTGGCATAGCAAATAATCGGCAGTGTGGTAAACCCGGATGGCGGCGCGTTGCGCCTTCTCCGGGCTACCTTTCAATGGTGTTATGTCGCCCCGGTAAGCGCAGCGCCACCGGGTGAGGCTTAGCGTTCCGCCAGCGCCTTAAACACCATCGCCACCGCGTGGGCGCCGGGGTCCATATTGCCGAGCAGGCTCTCGCTATTGAGATAGGAGGCGCGTCCGGCGCCGGCTTTGCTCGACTGGCAGGTGCGATCCGCGCCGGCCTGCGCCGCGGCGAAAGCGGCCTGCAGATTATCCGGTTCGGCCAGCAGCGCCGCCAGCGCCGGCTGTAGAGCGTCAATCATCGTCCGGTCGCCCTCATCGGCGCCGCCGTAAAATTTCATCTGCCCCAGACCGGCATTCAGCGCTTCCACCATGCTGGCGCCTTGCTCCAGCTTCTGCCCGGCGGCGGTGAAGAAAATCGACATCAATACGCCGCTGGAGCCGCCCATCACCACCGTCAGGCGTTCGCCAATTAGCGCGAACAGCGTGGGTAAATCATTGAGCGGCAGTTGCTGGCGTTGCAATAGAGCGGCAATCTCACGCGCGCCGGCGGCGAAAGTGGAGCCGGTATCGCCGTCGCCCACTTTGGCGTCAAGCGCGTTGAGATGGGTTTCGAGGCCGGAGAGGGTGCTGGTCACCTGCGCCACGTAATCGCCCACCTGCGGGTTGGCCGATGGCGTAAAGACGACGCGTGCGCTGGCGAGCGCGGACGGCATGATATTAACAGCCCTCGGCTGCACCGGCTTCTGCCAACTGGCGGTTTCGACATCCGACAGCAGCGCCTTTTCGATGCTCTCTTCCAGCACGATAGTGGTCAGCGAGAAGCCTTTCATATCCAGCGCCGTTACCAGCGAAGCCGGGCCAATCAACCAGTCAATGCGTGCATGGAGTGGGGTATTGGCCAGCTCGCGGGTCAGAATCGCCATCTCGGCCACCGACACGCCGCCGAGATTATTGAGCATCACCGCCAGGCGGCCGGTTTCAGGTAGGGCGGCGGTCAGCTTCTCTACCATAATCTGCATGATTTCCGCGCTGTTATGGGTCGCGATCGTCGAGGCTCCCGGTTCGCCGTGGATGCCCATCCCCAACTCGGCGTGGCCGGGCTGATGGCGCGGCGCGCTTTCCGCTTCCTGCGGCAGGTGACAGCTGGCCAGCGCCACCCCGATGCTGGCGGTATGGTTGGCGGCGTATTGCGCTTCACGCAGGACGGTGGCGAGGTTGAAGCCGCGCTCGGCGAAATAGCCCGCCACCTTATGCACCAGAATGGTCCCGGCGATGCCGCGCGGCTGTTTGTTATCCGGCAGCGAAATATCGTCGCCGACGATCAGCATCTCCACGTTGTAGCCAAGACGGCGCGCTTTCTCCGCCGCGAGGCCGAAGTTAAGCCGATCGCCGGTGTAGTTTTTAACGATCAGCAAACAGCCCGCCTCGCCGGTCACCGCCTGAATCGCGGTGAGTACCGCATCGACGCTCGGCGAGGCGAACAGATCGCCGCAGACCGCGGCGGTCAGCATGCCTTTACCAATAAAGCCGACGTGCGCCGGTTCATGGCCGGAGCCGCCGCCGGAAATCACCGCCACGTTGTTTTTATTCAGATCGCGGCGCACCACTACACGGATCGCCGGGTCGCTCTCCAGGCGGGCGAGGTTGTTCCACGGGCTGGCAATAATGGTACCCTCGATCACGTCGTTAACGAGGCTGGCGCGCTGGTTAAAAAAGAATTGAGACATAGTGGTTCCTGATCAGTAAGCGAAAACTCACCCTCCGGAGGCGGGCCTCCGGAGTGGTAACGGTCAAAGTGGATTTAGCGACGAATAAGGCGTTGCTGACGCATATCGAGCGTGATGGCTTCGCCAGGCTGAATATCATTCAGCGCTTCGCCCTGCTGGCATAGCCAGGCGATCCCCGCCGCACGGGCGATAATCGCGCCGTGGGCCTGTTCGCTGCCGTCGCGCAGGCACAGGCCGGTGACCTGGCTGGCATCCAGTTGGAGTACAGTCGAGGGATAAATATTGTCGGCGATAATAATCGTCGGCTCACTGGCGAATGGCAGCGTCTCCTTTATACCCTGCAGATGGCGCAGCGTGCGCTGCAGAATATCGTCGATATCGATATAACGGGCCTGCAGATAGGCGTCATCCAGCTGGCGATACTGCTGGCTGAGCTCCATCAGCACTTGATGCCACGCCCATTCCGCCGAGCACTGTTCGGTGAGCAGGCGATCGTTGGCGGCATCAAACAGATCTTCATCGTCGAGCAAGGTGTGATGACCGGCGAAAATCGCCGCGATATCGGCGTTAAATTTGTGTTCCGCCAGCTCGGTGAGCGCATTGAGGTCGGCCAGCGTCTGGTCGATCGCCTGGCGCAGGCGCTGCTGCTCGCGAGCAACGTCGGCGGCGGCGGGGAGCGCCGGTTGGATCGGCGCCAGCGGATAAAGCAGCGCCGCGCCTTCAACACGAGCAGGTATGGCGGGTTCCGCAGTCGGCTGCGCCTCCGGCGACTCGCCGAAGTTATCGGCGGCTAGCGCCTGAAACGCCGCCAGCGCGGCATCGGCGTCCGGACCGCGGGCCAGCAGGCGCAGCTTATCGTGGCGGCGCACCTGCAGCAGAGCGATTTGATTCAGACTGTCCGGGGTGACGCATTTGCCGTTTTTCTCCAGCACCAGGTCGGCGTTAAAACCCGCCAGCGCGGCGACCAGCTTTGATGCCGGACGCACGTGCAGGCCGTTGTGATTGTTAATAATGACTGAAACCGATTTAGCGTCGCCGTCGTCAGCAAGTGTTGGGGCGGCGGCGTCAGGCGTGTGCGAAGGTAAACCCAGCTGAACCCGCTTGGCTTCCAGGGCGTTCATGGCATCGGCGATAACTTTGTCGATTCCGGCGCCGGAGGCGGCGCTGACGGTGGCCGCCAGCGTCCCTTCGACCAGCGGCGCGGCGCACAGCCGCACTTTTGCCGCCATCGCCGGATCGAGCAGATCGAGGGCGGTTTCGGCGCTGAGCAGGGCGCTGCCGATATCCATCATCACCAGTACATGGTCGGTATCGGCGACGGATTCGATCGCCTCCATGACTTTAATCGGATCGGTGCCGATCGGGCTGTCAGGATCGTCGATCCCGGCGGCGATCGCCAGCTTACAGCCATCGTTCATTAACATCTGCCGGGCCAGTTCTCCGACACCTTCGCCCAGCCGGGCGCTATGAGAAACAATAACCAGGTTTACCATCGCGATTTCCTTACTCTTTGGCGGCGGCAGCCAGCATCTGAACCATAAACAGCACCGAGGTCGCGCCGGGATCCTGATGCCCGATGCTGCGCTCGCCGAGATAGCTGGCGCGGCCTTTACGGGCCTGCATGGTGATGGTGGCGTGGGCGGCGCGCTCGGCCACTTCGCAGGCGGCATCCAGCGCGGCAGGGATAGACAGATGTTGCTCGCTGGAATGACGCAGGGATTCCACCACCGGCAGCCAGACGTCGCACATCGTCTTATCGCCCGGCTCCGCTTTACCGCGGTTGACGACGCCGTCCGCGCCTTCGCGGATCATCTGATAAAGCTCGTCGAGGGTCAGGCTCTGATGCGCCTGGGTGACCTGGGCGGCGCGGATAAAGAAGGTGCCGAACAGCGGGCCGCTGGCGCCGCCGACGTTGGAAAGCAGCGTCATCCCGGTATTCTTGAGAATAAAACCGATGTCTTTATCGGCGATCGACGGCAGCTTTTCGACGACTTTGCTGAAGCCGCGATGCATATTGAGGCCGTGGTCGGCGTCGCCGATCTCTTTATCAAGGCCGGTGAGAAAATCGCTCTGTTTGGTGAAAATGTCGCCGCAGCGGTACAGCCAGTCGACGATTTGCGTTCTGTTCAGTGACATGTCGTGCTCCTTATTTTCCCCAGTTCAGCGCCGGGGTGTGGACCGGGGCGTCCCATAACGCCAGCGTGTCATCATCCGCTTTCAGCAGGGTGATGGAGAAACCCGCCATATCCAGCGAGGTGCAGTAGCTGCCGATGAGGTTGCGTTCAATCACAATGCCGGAGGCTTCGCAGCGCTGGGCAAGGCGGTTGTAAACGCCGTACAGTTCGGAAAGCGGGGTGGCGCCGAGGTTATTGACCAGTGCGATAACCCGATCGCCGTTTTGCAGCGCGGTTTTGCTCTGTTTCACTTCCTGCCACGCTCCCTTGACGTTATCCCACTGGCGCAGCGTGCGGCTGTATGCGCCGTTTTCCAGCAGGGTATCGAACATCTCATCGACGGTTTGGTCGAGCGAGCTGAAGCGGCGGCGGTCGATACCCGGCTCGCCATGGATGCCGACGCCGAACTCCATCTCATCATCTTTCAGGGTAAAGGAGGGCTGTCCGGCAGCCGGTACGGTGCAGGCGCCCAGCGCGATGCCAATCGAGTGGCCAAGGTTATTTAAACGGCGGCCCAGTTCAGCGCAGGCTTCCAGCGAGTCGCCGCGTTCGGCGGCGGCGCCGACCAGTTTTTCAATCAGTACGGTATTGGCGACGCCGCGGCGTCCGGCGGTATAGAGGCTGTCTTTTACCGCCACGTCGTCATCCACCACGACGGTGGCGACCTTAACGCCGCTTTCGTGTAGCAGCTCGGTGGCGGTCTCAAAATTCAGGATGTCGCCGGTATAGTTTTTGATAATCAGCAGGACGCCTTCGCCGCCGTCAATCTGCATCGCGCATTCGAACATTTTGTCCGGCGTCGGCGAGGTGAAAATTTCCCCCGGACAGGCGCCGGAGAGCATGCCCTGGCCGATGTAGCCGCAGTGCATCGGTTCGTGTCCGCTGCCGCCGCCGGAGAGCAGCGCCACTTTGCCGGCGACCGGCGCATCGGCGCGGGTGACATAGACCGGGTCCTGGTGCAGCGTCAGTTCAGGATGCGCCTTCGCCAGGCCGATAAGCTGTTCACTCAGTACATCTTCCACACGGTTAATCAGTTTTTTCATTGTTTATGCTCCGTAGGGTAGGGAGAGGTCGCCTGTCTATAAGGGTAGCCCGGCGATGTAGTGATTCTGGCTGAGCGGGCACAAAATAAAATGCCGTCAAAATTGGTTCCATAACGGAACGTAGAAAAGAGTTTTTGTTCCTTTATGGAACATTAATTGCCGATAAACAGGAGAAATGCGAGCCAGCGCTAATAATTTGTCCGTTTTTTTCTGCTATCAGAAATGGGGCAAGGATGATTTTTTTCGCCATTGTGCCGCATTGAGGCGATTTTCTGCGTTAAAGAGGGGAGACGATAGCGGCTTTTTTGCCAAAATGAGCCGATCGCGATCGCAATCCCATCGCTTTCTCAGTCACATTGTTTCAATGTGAAACGCATTATTTTTTTATCTGTTTCAGAACAGAACAAAAAAGGGAAAAATTTTTTTCGCCGCTGCTCGCCATACAGTGGATGCATCGCTCCGGCAGCGTGGCTGTAAGCGCCATTGATATCTGGCGCCGCGGCATGATGGCCTGGGCTCACGTGTCAACATACGCACTTATTTGAGGGTGAAAGGAATGCTAAAAGTTATTCAATCTCCAGCCAAATATCTCCAGGGACCTGATGCCGCCATGCTGTTTGGCGAATACGCTAAAAACCTGGCCGACAGCTTTTTTGTTATCGCCGATGACTTCGTGATGAAGCTGGCGGGCGACAAAGTGTTGAACGGCCTGCATAGCCACAATATTAGCTGCCATGCGGAACGGTTTAACGGCGAGTGCAGCCATGCGGAAATCAACCGCCTGATCGCCATTCTTAAGCAGCACGGCTGCCGTGGCGTGGTGGGTATCGGCGGCGGGAAAACCCTCGATACCGCGAAGGCGATCGGCTATTACCAGAAGCTGCCGGTGGTGGTGATCCCGACAATTGCCTCAACCGATGCGCCGACCAGCGCGCTGTCGGTTATCTACACTGAGGCGGGCGAGTTTGAAGAGTATCTGATCTACCCGAAAAACCCGGATATGGTGGTGATGGACACGGCGATTATCGCCAAAGCGCCGGTACGCTTGCTGGTGGCCGGGATGGGCGATGCGCTCTCCACCTGGTTTGAAGCCAAGGCCTGCTTCGATGCGCGAGCCACCAGCATGGCGGGCGGGCAGTCCACGGCGGCGGCCTTGAGCCTGGCGCGCCTGTGCTATGATACGCTGCTGGCGGAAGGCGAAAAAGCACGCCTGGCGGCTCAGGCTGGAGTGGTGACCGATGCGCTGGAGCGTATTGTCGAAGCCAACACCTATCTGAGCGGTATCGGTTTTGAGAGCAGCGGCCTGGCCGGCGCGCACGCGATTCACAACGGTTTCACCATCCTTGAAGAGTGCCACCATCTGTATCACGGCGAAAAAGTCGCTTTCGGCACCCTGGCGCAGCTGGTACTGCAAAATAGCCCGCTGGAAGAGATCGAAACCGTGATGGGCTTCTGTGAAAAAGTCGGCCTGCCGATCACCCTTGCGCAGATGGGCGTGAAAGAGGGTATCGAAAGCAAAATCCATGCGGTGGCGAAAGCCACCTGCGCGGAAGGCGAAACCATCCACAATATGCCGTTCCCGGTCACCGCGGATAGCGTCTACGCCGCCATCCTGACCGCGGACCTGCTTGGGCAGCAGTGGCTGGCGCGTTAAGTTTTTCGTATGGCTCTATGCCGCGGCGCATTGCGGCATCAACTCCTCCCTCCGGCAGCCGCTGCCGGAGGGTTTTGTCGTTTTAACTGTGTTAACTCCAGCGGAAAAGGGATATGACAGCTCAGACTCAGGGTGCGGAAAATGAAGTTTCAGCCGTTATCAGCCAGTCGTGGCATCGCTGCAGCAAATTTATGCAGCGTGAAACCTGGCAGGCGCCGCATCAGGCGCAGGGGCTGACCTTTGAATCGATCTGCCGTCGCAAAACCGCGCTGCTGACCATCGGCCAGGCGACGCTGGAAGATGCGTGGGAGTTTATGGCCAACCGTTCCTGCGCGCTGTTCATCCTTGATGAGTCGGCCTGTATTCTGAGCCGCTGCGGTAACCCGCAGACTCTGGAACAGCTGGCGGAACTGGGATTTCGCGACGGCAGCTACTGCGCGGAGAGCATTATCGGCACCTGCGCGCTGTCGCTGGCCTCGATGCTCGGGCAGCCGGTCAACACCGCGGGCGACGAGCACTTTAAGCAGGCGCTGCGGCGCTGGTCGTTCAGTTCGACGCCGGTGTTCGATAACCATGGCCGCCTGTTTGGATCGATTTCGCTATGCTGCCTGCGCGAAGAGTGGGCCCCGGCGGATCTGTCGCTGACGTTGGCCATCGCCCGCGAAGTGGGTAACTCGCTGCTTACCGACAGCCTGCTGGCGGAATCTAACCGCCACCTTAATCAAATGTACGGCCTGCTGGAAAGTATGGATGACGGGGTGATGGCGTGGAACGAGCAGGGAGTGCTGCAGTTTCTCAACGTGCAGGCGGCCACACTGCTGCATCTCGATACCCAGGCCAGCCAGGGGCGGAATATCAACGAACTGCTGACCCTGCCGGCGTTGCTGCGCCGCGCGATTAAACAGGCCCGCGGCCTTAATCATGTGGAAGTTACCTTCGAGAGCCAGCATCAGTTTATCGACGCGGTGATCACCCTGAAGCCTATCGTGGAAGAGCAGGGCAATAGCTTTATTTTACTGCTCCACCCGGTGGAGCAGATGCGTCAATTAATGACCAGCCAATTGGGCAAAGTGAGCCATACCTTCGAACAGATGTCGGCGGATGACCCGGAAACCCGCAGGCTGATCCACTTTGGCCGCCAGGCGGCGCGCGGCGCTTTCCCGGTGCTGCTGTGCGGCGAGGAAGGGGTGGGTAAAGAATTACTGAGCCAGGCGATCCATAACGAAAGCGAGCGGGCGCCGGGCCCATATATTTCGGTTAACTGCCAGCTGTACGCCGACAGCGTACTGGGCCAGGATTTTATGGGCAGCGCGCCAACCGACGATGAAAATGGCCGCCTCAGCCGCCTTGAGCTGGCTAACGGCGGCACGCTGTTCCTGGAAAAAATAGAGTATCTGGCCCCCGAGCTGCAGTCAGCGCTGCTGCAGGTGATAAAACAGGGCGTGCTGACGCGTCTTGATGCCCGGCGGCTGATTCCGGTGGATGTGAAAGTGATCGCCACCACCACCGTTGACCTCGCCAACCTGGTGGAGCAGAACCGCTTTAGCCGCCAGCTGTACTATGCGCTACATTCGTTTGAAATAGTCATTCCGCCGCTGCGGGCGCGGCGCGGCAGTATTCCTTCGCTGGTGCATAGCCGTCTGCGTCGGCTGGAGAAACGCTTTTCATCGCGGCTGAAGGTCGATGACGACGCGCTGGCGCAACTGACCGCCTACTCGTGGCCGGGCAACGATTTTGAACTCAATAGCATTATTGAGAATATCGCGATGAGCAGCGATAACGGGCATATCCGCTTAAGCAATCTCCCCGAACATCTCTTCTCTACCCGGCCTGGTAGCGAAACGGCCTCATCGCTACTGCCGTCGAGCCTGTCTTTCAGCGCCATCGAGAAAGAGGCGATTATCCAGGCGGCGCGAGTGACCAACGGCCGGGTACAGGAGATGTCGCAGTTGCTGAATATTGGCCGTACCACGCTGTGGCGCAAGATGAAGCAGTACGATATCGACGCCGGGCAGTTTAAGCGCCGGGGGCAGGATAAGAGTTAAGCCAACGGCGTTAATATTTTTCCGGCAGCTCGTTGACAATATCGACGAGCTCGCCGTTTTTCATCGTGATATAGCCGCCGTTTTTCAGATCGGAAAGTACCTGAAACAGATAGCTACGCGACATTTTTGTGCGTCGCAGGATAAAGTTCGCCAGGCTCGGGTCGTGTAATACACCCTCATTTTTCTGCTTGAGATAGCGATAAATCATGGAGCGAATGACAAAATAGCGGGTGCCAATAGCTCTTTCGTCATGCGCATCGAGCAAAAACGCCAGCGTGATGGCCATCATGTTCATCAGGAAGGTGAATTTATCGGGCTGAGTAAAATGTTTCTCAAAGTATTCGAGATTACAGCTGAACACTTTGACATTTTTTTTGGCGGTATAGTGCAGCTGAATACCCGGGCCATAACTTTCGACAATACCAAAAAACATTCCTTTGATGCCTTTGCCGACCTGAAACAACTTTTTCGCCTGTGTTTTCGCTTTTCCTGGGGCGAGAATAAAGTTGTGCTCCTGCATCTCAACGGCAATAACGCCCTCAAGAACAATAATAATCTCGCCTGTACTCAGGGTGAAAGACGTATCATCGGCAATCTGGCGTATATTACTGCTATGACTTAATGAGTCTATCGCCTTTATATTCTTTGAAATCATCTTATTATATTCATCGATGATGTGGGAATAGGGCGTTTGAATACGACTCATCTTCTCTCCGGGCTTAACTCTACCGCTTTATTACTCTTTGCTATTTTGCAGTGGCGATACTTTATATTTTGATGGCGCGAAATTACGCCTGATACAAAATATCTAAATTTAAATGCTGGCGCCAGATAGCAGGCGACACTTTTAGAGTCCGTTAACGGACTGATCTATCGCTCTTTTTAAAACACTCACTTAGACTGTTTTAGTGGGTAGTTGGGCTTCTTTTTTTAGTAACTAAGAATCCACTTAAATATTGAATGATAATATTGCTTTTGCGGCGGGTTTCTTTAGCGAAACGGTGATAGTGATTCGCTTTGCATTAATTAAAAAATAAAACCAGAACCTGTGGATTTTTATTGCTTTCTCTACTTCACTTAAGCGGAATCGCCTCAGTAGCGACAACAACATTTGCCGATGTCGCTCATCTCATATTGAGACTTATCTAATCTGACAATGCCTGCCTGATATTAGCCAAATCGTAAGTTAAATCAGGCGCATGCTGAGCAATGAGGTTTGAAGATGAATAAAAAATACAAGGGTATCGGCGTGCTGGCTTTTGCCGCCGGTTCGTTATTACCCGGCGCGACGGCCAATGCCGCCGATCAAAATGCGGCTGGCCCCAGCGATGGTGCGGCAAAGAAGCCCAATATTATCCTGATCGTCTCTGACGATACCGGCTATGGCGACCTCGGCGTCTACGGCGGCGGCGAAGGCCGCGGTATGCCGACGCCAAACCTCGACAGAATGGCCGATGAGGGGATGACCTTTTTCGACTTCTACGGCCAGCCGAGCAGTACGCCGGGCCGCGCGGCGATGCAGACCGGGCGCATTCCCAACCGCAGCGGTATGACCACCGTGGCTTTCCAGGGGCAGGGCGGCGGTTTACCGAAAGAAGAGTGGACGCTGGCCTCGGTACTGAAAACCGGCGGCTATAAAACCTTCTTTACCGGTAAGTGGCACCTCGGCGAAGCCGATTACGCGTTACCTAATGCTCAGGGCTACGACGAAATGAAATACGTCGGCCTCTACCACCTGAACGCCTATACCTATGCCGACCCGACCTGGTTCCCGGATATGGATCCGCAACTGCGTGAAATGTTTACCCGTGTCACCCGCGGCGCGCTCTCCGGCAAGGCGGGCGAAGCGCCGAAGGAAGAGTTCAAAATTAACGGCCAGTATGTGAATACCCCGGTCGTTGATGGCAAAGAGGGCGTGGTCGGGATCCCATTCTTCGACCGCTACGTCGAGAAGGCCTCGCTGGACTATCTCGAAGCAAACGCAAAATCTTCCGAACCGTTCTTCATGAGCATCAACTTTATGAAGAACCACCAGCCGAACATGCCGGATCCGGATTACGTCGGCAAGTCGATGTCGAAGAGCAAATACGCCGACTCGATGGTGGAAATGGATGCCCGCGTTGGCCATATCATGGATAAGCTGCGCGAGTTGGGGATCGATAAAAACACCCTTGTGGTATGGACCACCGATAACGGCGCCTGGCAGGACGTCTATCCGGATGCCGGCTATACGCCATTCCGCGGCACCAAAGGCACCGACCGCGAGGGCGGCAGCCGCGTTCCGGCTATCGCCTGGTGGCCGGGCAAGATTAAAGAGCATAGCCGTAACCACGATATCGTTGGCGGCCTCGATCTAATGGCGACCTTTGCTTCGGTGGCCGGGATTAAATTACCCACCAAAGATCGTGCCGGGCAGCCGATTATCTTCGATAGCTACGATATTTCACCGGTACTGTTTGGCACCGGTAAAGATCCGCGTACCTCCTGGTTCTACTTCACTGAAAATGAGCTGACCCCGGGGGCGGCGCGCGTCGGTCACTATAAGGCGGTGTTTAACCTGCGCGGCGATAACGGCGCGAAAACCGGCGGCCTGGCGGTGGATTCCAACCTCGGCTGGAAAGGGCCGGAGTCGTATGTCGCAACGGTGCCGCAGATTTTCGACCTCTGGCAGGATCCGCAGGAACGCTACGATATCTTTATGAACAACTATACCGAGCATACCTGGACGCTGGTGACCTTCAATGAAGCCATCACTAAGTTGATGAAAACCTACGTCGAGTATCCGCCGCGTAAGCCGCAGAGCGAAGCCTACAGTGGGCCGATTACCCTGTCGCAGTATCAACGCTTTAGTAATATCCGCGAGCAGTTACAAAAAGAAGGGTTCCAGTTGGCGATGCCGACCGGTAATTAAAATGACGTTGGCCCGGGCGAGATGTCCGGGCCTTTTGCTGTTTTGAGCATTCTAGAGATAGGTTCTGGTCGATGAAAAAAAGCACCACCATTCCATTAACGCCATTACAGAACCAGGGGCGCTATCTGCCCGCCTATAAACGCCGCTATCACATGATGGCGAAACCCAGCGGCTCCACCTGCAACCTGGACTGTCAATACTGTTTTTATCTGCATAAAGAGCAGCTTTTACATCAGCCGCACGACAAAGGAATGAGCGACGAGGTACTGGAGAATTTCATTCGTCAGTACATCCAAAGCCAGGACGGCGAAGAGATTATTTTCTCCTGGCAGGGCGGCGAGCCAACCCTGATGGGACTGGAGTTTTTCGAAAAGGTCGTTGAGCTGCAAAAGAAATATCAGCCGAAGCACCAGCGCATTGAGAACGATCTGCAGACCAATGGCGTGCTGATTAACGATAAGTGGGCCGCCTTCTTAAAGGTGCATAACTTCCTGGTCGGGGTATCGATCGATGGCCCGCGCGAGATCCACGATCGCTTCCGCGTGACGCGCAGCGGCAAGCCGACCTTCGATAAGGTCATGGAAGGGGTCGCGGCGCTGAAGCGCCACGGCGTGCCGTTCAACGCGCTGGCAGTCGTTAACCGGGTGAATGCCCGTTTCCCGCGCGAGGTATATCGTTTTCTTACCCGCGAACTCGGTGCCACCTATATCCAGTTTACGCCCTGCGTAGAGGCCGCCGAGTTTAAAACCACCGCGCCGCAGTTCTGGCGCGAAGAGACGATCCCCATCACCGGCAGCCGCCGGGCGAAACCGGGGGATCTGGATTCAATCGTCACCGACTGGTCGGTGGATCCGGACGATTGGGGACATTTTCTGACCGAAGCTTTTGATGAGTGGGTGACCTGTGATCTGGGCCGCGTGCAGGTAAATTTGTTCGAAACCGCCGTGGTACAGACTATGGGGCTTCCATCCCAGTTATGCATCACCGCGCCGTTTTGCGGCAAGGCACTGGCGATTGAGAAAAACGGCGACGTCTACTCCTGCGATCACTACGTCTACCCGGAATATAAGCTTGGCAATATTAAGGCGCATAAGCTGGCGCATATGGTCTTTTCCGAGCGGCAGAAAGTGTTTGGCATGGGCAAGAAAGAGACGCTGCCCGCCTACTGCAAAAGCTGCCCGCATCTGAATTTATGCTGGGGCGAATGCCCGAAAAACCGCATCGTGCGCGCCCCGGACGGCGAAGAAGGGCTCAATTATTTGTGTCCTGGCTTTCGCCATTTTTACGCGACGGTTAAACCGACGCTTGAGAAGATTGCCGCCATGCTGAAGTAGGTCTGGTTTTTGGCGGTGGAATAAGAAGGAAAAACAATGAAAAAAACAGTACTGCTCAGCATGCTGCTATTGAGCTTCACCAGCGCGGCAGCCACCGATATGCTGCCGGCATGGAAAGATACCCCTGCTAAACAGGCGATTGAGCAATGGGTGCAGGGGGCGACGCGTGAAGGCGGGGCGGACTTTATTCCGCTGGATAAGCGCTACGTGGTTTTTGATAATGACGGCACCCTGTGGCCGGAAGCGCCGCTGACTTTCCAACTACAGTTCGCGGTGGATGAAGTGAAACGGCTGGTGCCCGAACATCCGGAGTGGAAAAAGGATCCGCTGGTGGCGGCGGTACTGAACAACGATTTGAAAACGGTAGCGGCGGGCGGCGAAAAAGGGTTGCTCAAGCTGCTGGCGTTAACCCATAGCGGCATGACCACCGAAGAGTTTAGTCAGCGGGTCAGCGCATGGTTTGACAGCCATCAGGATAAACGTACCGGCTGTCGCTACGACCAGTTGGGATATCAGCCGATGCGCCAGTTGCTGGACTATCTGCGCGCCAATGGTTTTAAAACGTGGATCGTTTCCGGCGGTGGAATTGACTTCATGCGCGTGGTATCGGAGAAAATGTACGGTATCCCTCCGGAGCAGGTTATCGGTTCGTTCGCGCTCAGCGAATTTAGTCTGACGGACAATGGCACCCAGCTTCGCAAAACGATGAAAGGCGCATTTAATGATGACGCCGCGGCCAAGCCGGTGGCGATCCACCTGTTTATGGGTCAGCGCCCGGTTGCGGCTTTCGGCAACAGCGACGGCGATCTGGCGATGCTACAGTACACCGCAGCCAACCCGAACTATAAAACCTTCGAGCTGCTGGTACACCATACCGATGCGGCGCGGGAGTATGCCTACGACAGCCATCCTTCCGCCAGCGGCAAGCTGGTGAAAGGATTGACCGAGGCGAAACAGAAGGGCTGGACGGTTGTCGATATGCAGCAGGACTGGAAGACGGTATACGACCCGGCGCAGTGTCAGGTGAAATAAAAAACGCCGCCGGGCAATGGCGGTGAGTTCGGAACCGTATTTTTGCCGGATGGCGGCTGCGCCTTATCCGGCCTACGAATCGTATCCGGTCAACCGCCGGGAAGTGCTTTGTCTAAGGGGCCAGCGGTGGTAACGGCTGCGGCTGCCAGAAACGCCGCCAGCGTCGACTAATGCCGAGAAGCGTTCGATAACACCAGCGGCGGCCAAGCCATCCCCCACCGGCAGCGGCAATCACTATCCACATCAGGCTCTGCCAGGTGACCATTCCCGTGGTACCGCGCAGCGCTTGCTCCGCGCCGCCCTGTCGCGCCGCGGCGACGTTCAACGTTTCTCCCGCCAGCTTTGCCGTTTGCCATTGATGATTAACGGTATCCCACCAGCGCAAGCTAATCGGTGGTAGCGTCAGCGTGCCGCTATGGCTGGGCAGATAACGCAGCCGCTCCACCCGATGAGCGCCTATGATATCGCCGCGCTCGCTTTTTAATGCCTCACTGACCGGCGCCAGACGCTGGCTTTCGCTACCGCTAATGGCGTACAGCAGCGGTGGAATTTGCCCCGGTAGCGCATCCTGCGCCTCGACGGTCACGATACGGTCAACGACATCACCAACCCGCAGCGTGGCGTCTTTCCCCGCGTGGTACTGTTGAATTTGCTGGCTGAGCGTCAGCTGGCTGGCCGGTAAAAAATGGTCCGCCTGAGTGGTATTGGCCGGCCAGTTTACCGGGCGTTCCAGCGCCGGAAGATGTACCGTGACCGGCGCCTGATTGGCGGAGGTCGCGGTAATGTCGATCGCCGGCAGGCGTAGCACGCCCTGCTGCCAGGCGCTGACCTGACGTTCAAGGCGAATGCCGCTCCAGACGATCCCGTTCTTCTTGCGCGTCACCAGTTGTGAAGGCAACGCGGTATTCAGAAGTTCGCCGTTTTTGACGGCAAACTCGGGCCACTGCGGCGGCGGGTTAAACCAGCTATCGGTCCACCAGGTGATCGCCACCCGAACCGGCTGGCCGGGGACGATCTGCGCCGGCGCTTCCAGTTCACGGGTGATGTCCATCGCCGCATGCGCCGGCAGGGTGGCGGCCAGCAGAAAAAGTAGCGCTTTGTTCATGGCGTGGTATCTCCCGAGCCGTTGCGATACAGGCTTTTCAGTAGCCCCGTTGGCGAAACATCCAGCGCATCAAACCATTGATTAACCTGCGGACTCTCCCCGGCAATAGCGCCGATTTGCTGCTGATCGATGCCCTGGTTTTTCTGCAGGTCGTGGACCAGCTTATCCGGGCCGTCGTCCATCGCATCGCCCTGCGCCTGTTGGCGCTCGCGCTCTTGCTGGCGAATGCCCATCACAATCTGCGAGATTTTATCGCGATTTTGCAGCGCCATGGACCAGTCAGGATGTAGGTAGAGGGCGCGATCGTAGCTGTCGAGCGCCTGCTGCCACTGCTTTTGCTGAGCATAGCTGTTGCCCAGCCACAGCAAGGTTTCCGCGGTTGGCGGCGCGGCGCGAAACGCGCTGGCGGCGGCAGGATAGTCGCCCGCCCGATACCAGGCGATACCTTGCCATAACGGATAGCGATAATGCCCGGCGGCAGCGGCGTAGTCGCCGCGGCGAAAGGCGTGCTGCCCCTGAATATCGGGGCGAACCCAGGCATCGAGCCAGGCGGCATCGCTGTGCGGCGACCACAGCAGCGCGGGAAATAGTAGCGCTACCATCAGTAACTGGCGTCGCCAGAACAGCAGCAGGAACAGCATCGGCGCGATCAGCAGGTAGCCGCTGTTTTTCCAGTGCAGATCCTCGCGGGCGTTATTTTGCTGAGTCACCGATTGTTGAATGTGGCTGGCGATGATCGGCAGATCGTCGCCATCATCGCTGGCCAGCGTCACCGGGATCCCGGCGTCGCGCAACTGGCGGAAACGATCGACGTTCAGCCGGGTATCGATGCCGAGGCTGGCATACTTATCCGGCAGCGTTCCACCCGCGGCGGTGCCGGGTACCCAAATTTGCAGCGGTAGATGTTGCCCTTTCAGCCAGGTGACATCGGCAGGCGACAGGGTATCGGCAACGAGGATTAGGCTACGCGGGCTGTCTTTGTCTGTAGGCAGATTTTTTAACGCCAGTGCGACGGCCTGCGGCAGGGCGGAACCGCTACCTTCCGGCAGCAAAGAGGGCGACTGGGCGTTGAGAAATAGCTGATAAAACTGCGGATCCTGGGTTAACGGCGTGGTGAGAAAGGCCTGGCTACTGTAGACCACCAGACCGAAATGCGAACCGGGCTGCTGTTGCATCAGCGCGGCGATTTTATGCTGCATGCGCTGATGACGCGAGGGGGGAAGATCCTGGGCATACATCGCCAGATCCTGCTGCAGAATCACCATCACGTTGCTTTGCGGCGTCAGCGCCGCCGGGAGTTCGCGCTGCCAGCTTGGGCCCGCCAGTGCGATGACACCGAGCGCCAGTAGCCACGGCAGCAGCCGGGTTAACCTGCGACGGCGTTGAATAATCAACGCGCGAAAAGGTTTATCCATTAGCGTTGACCATGCGGAAGCGCCATAGCCAGGAAGCCAGGCCACCAGCACACACAGCAGCAGCGCAGTTAAGCGCCACGGATAGAGGAAGTGAAAATCGCTCATGCCATTTTCTCCCTGAGGACACGGCCGCAGGCGGCCAGCAGTAACAGTAACAGCGCGGCGGCGAGCGGCCACGGATAGAGCGGCTGATGCCAGGACCAGCCGAGGCTTTTGACCTGCGCCGGAGTGAGGGCGTCGATTTGTTGCCAGACGCTATCCAGCGCGCTGCCGGAATGCGCGGCGGTCCAGCTCTGGCCGCCGGTGGTTTTCGCGATGCGCTGCAGTAGCGGCAAATCGACTTTGTCTTTGCTGGTATCGCTGAGGTCGCCGAAGGCGATGGTATGAACCCGGACATGGTGGTCGGCAGCAAGCTTTGCCGCCAGTTCAGGCGACAGCTGCGAAGCGGTATCATTGCCGTCGGTGAGTAAAATCGCCAGCTTATCGGCCTGCTTATCGGGGCCATTATCCAGCACCTTAACCGCCACGCCCAGCGCATCGCCGATAGCGGTTTGCTGGCCAATCATGCCCGGCGCCAGCTGATTGATGCGCGTTTGCAGCGCCTGTTTATCTTCGCTTATCGGGGCGAAGGGCCAGGCTTTGCTGGCGAAGATGACCATGCCGATGCGGTCGGATTGGCGGGCGGCGACAAACTTGCGCACCGATTGCTGTACCGCCTGCAGGCGCGTATTACCGCCCTGGACGTCATTTTTCGCCATTGACCCGGAGACATCGAGGATCAGCACGATGTCGCGCATCGGCCTGGTAATATATTGTGGCGGCGTCAGGTATTCCGGCCGCGCCAGCGCGCAAACCAGCAGTGACCAGATAAGCCAGAACAGTACGGCGCTGGCCCCACTTCCGCGTTTTGGCCGGGTATCGAGCTGTAGCGCGTCAATGAGCGAGGGTAAAAACGGTACCCGCACGCGCTCGTCGGTGGTTTTTGCCGGTAGCGGGAGAAAACGAGTGAGCAGCGGCAGCGCCAGCAGTAGCGCGGCCCAGGGCCAGGCGAAATCAATGTGGGCGAGCCATTCAGACATGTGGAAGCTCCTTTAGCCACTGCGCCAGCTGAGCGCGAAGCCGCGCCGTCTGCTGGTCGTTCAGGGCGTTGTCGGCCCGGCAGTAGCGGGCGATGAGCTGGTCGCGCAGGTCAGCATCCAGCGTCAACGACGCCAGCACGGCTTCCGGCGCCAGCGTTTGGCTAACCGTCTGGCGCGGCTGGTGGACCAGCTGCACCCGTTTAATCAACTGCATCCAGCTATCGATGGTATGCGGATGATTGAGCGCCAGCAGCGCTTCTCGTCGCCAGCGGTTGCGCCGCCAGCGGGCGTAGCGGATAAGCAGGAACAGCGCCGCCAGGCCTACGACAATCGCGAGCAGAATCAGCCAGCCGATTGGTAGCGGAAACCAGCTGGGGGCGGGGGGCAGCGCGGGCGTTAGTAGCTCCGGCACCGCATAGCCTTTCTCAAACATTTAAAGCCCTTTTTGTAACTGGCGCAGCAGGTCCTGAGTTACCGTCAGATGATTGACCCGAATACCCAACTGGTTGAGTTGCTGCTGCTGACGCGCCAGCCGACCGATGATGTGTTGACGAATATCGGCGCTGAGCGCGGAGGTGAGGGTGACGCTGGCGCTGCGCCCGCCGTAGCAGGCGGCCAGCGTGCCGGAGCGCGGCAGGCGAAGGTGTAAGTCGTCGAACAGCACAAATGCGCTGACCTCGCAGCGACGGCGCAGATGCGCCAGCATGGCCTTCGCTTGGGCGTCGAGATCGTGAAAATCGCTGAGGATAGCGACCCAGGCGCCGCGCGGAATCGTGCTGACCGCGCGCTGTAGCGCCTGCGAAAGCGTCTGCGTACGCTCCGGCTCGAGAGGATATTGCTGCGCCAGCAACTGGTTGTAATGCGTCAGATCATCCAGCAGCGCGGGTAGAGTGCTACGCGGGGCGCGGCAGGGGTGTAGCGCCAACGTGGTATCGTTAAATACCAGGCTGCCGAGGCGATCGCCATCGTGATGGCTACGCCAGGCCAGCAGCGCGGCGGTTTTGGCCGCGGCGCTGGCTTTAGTTTGCCCGCGGGTGGCGAAATGCATATCTAATCGTTGGTCGACCAGCAAAAAGACCGGGCGCTCGCGCTCTTCATTGTACTGGCGCACCCACGGCGTACGTAGACGGGCGGTCGTCTGCCAGTCGATCATGCGTATGTCGTCGCCGGGTTGATAACGACGCAGGCTGTCGAAGTTGAGCCCACGGCCCTGCTGGCGGGAGGCGCGTTCGCCGGATAACGCCCCTGGTGGGATCTGCCCCGGCGGGTTAGCCATCAACCGCGCCTGCGGCCCGAGGTCGAGCAGCATCTGGCGATTCACGCAGAGTTCGTTCATTAGATCACCACGGCGTTCAGCAGCATGGTAATCACATCGTCGGCGCTGCAACCATCGGCGCTGGCCTGATAGCTCAGCATCAAGCGGTGGCGCATTACCGCCGGCGCGATAAAGCGCACGTCTTCCGGGCGAACCGCGTCACGTCCCGCGAGCCAGGCCTGCGCGCGGGCGCAGCGCTCCAGCGCTAAGGTGCCTCGCGGGCTCAGGCCGTAAGCCAGATAGCTGGCTAATTGCTCGCTGATATGCTGCGGCTGGCGGGTGGCGTTGACCAGTTCGACTATCCAGGTTTCGATAATCGGCGCGACGTGGATGGCGCTAATTTCCCGCCAGCAGGAGGCAATTTCATGTTGGCTGAACCGCAGTGATTCCGCTTCTGGCGCGGGGGCGGTTTTTGCCGCTACGCCATATTTCGCCTGTTGCTCGGTGCGAACCAGCTGCATCACCTGCTGCTCATGCTCTTTTGATGGATAGTCGACCTGTACTTTCATCAGAAAGCGGTCGAGCTGGGCTTCCGGTAGCGGCCAGGTGCCTTCCTGGTCGACGGGGTTCTGCGTCGCCAGCACCATAAACACGCCCGGCAGCGGCCAGCTTTTGCCCGCCACGGTGACGTGGCGCTCTTCCATCGCCTCCAGCAGCGCCGACTGCACGCGGGCCGAGGCGCGGTTGATTTCGTCCGCCAGAATCACGTTGCCGAATACCGGCCCTGGGCGAAAACGAAACTGCTCCTCTTCGCGGCTGGCATTTTGCTGATAAATCTCACTGCCGGTGATATCCGAGGGCAGCAGATCCGGAGTGAACTGGATACGGCGAAACTCGCCGGCGATATGTCGCGCCAGCTCGCGGACGGCGCGGGTCTTCGCCAGCCCCGGCAGCCCTTCGAGCAGGATATGCCCATCGCAGAGCAGGGCGATAAGCAGCATGCGAACGACGTTTTCCTGGCCGAGCACCTGCGCATTCATGCGCTGCTCCAGCTGTAGCATTTTCTCGCGAAGATTCATCGGCTAACTCCTTTAAAATCGCGTTTCACCAGCGTGACGATGCCCGCCAGAATCGGCTCGGCATAGTTGAAAAAGGCTTTAATGCCCGGGCAGAGATAGTTCAAACCGGCTTCGCCGTCGGTGGTGAGCACCAGACGGTTTTTCGGGCACTCGCCGTGGCAAAGCTTCAGGTAAGGGCACTGCTTGCACTGCTGGGGCAGCGTGTCGCATTTACCCATACCGAAAGCCTGCTGACGTTCGGAGAAAGCCATTCGCGCCAGGCTGTTATCGGCGATATTGCCGATTTGATACTCCGGATAGACGTAGTGGTCGCAGGAGAAAACATCGCCGTTTTTCTCAACCGCGAGCCCTTTGCCGCAAAACTCCGCGGTGGTGCAAATTTGCGCCGGCATGCCCATCATCTGGGCGACGGCGGTTTCGAACAGATTGACCTGGACGCGGCCAAGGTCGTTGTTCACCCACTCTTCGAAGGTGGCGATCAGGAAGCGTCCCCAATCGTCCGGGTCGACCGACCAGTCGGTGACGATGGAGTCTAAATCGCCGGGGCGCGCGCGGCGGCTACCGACGGTGGGGATGCTGTCATCACGCCAGAAATGAGGCGCGGTCTGGGTAAAGTCCACTGGTTCGACGCAGGGGTTAAACTGCACGTAGGTCGCCCCCAGTTCGCGGGTAACAAAGCGGTAAACCTCTAACGGGAAACGGGCGTTGGTGCGGTTGACGGTGACCAGCGCATTGAATGGAACGCCGTGGCGCTTCAGGGCGTCGACGCCGGCCATCACTCTATCAAACGTTGGTTTGCCGCTGCGGGTGATGCGATAGCGGTCGTGCAACTCTCGCGGGCCGTCAATCGACAGGCCGACAAGGAATTGATTCGCTTTGAGGAATTCAGCCCAGGCATCGTTAATCAGGATACCGTTGGTTTGCAGATCGTTTTCGATCCGCTGGCCGGGCTTTTTATATTGCTGCTGGAATTTCACCACTTTGTGGAAAAACTCCAGTCCCATCAGGGTCGGTTCGCCGCCCTGCCAGGAGAAGACCACCTGTTCGCCATCCTGTCCATCGATGTACTGGCGGATAAAGTTTTCCAGCGTTTCATCGCTCATGTAGCAGCGCTTGTCCTGTTGGAGTAAGTGTTCTTTGTGCAGGTAGAAGCAGTAGCTACAATCGAGATTACAGGCGGAGCCGGTGGGTTTCGCCATCACATGAAAGCGACGTTGGTAGGCGGGGCCGTTACCCGCGTACTTTTCTGCCGAAGGTAATGCGTTAACAGGCACGGTGGTGCTGTGTTTCATAAATAACTCCCGGATTAGTCAGGTCGAGGGTAAAGCGAGGAGAAAAACAGGGCGGCGAACCGCCCTGGAGTTGATAACAGGGTTATTTGCGCGCGCCCTGGTCAAGCATCGCGCTGACATCGGAGACGGTGAAGGAGCCTGGTTTCTGACGCGGCGGGAATTCTTTAAACGTCGCCAGCATTTCTTTTGCCGACTTCTGCGCGCCGCCCATCAGGAACATGCGATCGTAGAACCAGGATTGGTAGCCCATCCCCTGGTCGCCTTTCTCCAGTGGATCGACGGCAAGGTCAAAGATCATCGGCGCACGCAGTTTGGTGAACGGATAGCGCCACAGATCGAGACCGGTGTGTTCCTGGATCATAAAGTGGATCTTCCAGCGGCCCTGACGCATTGCCAGCAGATCGCCGTCATCGCTCCAGTAGAAGAATTCGTTACGCTGGTCTTTTCCTTTGCCCTGCAGGAAGTCGAGCTGGTTATAGCCATCAAGGTGAACCTTGTAGGTGATGGACGGCGTTTTATAACCTTTCAGCATCTCTTGCTTGATGTTGCTGTCGCCGGCAGCGGCAACCAGCGTCGGGAACCAGTCGTAGCTGGCGAACATGTCGCTCACCACGGTGCCCGGTTTGATGTGGCCCGGCCATTTGATCATTGCCGGAACGCGGAAGCCGCCCTCCCAGCCGGTGTTTTTCTCACCGCGGAATGGAGTTTCGCCTGCGTCCGGCCAGGTGGCGGTCATCGGGCCGTTGTCGGTGGTGTAGATAACGATGGTGTTATCTTCGATGCCGAGATCTTTAATTTTCTGCAGCACCTGGCCGACGATTTTATCGTGCTCAACCATGCCATCGGCATAGGTTCCCAGCCCGGTGACGCCAACGCTGTCGTCTTTGAGGTGGGTTTTGTTGTGCATACGAGTGGTGTTGAACCAGGTAAAGAATGGTTTACCGGCTTTCACCTGACGCGCCATAAAGTCGTTGTTGGCGGCCAGAGTCTCTTCATCTACGGTGCCCATACGCTTCACGGTCAGCGGACCGGTATCTTCGATCTTGCCGTCAGCGGTGCTCTTGATCACGCCGCGCGGGCCAAACTGTTTGCGGAAGTTGGGATCTTTCGGGTAATCCGGGTTTTCCGGCTCTTCTTCAGCATTCAGGTGATAGAGATTGCCAAGGAATTCATCGAAACCGTGCGCGGTCGGCAGGAATTCATCGCGGTCTCCCAGGTGGTTTTTACCAAACTGCCCGGTGGCGTAACCCAACTGCTTGAGGACGTTGGCGATGGTCGGATCTTCTTTCTGCAGACCCTGCGGCGCTCCCGGCATACCGACTTTACTCATCCCGGTACGGAACGGCATCTGGCCGGTAATGAAGGCGGAACGACCCGCGGTGGAGCTCTGCTCGGCGTAGTAGGAGGTAAACTTCGCGCCCTGGGCGGCGATGCTGTCGATGTTTGGCGTCTGGTAGCCCATCAGACCCTGATTGTAGGTGCTCAGGTTCAGGTAGCCGATATCATCGCCAAAAATAACTACGATGTTAGGCTTTTTAGCATCCTGCTTCGTCGCTGCGGCGTCGGCAGCGTGAGCAACGGTCACCGCGCCGGAGGCTAATGTCAGCATGCTGGCTAACATTGTTCTCTTAAAGGGAATGTTTTTAAACATAGTTCGCTATCCTTTTATTTTTCCGGAGTTCTTAATGATCTGGAAAAATATATTGTTAACGAAGCGCCTAATTTATTTTTAAATTAGCAAGGGTGTTTTTTTATTAAAAATAAATTAGACGCTTCAATGGGCGAGAAAACGTTTAACGGTTCTCGTCGGTGTCGGCATTCTATTAAGCTGAATCTACCGATACGAGGGGGGAGTCTCTAAACGGACTGAAATAAATGGCAGGATGAACTAAAAATGCTACCTTTAATTGACAGGCTTAACTTTGGCAGACTATTTTTCGAGATGCTTAAATAAATAGTAATTAATGAGGCAGCATGAAAACGACTTATTCCGACGTTATTGATCAATATAACCATGTTGTCGCCAGCGACCTTGAGTTGATTCAGCCGCTGATCTCGGCAAATCAGCCACGAATCATCAAAGACAATGGCGTTTTCAGAATTGAGCCTGGCGAAGTCGTCATTGTAGTTGAAGGCATTATTGCGATAGAAGTGGAATACAATGTGGGTTTTGGCTCCGCTGGTAAACGCGGTGTCCTGAGCAAAACGCGAGATATGCTGCAGGTCGGCAAAGGGATCCGCGGTATGATTTTAGGTATTATTGAAAACTATGGTCCGGCGCTATCGCTAAAATATACGGCAAAGAAAAATGTCAAAATAGTGACCTGCGGTAAAGAAGCGTTTGAACACTATTTCATTCAACGTGAGCGCTTTGCTTATCTGATGGAAATTATGGCATTTCAGCTATCGCTGATTATTGATGCACACCACGAAAAGAATTTACCTTCACGCTACGATACGATTAAATCAATGATTTACCGTTACAAAAAACAGCAGGATGCGGGAGTATTACATGATAGAAGCCTGGCTAGCTTTATTCTGAAAAGAACCAAAATGTCGCGCAGCTACCTTTTCAAAATTCTTGCTGAGCTTAAAGAAGGGGGATATATCAAAATGGAGAACGGTGAACTGATCGATATTGCGCACGAACTGCCGGAGAAATTTTAACCTCCTGTGACTGGGCGCGAACGTCATTTCAGTGGCGCAGAGGCCGTCTAACAGATCCTGGGATTACTTTACTCTTTATTACGCTTGCCTGCTGGGCGACGAATCATGTTTGCCGAAGCCAGTTGCCGTGCGGAATCTAGCCCGTCGTGTTTCTCTTACCGCGATGAGAATGGGGAGATAGTTGCTCTACAATGACCGTTTGTAGGTTTGATTTTATTTGTGGTTATATCTAAAATGCAGTTAATTATTCTGTCATAAATTCATCCTGCTAGTGAAATAAACCATTGTTTTTTCGTTTTAAGGGATACGATTTTGCTGAGAAGGGAGGCTTCTTTGTGTTCAATGGTGCAGTGCGCTCTGACGTAAACAATTTCGTTAATATAGAAAAGGGAAGGCGCGGTAGAAAGAGTCAGCCGTTTATCTCTTTCTCCAAAAATGGGGGGCATGTCAGGATCGCGGCTTTTATCGCTCGTCACGGAGAACATGTTGATATTCAAATAGATTATTCCACCAGAACCATCCGGGTTAAGAAGGTGGAACATCACGGCGTGCGTATTAACGTCGGCGGCGTCTTTACTCGTAAGGTACTGGTGAAGCAGTTTCTGTTTGGCGAGAAGAAGACCATCCGCGTCGATCTCACCCAACAGGACGATGGCTGGTTTTATGGCGACTTGCCGGTAGAGTTCACGGCCAATTGCGCATAGTGCGTTATTGCCTGAATTAGCCATTATCCAACTATGTTGATACGGAGATAGCGGATAATGGCTTTTTTATATCAATGAGATATAAATACGAGTCATTATAGTTTCGTATTAAAAATTTATTTTTAAGTAAATAAGTACCATTAAATCCTATTAAATAATAGTTATTTCCAATGATATCTTTGCAATAATTAAGGGAAAATAGAGACTCAAAAAAGGAAACGATAATTAATGGAACATTTACTCAGACATTGTGAACAGGTTGCCGTTGGCCCCTATAGCCGCGATGCCCGGGCGCTGGCGCATGAAGTGATCGATACCATTTCGGCGGGCGTTCCGCCGGAGCAACTGATTCTCCCCTGGATGTCGGTTAAAGAGGGGCTGCCCGACGCCAATAGCGGGCGCTACGTGTGCGCTTATACACCCGCGAAATCTCAGGACCGCCGCTATCAGCTGGTCTCCGCTGCCATGTTCCGCACCGTTTGTCGGGACGCCACCCACTGGTTTTATATGTGGGAAGCACTGTGAGTGAACGATGCTAAATATAGCGCATCGGGTGTTTCGATAATCTTTAGAGCTGATTATATAAATATTATATTTATAAATACGATGGTAATTTTTTAAACAATACAATAATCCACACCCTAATTGAATAAACATATAATCATCAATATCAAAATTTTGATGCTGTTACAGGATTAGCGAGTGCGTGGTAGCAACGGCAGGATAGTGCGGCTGACGATCACAAATCCGCAATCCTTAATCGATGCCGGGTAAAAAATGGCTTATCGTGCCGTGGTGCGCGAAGCCGTTCGGGTAGCATCAATGGCTACACTGACTGCTGGCTATTATTCGCCAGTCGCGGCGATTTTCATTATTACGCCGAGTGGCGCGCGGTGTCATAAAGGATGAGAGATGAGTAAATCAGATAATCAGACAGAGCGCGATGCAGGCTATCGCCGCGTGCGGCTGGAGGATATCGCTACCCGTTGTCGAACCTCGCTCAGTACCGTGTCGCGGGCGCTATCGGGCGAAAAAGGGGTCAGCCACGAACTGCGCACGCGTATTCAGGAAGTGGCGCGGGCCATGCGATATACGCCGGCTCAGGAGCTGGGCGGCGCGCGAATTGTGCTGGCTATTTCACAAGTGGCGATGCTGGATTACAACCGCTACCAGTTTAGCTGGTACGTCCTGCAAGGGTTAAAAGAGCGAGCGAAGGTGCTGGGCGTTGATCTCATTACTCATCAGCTCAGTGATAATGACAATGGTGCTCTGCAGGCGCTGCTGGAAGAAGCGGACGTAGGTGGCGTGCTGGCGCTGACGGTAGATGACAGCGGCTTTCTGAATACGGTGGCGAACCTGAAAAAACCGGCGGTGTTGGTGAATACTGACGATCCGTTAATGCGGTTGTCCAGCGTGCTGCCCTGCAACCGTTCGGCCACGCGCATGGCCTGTGAATATTTGCTCGAGCGCGGCCACCGCGACATTCTTTTTTTAACCCACCCTGGCAGGCGAACCATTGAACAGCGTGAGGATGGCTGGCGGGAAGCGATGCGCGCTCGCCAGCTGTTGTGCGACGATTCGCGGATCCTGACGGTAACCGACTGGCTACCGGAGCTGGCGGAGCAGGCGGTGATCGCGCGTTTCCGTGATAATCCGCGCGAGTGTACGGCGATACTGTGCGCCAATGATTCGCTGGCGATCGGCGCGATCAACGGCGTGCGGGCCTTAGGACTGCGCGTGCCGGAAGATATCTCGGTGGTGGGTATGAATAACCTGCCGCAGGCGGAGTTTGCTACACCGCCGTTAACTACCGTTCACCTTCCGGTGCACGAAATCGGCACGCTGGCGCTGGAGCTGCTGCAGGATATGATTGCGGGTAGTGTCGAAATTCCAAGGCGGGTTGAGCTGGCGTGCGCCATCGTCGAACGTCAATCGGTGGCCCGTATCGCCTGATACGGGCCACCGCTAAAGAGAGCGGGTTAGTCGAATTTAGCTCGCTCCATCTTCGGCACTAACAGGAGATACATAATCGCCCATGCCAGCAGATAAGCCACCGAGCTGATGGCGAACAGCGCCCAATAGTTACCAGAGGCTTCAAGCACGGCGCCAATCACCGTAGAGAAGATCACGCTGCCGATCATCCCGAAGGTACTGCCAATCCCCACGACCGAACCGACGGCTGCGCTCGGGAACAGATCGGATACCGAGGTCAGAATGTTGGCAGACCACCCCTGGTGCGCCGCCGCAGCTAACCCGACCAGCGCGACGGCGGCCCACAGATTTTCGACCTGGGTGGCGGCGAAAATCGGCAGGACCAGGCAGGCGCAGATCAGCATCGTGAGTTTACGTGCGCTGGCGGTGCTAAATCCTTTACTCATGAGTTTGCCTGGTAACCAGCCTGCGCCGAGGCTGCCGACAATGGCGAAGAGATAAATAACGATCAGCGGCAGACCCAGACCTTCCATGTTGATACCGCGGGATTCGTTGAGCCACTTCGGTAGCCAGAAGAGGAAGAACCACCAGATTGGGTCGGTCAACATTTTGCCTAATGCCACGGCCCACAGTTGGCGATAGCCCAGCAGATGCGTCCATTTAATGGCCGAAACGCTGACGGCTTCTTCTTTATCCTGAGCAATCCACGCCTGCTCTTCGGCGCTGGCTTTCGCTTTCACCGGGCCAAAGGCGATGAACCAGGGAATCAGCCACAGTAAACCAATGGCGCCGAGAATTAAAAACGCGCCGTGCCAGCCGTAATGCACTGCGATAAGCGGAATCAGCGCAGGCGAGATAACCACGCCGATATTGACCGCGACGCCAAGAATGCCGGTCGCCAGCGTACGTTCCTTTTTCGGATGCCATTCGGCAATCACCTTCATCGCCGCCGGGAAGTTAGCGGATTCACCTAGCCCAAGCAGGACGCGAACCAGCGCGAATCCCGCTACCGACCCGACGACGGCATGCGCCATCGCCGCGACGCTCCAGACGACCATCGCCGCCGCATAGCTGATTTTGGTTCCCAGTTTGTCAATAATTCGCCCGCATACCAGCGTGCCGACGCCATACGCGACGGTAAACGCATTGACCAGCCAGCTATATTCCATTTGCGTCCAGCCGATATCTTTTTGCAGCATCGGCGCCAGCAGACCGAGGATCTGGCGATCCATATAGTTGACCGTTGTGGCAAACACCAGCATGGAGCAGATGACCCAGCGATAGTTACTTTTCGGTTTAGCCATTTCGCGAGCGGGATTGTGCAGCGTATTCGGATTTACATCATCAGCGGCCTGCCCGGAAGGCACAGCCTGTTTGTCGATTTGCGTATCCATTATTATTTTCCTTGCCCGGTCTCTGCCGGGCGTTGGTTACAGAGGAAGTTCACGGCTACTGCCCACGACGCTCCACTGCTGTGGGTCCAGCGTGCGGTTCTCGGCGCTCACTCGTCCATCAGCCAGGAAGCGCACCGTACCGTACAGCGGATCGTTTACTTCAATACTGCCGTCGTCGTGCTGGATGAGGGTCAGGCCGCTGAAACATGCGCTGAAGGATTCCAGGGAGCTATCGACCCGATCGTTGATACGAACCAGCCAGCGGGTTTGTTGCCCGTTAAGGCGAATTTCGCAGCCGCGGGTTGGCCCCGTATTCACCGTTTCAAACGGCTGATTACCCATCAGCAGCGCCATACCGTCACCGCTGCGTACCGCCGCGCGCTGGCCGCTAATAACGACCTCATCAAACTGGCTTTGCGGCAGCCAGGCGTGAGTAAAGTCAGGCTGATCGGCGTGCAGATTGAAAGTCAGCACCGCCAGCCCGCGATATTGCTGCACGCGCGGCAGCGTGCCGCACCCGCCCCAGTAAGAGGGGCGACCGAACCCGCCGTGCAGGGTCTCGCCTGGATGGTTTATCCAGATCTGCGCTTCGGGTTGGTTGCCAAGACGTAAATGGAACGGCGTCTCCTGATAGCCCCATTCTCCCCAGCGATAGCCGGCGATGGACCCCATAGCCGCATGGCGGTTTTTGTAGTGATAGAGTTTGGCGATCCGGTTAGCGCCCTGGGCAAAACACCACTCGATAGCGCTCTCTTTTTGCCAGGCGGCAACTTCTGCTAGTTCCGCCGGAAGGGTGAGCAGGCCATCACGCAGCAGCAGGGCTAATTGCGGTAGCGCATGGAAACGACAGCCATAGTTACCTTTGCCCCACAGCAGACGCGAAATCGCCGCCAGTTCCAGAGAGCGTCCGGCGCGTAGGGTGTGTTCGTAAGAACGTCCCTGCGAGGCGGTCAGAAAACCCTGGTGGGCGGAGCGGGCAATCTGCGCCAGTAAACGCGTGATTGCCGCGATGGCGCGCTGGCTTATTTGCGCGTCGCCGGACAGTGCCGCCAGCGCGGTGAGACCTTTTAAATCAATAGGGAAGTAGGGCGCTGAGTTCCATTCGGCCATTTCACACTGCTCGAAATGGTCCAGCCAACTGATGACCCGTGCTTTACCCGTCGCCGCCTGCTCGCGCCCGCTGCGCCCGGAGCGGGTGAAAGTCGCGTCAGGGAAGAGGTTGCCCGCCAGCAGCGCCGCGGTGTGGAACAGCAGGGCGTGGTTCTCAGAGAAGTACCACTGTACATCGTTGCCGGGTTCGTCCATCCAGTAGCGGAAACGCAGAATCGCGTCATCGATGCGCCCGCGAACCTCTGGGTCGATCTTGTCGCCCCATACCGTGCGGCACCACAGCAGCGGCACAAGCGTAAAGTCGGCGCAATCGTGACAGTCGAGCACCGATGGCAGGACCCCATCCAGCATCTGCTGGGTTTGCTCATCGTTCAGGCCGCAGGCCAGGCGCGCCAGCGCTTTGACGCTGCTGTATTCACCTTCATGAGCGACCACCTCCAGCGCTTCCACAATCCGTGCTTCCAGCGTTGCCGGGATCGCCGTCTGGCGGTCGGCGTGGCAGATTTCGACGCCCAGCGTGCGGCTTATCTTGAACCCTTCACGCTGCAGCGTGATGTTGAAATTGCGGAAGTCCGCCGGAATAGCTTCGCTTTCAGCAATGGCGACCAGCGACTCGCCGGCGGAGAGTCGGCTATCGAGCGTGACCGGTTCATCCAGCGAGATAAAATCCCCCAGCACGTTGACGTGCAGGCTGTAGTCCGTCGACGCGGGTTGAGGAAAGACAAGGCGAATGGTGCCGCGGTTATATACCGGATGTTCAAAGGAGACGCCGTCCAGTAACTGCTCCATTTCTTTGACCTGCGCGTCGGTGAGCGGCGTTGCCAACGCAATACGCAGCGGCTCACCGGCGAGGTAGTCGAGCTGGAAAAAGAAGCGAATATCGCGTTCGGCTAAGTCATCAAACCACAGCTCCAGCTCGTTTTTCCCCGCCTGTAGCGACAGGCTGAATTCACGCTGGTTTTCCAGGTTGCGCTGATAATCCGCCATCCAGAGTACTTCTTCGCCGTTCAGCTTCAGCAGCGCGCCTCCGCAGGTGGCGAGGCGAAAACGATACTCGCCAGCCTGTGGGCAATCGAGAAGCGTTCTGGCCCAGGCGCCGACGCGGGTTGGGCGAAACCAAAAGCCGGAGAGATCGACTCTGTCGGAAGCAAAAGGGAACCACCAGCGAGAGTAGTTTGCGCTGGCGAAAGGCTGCGGTTTTTTTTCAGCAAAGTGCTGGCGAAAATCGTCGCGGCACGGGTAGGTATGAGGAATGAAGTTTTTATGTTTACTTAAAAAGAAAAACGGGTCCATTTCGCCAGCCATCGGCGTGTCCGTCGTGTCATAGCGTAAACTGGTAATATCGGATAGCTGCCAGTAGCGCACGGCGTTACCCGCCGTTAAATTAAAAATACTATATTCGATAGCCATTATTATTTTCTCCAAAAGAGAAGGGCGGTATTTTATTTTTTATCAGCGAGGCGCAAACCTTCGCTCAGGCATAATATTGCTAATGCCTGTCCATAGCCGGTAGGTTGTAATGGAATATCTTTATAAAATTGCAGGGTGCGCCCCATTCGCGTGCCATAAGAAACATTGTGTACCGTTCCTTCGGCATCAATATTATCCTGAACAATCTCCAGCGCTTTCATACCCGCCTGTAGCCATCGTTCATCGCCAATGCCAAGACGCGCGCCTTTTAATAAGCCATAGCCAAAACCGGCAGTCGCGGAAATTTCGATGTAAGAGTCAGGATGGTCGAGCAGGGTGTGCCAGGCGCCATTAGCGGCCTGCAGGTCGATTAACGTATTAACCTGCTTTTTCAGGCACTCTATCAGGTACTCCCGAACGCCCGCGCCTACGTCGGCTAGTTCCAGTAATTCGAGTATACCGACGGTAATCCACGCATTACCGCGCGCCCAGCGGGCTTTAGCGAAGTTGCTGTTCTCGACAAAGCTCCAGCCGTGGTACCACAGGCCGGTTTGCGGATCGTTGAGATAGCGCGCATGCAGCAGGAACTGCCGAACGGCTTCATCTACCAGCTCCTGGCGCCCGGATACCGTGCCGTAGTGCGCGAGAAACAGTACTACCATAAATAGCGTATCGTCCCAGATCTCCATGTCGTTAATACCGTCGGAAACCACATGCTGAAAGCCTTGTTCCGGCGTGCGTGGTAGTTCCGTCATCACGCGATTTGCCCAGCGATCCAGCACCTGCTGGTAGTGCGGTTGGCTGTTATGGGACCAGAAAAGCGAAAGGGGAAGCATCGGCGCGGTGGTATTGACGTTGAGGCCTGGTAGACCTTTTTCGATATTTCCCTGAAACCACTGGTCGATAATTTTATATAGCTCATCAGACTTCGTATTTTCCCATAAACGTACCAGACCAAATAGCCCTACGCCCTGCGGCCATTCCCAACTGGAAAATGAAATATAATCTCCGGCGCTACCGTCAAGATTGGGTTCATTAAACCGCCCGTTATCTTTTAATTCAGTAAATCCGCGCAGTAGTAAATCAATATTTTTATTCAGTGAACGCTTTTCCATTTTTTATTCTCATTCTAGCTCTAAGGATGATTTGGCTATAAGAATTAAATCACTACGCATTTCATATGCGCAATACGAAAAAATTTTGCGTTTATATTTTGTGAGCCTTGCCGATATTTTATTGCCCTGCGAGGACGTCGTTTTTTGCAAAAAACAGGCAGGAATTGTTGATAAAACAAGAGGTTGTTGGAACGCTGTTTCATTTTTGGTTTTGGAAGCGCAAAAATTTTTTGCGTAAACAGCAAAATGGCTGGAAACCATCGAACCCTCATTACTTAATCCAGAAAAAAAGCCACTCAGCGGAGTGGCTTAATTATATGATTTTGTTAGTTATGTTTCCTTTCTGGTCCACACGGCGCGGCCTGTTTTATTAAAGTTTGATGGTCACCTGGTTTCCGATAACCCATGCATCTTTAATCTCTTCTATTCCTCCCGGATGGGCGAGTAGCTGGAGATTAGGCCGCAAGGTCAACCATGGTGTAACGCGAAAACTATAATGCAGCTCTGCGGCATACTCGCTTCTGCGAACCGGGACATACAAGGGATCAGCATAATCATCGATCCCTCGCATCTGGTTCTGGAGTTGCGCTCGACGAGCGACTTTGGCGTTGGCATGCATTTTACTTACGCCAAAGCTGATAAAGTCTTGCGGGCGACTGGCGAAAGGGCCCTTATAAATGACGCCAGCCTGGATCTGATAGTCCATTGTCGCCGTATTTTTATCATTTATGGCCAGATGCCCGAAAATGTTGAGGCCATTTTGGCGCTGGCTGCCCGAGTGGGTCAGCTGCTGGCTGACATAGAAATAACCTCCGTAACGGCCACCGTGTTGCCGGGCAGCCTGATGTGTGAGGACATAGGGATCGCCATTGTCGTCATCCAGTACATCATTGGCATCCGCTGTGTTGTACCAGCCGCCAATTTTCCAGGTGTCAGGGAATATTGCCGTGCCTGCGGCAGGTAAATATCCCAGCTCAAAGATATACATGTATCCCAGATGCCCAGTGCCATCCAGCTCGAAGCTTCCGTGGCGGGTGGCGTAGTTAGGATTGTACTGAAATCCGCCGGCCTGGAGATAAAGCGCCGAAGTAAGGCTGTATTTAATGCGGCCACCCCACTGGCCTATGGGAGTGTTATACCAGACGCCGCTACCGTGCCCGGCTAACGAACCGCATAACGACAGGTTTTGAAAATAGCAGCCGCTATTATCAAAGTCCTCTCCTGGCGGCATGAGACCGACCTTGAGATCCCACTTTTTATCCTGCCAGGTTTTTTTGAACCAGAATTGCGTCGCGTGCCATGTTTGTCCCCGACCGTAGTTACTCTGAACACCCGAGCCGATGACCGGAGCGCGCGGATCCTGGAGGCGATCCTGAGTCAAATCTCTCCCGTTACGATCGTTTAGCGAGGCTTTAAATTCCCCATCGTGAATGCCGAAAATCGTCTCCAGATCCATATCGATGCCGAGAATATACTGGTCGCTATAACGTAGGGTTTTATCGCGATCGTAACCGCCAGAAACATTAGTGGCCGTCATCGAGCTATATTCCAGCGTAAAGTTATAACCACGATGCCGCAGGTCTGTTCGTATTCCTCCCCACTCTCCGGTCATGTTTTTTGCCGTTGGAGAAAAAAGCGTATCGTCGGCCTGCGCGAGGAAAGGGTGTAGTAAAGCCAGCAGCATCGTGCCGCTTTTGATGAATTTGTTCATGTTTTTCACCGCCCGTTGATGATCCAGGTCTATGAATAATTCCCGGTAAGGCGCACAGCTAAGTCAGCCGACTGCGCCAACGTTCTGCCAGAGGTGGCCCCGTGCTTTCCGCGGCCACAGGCCGCCTATGGCGACAGCTCTTCTAACGATTTTCCTTTGGTTTCAATGGCAAAAAACCAGGTAATTAAGCCGCCAATCAGCGCAATAACCGCGAAAGTGATAAACACAAAACGGATCCCGAAGCCGCTGACGATAAAGCCCACCATCAATGGGCCAATGGATGACCCCGCGCGGAGCCATGCGCTGGAATAGGCAGTGCCAATGGCGCGCAGTCGGGTGGGATAAAGCTCTGCCGCGTACAGATAAAGCGAGAAAGCGATGGTCTGCAAAATGGCGTAGGTCAGGCTTCCCAGAATCAGAATTTCAACGGCAGACTTTGCGCCCAGAATAGAAAGCGTAATCAGCGGAACAATCGCCAGTAAAAAAGCCCATGTGTACCAACGCTTGCGTCCGACGCGGTCGATCAGCAAGGCGCAGATCACCGAAGCCACGACGCCGCAGGAAGAGGTGATCCAGCCGTAGGCCAGACTGGTATCGAGAGAGAGGTTAAACCAGGTTTTATAGAGGGTTGGAAACCAGGTGATCATGCCGTTGTTGACGCTATAAACCGTCAGCCACAGTCCCCACAGCATAAAGGTTCGGGATTTATAGATCCCGCCAAACAGGGCTTTTACGCCTTCCGGAGCCGGTTTTTGCACCGTAGGGGCTTTCATTTCAGGCTCGGGTAACGTCATGCCGCGCCTGATGACCTCTGATTCCAGCGTAGATACGATATTATCCGCTTCCTTTAGTCTACCTTTTGCGGCCAGCCAGCGTGGTGATTCCGGCATTAACCAGCGCAGGGGAACGGTCAACGCGGAAGGAACTAAGCCAATTAAAAACATGACCTTCCAACCATAGATGGGCACCAGAAAATACCCCACCAACCCGGCAAACATCATGCCAATGGGGAAAATCACCTCATACAACAAAAAGAAACGCCCTCGCTTTTTTGCCCCGACAAATTCATTGATATAGGCGCTGGCAACGGGAACCTCCGCGCCGATTCCCACTCCCTGCAAAAAGCGAATAATAAGAATGGACCAACCGTTCCAGGCAAAAAGACAGGCTGCATCCATCAGTACGAACATGATGATGGTGATACGTAATACGCCAATGCGTCCTATTTTTTCCGCCAGCGAACCAAAAAATAGCGCACCGCACAACTGGCCTACGTAACTGGCCGCAATAATCAGACCGACAAACGTCGGCGTTAAACCCCACTCCTGGGTAAGCTGCGGCAGAGCAAAAGCGATAGCGATAATGGTATAGGCATCGAAAAAGGTTGATAAGCCGACGATAACGCGGATCGCTTTCAGCCTTCGGGTGATGGGGAGGCGTTCCAGCCTCGCCAGCAGCGCGTCTGGTGTTGACGGCGTTCCGCTGGCAATGGCGTAATCTGATGCAATGGCCTGAGTTGACATAGTATTACCCTGTTAAACGTTATCTGGGGCATACACGTAAGTTTCTGAATAACCTCAGGGCAACGAACCCTTATTCATAGACGTGCTGCATATAATGCTGTCTTGATTGGTTTGTGGTAACGTTACTGCAATCGATTTCACGTTCAGCTAATCCTTTGCTGGATTTGGCGCTAAGTCAATTACGCTCGTTGTATAAATGTCGAACAGTTCACAATCTCAATAAACTCACGCGCAAAAAAGCTAAGTGAGGAATACAGGTTAAAACGAATAAGAAATGTGAATTAACGGCCCGTCGAATGAACCCGGCAAAGTTAAGTACCATTCCTTTTGTCCGGGCGAGGTTTGACGTAAGATCCTTTCACCCCACGGTTTGCACGATGGTATCCCTTGCACGGGCAACACGGATTTTTACCCGCATTGATGAGTTGGAGCAGCAGATGGATCAAGAAAGTGAACTGAACGATTTTCCGGAAAAAAAGCTGGTGACAATGCGGGACGTTGCTCGCGCTGCGGGCGTGAGCGTCTCGACCGTTTCGCGCGTACTCGATGAAAGATTACCCACCTCACGCAGCGCCTCGGCAGATAAAATTCGCCAGGTGGCCCGAGAGCTGGGCTACCGTCGGGACTATGTTGCTTCCAGCCTGCGCCGTGGCGACACCGGAACGCTTGGCGTCCTGGTTCCGAGGCTGACCGATGCCGTCACGGCGATGCTTTTCGAAGAGATAGCCAGGGCTGCGGCGAGGAGAGGGTATTTCGCGATCGTGGCGACCTGTGGAGATAGCAAGGAGCAGGAGAAGAACGCCGTTGAATCACTGCTGGATCGTCGTGTGGATGGGTTGATTATGTCAACCTGCCGGCTGGACGATCCTTTGCCGCAAGCCCTGCGTGAACGGGATGTGCCCCATGTTCTGGCGCTGCGCACCGATGGGTTTAGTCCTTCATCGGTCGGGGACGATGAGCTTGGCGGTTATTTGGCAACCCGACACCTGATAGATTTAGGCCATCGTGATATTGGCTTGATCGGCGGTCCCGATTTTGCCTCCAATGCGCTTAACCGGCGTAAAGGCTTTGAGCGGGCAATGCAGGAGGCCGGGCTAAGGATCGAAGCGGAATGGTGCTGCCATTCTGATTTTAATATCGCCTCTGGAGAGCAGCAGGGAATGAAAATTCTCAGCCAGCCCCATCGCCCGAGTGCGTTGTTTGCCGTCAATGACGAGTTGGCGATTGGCGTGCTCGCTGCCGCCCATCAGCTAGGGCTGGTGATTGGCGAGGATCTGTCTCTGGTGGGATACAATGATATTCCTCTGGTGAGCAGGCTGCCCGTAGCCTTGACTTCGGTTAGAACGCCACTGGAGCATATCGCCAGTAATGCGGTTGATATGTTATTGAATCCAGAAGTAAATAATAATATGCGGATTACCACGCCTTCCCTTATTCCTCGTAAGTCTACCTCGTCCCCACGTTAATAATCCGTCGGCGATCCTCCTGGCTTTGCTGGTGAAAGCGGGGAGGATTGAATTTTGTATAACGGATCTCATCCCGGATGCGGAATGCTGTTTAGTTTGTGATCTTCGTTGCATTTTTAACCAACCCGGCGTTGACGGTTTTATTTTTGAGGTTCAATGTCAACTACGTGAAAACGATTGCAGAAACGATTTCATGTCCGTTTCAAACGATCGCTAGCCTGCAAATATACGCTTACTCATCAAGGGGATACTTATGATTAACATCGATCTCAGAGGTTTGACTCCGGCTCCGGTTACACCCTTCACTCGTGAGGGGCGCGTAGATTATGATGCCATCCAGCGTCTCGGTAGTTGGCTGGGCAGCATTGACGGCGTAAAAGGTCTGGTGGTTCTGGGACACGCAGGGGAAGGGACTTTTCTAACTCAGGAAGAGCAGGCGAATGTGATCCGCGCATTTGTGAAGTCTGTAGATGGCAAGCTTCCAATTATTGCCGGTATCACCGGAGAAGGGACGGAAGTCGCTGCGCTGGAGGCTAAGCGTGCTGTTGCCGCCGGCGCATCCGCTGGTTTGCTGTATCCTTCTCACGGCTGGTTGCGTTTTGGCTATCAGGATGGCGCGCCTCAGGATCGTTACCGCGTGGTTTATGAAGAAAGTGGCCTGCCGCTGATTCTTTTCCAGTATCCGGACGTCACTAAAGCCACCTACAATCTGCAAACGCTATTGGATATTTCCGCACAGCCTGGTGTATTCGCCATGAAGAATGGCGTGCGTAATATGCGCCGCTGGGATACTGAAATTCCGGTTATTCGCCGCGAGCGTCCGGATCTGCAAATTTTAAGCTGCCACGATGAATATCTGCTGCACACCGCGTTTGATGTCGATGGCTTCCTGGTTGGCTACGGTAATATCGCGCCTGAACCGTTAATTGAAATGATTAAGGCGGGTAAAGCGGGTGATTATGTGAAAGCGCGTGAGCTGCACGATCGACTGCTGCCGGTGACCAAAAGCGTATACCACCGCGGTTCTCATATGGAAGGTACCGTGGCGCTTAAACATGCTTTAGTCGCGCGTGGGATCCTTGAACATGCCACCGTCCGCTCTCCGCTTTTGCCGCTCGAAAAAGGGGCTGAAAAAGAGATCCACGACGCCATGCGCGCTGCTGAGCTGGGCCTCGTGCGTTAATTTATGCTGAGCCTGTTGTTAATCCGCAATGCAGAAAGATGTCTTGCTGTATTGCGGATATCGGCGCGTTCAGCGCGAGCTCTCCGGGAGATGTCATCCTGACCGGCACACCCGGCTACCAGAACTAGCAGGTCATTTCATTATGTAAAGGGTTAATGCCGGACAGGGAGCCGTGGAGGCAAATTATGGTATTAGTTCAGTTTCTGGTCGTGCTGCTGTTTCTTTATATCGGCATGCGGGTTGGCGGTATTGGCGTAGGTTTTGCCGGCGGCGCTGGCGTGATTGTCCTCAGCGCGCTCGGCGCCACGCCGGGGGATATGCCGATGCTGGTTATCGTGTTTATCATGGTGGTGATCGTGGCGATTGCGGCCATGCAGGAGGCCGGCGGTATCGAATATCTGGTTGACCTCACCGAGCGCCTGCTGCGTCGCTATCCGCGATTGTTAGTCATCACCGCGCCGCTTTCCACCTGGCTATTAACCATGATGGCCAGCACCGGACAGGTCTCTTTTGCCTGTATGCCGGTGATTGTCGGCGTGGCGAAAGAGAACAATATAAAACCCACCCGGGCGCTTGCTCTCTCCGTCAGCGCCTCTTTGCTTGGCATTGTGGCATCGCCCATTTCCGCGGCGGTGATTTTCTTCTCGGGGATTCTGGAAAAGAGCCATTCTGGCTGGGGCTATATTGAGCTTATTGCGGTATCCATCCCTTCCACCTTTCTTGCGTTACTGGTCACCTCCGTGTTTTACCTGTGCTGGGACAGAATTCGCCGGCAGGATAGGCTCTATGACAATCCGGTGCAGGTGAAGGCACGGACTGAGCGGGAGAGCCCGCCTTATGCCGCTCGTTCGGTGCTGATCTTTATCGTCGGGCTGGTGGTGGTGCTGTGCTATGCGATTGTCACCAGCCCCAAATTAGGGCTGATTACCAATCCGGTCATGAGCAGCGGGCAGGCGCGGGTAGGGGTGATGTTGGGCGTTGCGCTGCTGATTCTGGTGAGTTGCCGGGTTAACGTACAAAAAGTCCCGTCCGGCTCGGTATTTAAAACCGGGATGACCTCCTGTATCTGTATACTCGGCGTCGCCTGGCTGGGGTCAACCTTTATGGACAGCAATCAACAGTGGTTGCAAAGTACGCTCTCGTCACATTTATTGGATTCACCCATTATGCTGGCCATTATTATTATGGCGGCGTCATGTTTCCTGTATTCTCAGGCGGCTTCAACAAAAATTTTATTTCCCGCCGCGCTGAGTATGGGCGTTGCCCCCGGTATTCTGGTGGCCTGCTTCCCGGCTACCGCTTCGCTTTTTATTTTACCAAACTATCCGACGTTACTGGCGGCGGTAGAACTGGATGTTACCGGCTCGACTAAACTGGGGCGGCATATTATCGATCATCCTTTTCTGCTGCCCGGTCTGGCATCGGTGCTGCTTTCTATTCTTTTCGCGGCCGGACTGGCTTTTTTGATTCAGTGAATGATATGAGCAGTGGCGCAGTGATAAAGGCGGACGGCTGGGCAAAAAGGAGTTAGATGATTTAACTCCTTTTTTAATTGTCACCCCATCATCACCTGTTGGGGCATGAAGATGGCTGGCTTTGTCGGGTTTTTGGCGCTGGCTTACGTGGTAGCCTCAGAAGGGCATCGCCAGCAATGTATATCCAGAATCACGCTTTGCATAATGTTAACTACCGTGCTGATTGCCAGGCAGAAAAATTTAGCCATTTGTACACAGCTCACATTTGAATAATTAAATGGATAAACCTTTTGATACTTAAGCAAAATATAGTCCATATTATAGCCTTGTACCGAACATGGATATTTTAAGGATAAGAATATGTCAGCAGTAATTGATAAAGCACTGGATTTTATTAATGGCATGAACACGTCATCTTCAGCACCGCACACCATGGATGAAAGTACGGCTAAAGGCATTTTCAAGTATCTTAATGAGTTAGGAGCTCCGGCCAGCGCAGCTGATGTATATGCCCGGGGCACTCAAGAGGGCTGGGATCCTGAATTTACTAAAACGTTAGCGGGATGGGCGGAACGAATTGAGTCCGGCGAGCGTATAGTTATTAAGAATCCTGAGTACTTTTCTTCATACATGCGCGAGGAGCTGCGGGCTCTGGTATAAGATGAACTCTGCTCAACCGTGAGCGGACTGGAATGCGTTGCGCTTTCGCTATATTGCAAGCTTCTAACCCGGCGCGTTTATACTCCGCAGTACTTGCCTGCCGTATTCTGTAGGTATCCTGGAAAAGACTAAGGGCTTACGATTACTCGTAAGCCCTTGATATTTGGTGGCCCCTGTTGGGTTTGAACCAACGACCAAGCGATTATGAGTTTTAGGTGAAATAATTCACTAACATTACCGTTTCATGAAAAACAAGCATTTAGGTCATGATTTGGTTGCGAATAATGTCCTATTATTACCTCAGATGACCTTTTTGGAATATCCCCAGGATATCCCTAGAAACCCGTAAGGTAATATGGAAACACTAAAATTTACTAAAGCAACATTACTGTCTATAGCTCCTGACCCCCACAAAAGGATTGAGTATGCTGACAGCGTTTTGCCAGGCTTGCGCATACGCATAACTCCTGCAGGTGTAAAATCTTTTTGTGTAGCTAGATACCGTGATCACAAATTTATTAGAGTTACGTTGGGTAAGTTCCCAGATCTGACCGTTGATCAAGCCCGTGAACTCGCAGCCAAGATAATCGGTGATGTTGCTGCTACAAGACAAAATCCCAACCACAGACGGCAGGCCGACAGAAATAAATCCGTTACCCTTTCTGACGCACTGGGTGAATATCTCAAATCCCGCGCGCAACGCATCAAACAGACGACGAAAGAGCAGTATCAAAGCATCCTAACCAATTTCTCCGGAGACTGGCTTAATACACCTCTGGCGGCCATTGATCGCGAACGTGTGGAGGCTAGGCATAAAGCGATCACTGATGGTGGTGTATGGTTCGGTAATAAGCCGCAGCGCTCAGGTGTGGCGGCAGGAAGCAAGGCGCAGGCAGATTTATGGGCTAGGGTGCTGCGTGCTGTTTACCGCTATTCACACGATCATTACCGCGACAACGAGGGCAACCGGCTTTTACCCGACCCTCCAACTATGGTACTGAGCACAAAGCGCTAATGGCACGGTACTACTCGCAAAACTTCCCGCATACGCAATAATGAACTTTCCCGGTGGTTGAGCGCTGTTAATGCCGTTCGGAAGCACTCCATCAGCATTCGTGATGATTTCGCCGTGTCGGTGTGTGATGCGCTCGATCTTGCACTTTTCACCGGGCTGCGTCGTTCTGAGGTATTCGGGCTGGAGTGGGATCGGGTGAAAACTTCAGGGCGTTATTTCTGGATCGACAAAACAAAAAACGGTGACCCGCTGGAGCTGCCGATCACTGATACGCTTTACGCCATCTTTGAGCGTCGAAAGGCCGTGCGCTCCGATAACAACCCGTATGTATTTCCAGCAGCTCAGGGTGGCATTATTACCGACCCACGAAGGGTGATAGAGCAGATAAGTGAGGCAACTGTGCAAAACGGGGCTGAGTCTCCAATAGCATTCAGCTGCCATGATGCAAGGCGCACGTTCGGCAGCATTGCCGAGCTGGTGGGGGTCGGGTCGTACATACTGAAACGCCTGATGAACCATAAGACCATGCGAAGCGCTGACGTTACACAAGGTTATCTCCATTTCTCCGCTGACGAGTTGCTAGAACCTGCCGCAAAGATAGAACACGCGATTCTAGAGCACGCTAGGTTGGCTGAAAAAAACACGGACATTGATAAACAGTTAAGAGTGGTCATGAAAAAATGACTGAAGATGATAAACGAAAGTTGCTTCACTATTTTTTAACTTCTCAGGAGGAGAAGAAAACAAAATGAATAATGGAAAAAAAGACCAAACAGCTTTCATGCTTGAACTTTTGGATATGGTTTCTGTTTCCAGAGGTAAAATCCCATCAGAAAAATTTGAGATTTTATTGGGCGTAAGAAATGAAAGGTCTACTGAAGAAAACACTACTATTGCAGGTTTAATTCAGAATCTAAAAATTGACGGTGAATGGGATGATGAAAAAGATTATATACAAAACGCGATGTTTAAATCCGCGATGATTTTAATGCTCAATGGTTATGATCAAGCAGCGAGAGAGCTTTTTATGGCTCGTAGAATGTTCAATATCGAGAGAAATAACAGGTGCTTAGCTGTGGATTTGTCAGTTAAGAATAAATACAGAGAAGCTGCATCAGGACCTAGAAATCAAAATTACAATGAGATAATGGCAGTCATACAAGCCACGTGGGAAAAATATCCTGCTGGAAGTAAGAAAGAGTTAATCCGAAAACTGATGGCTCATTACCAGAGTAAGGTTAGTGAGGATAGTATAAAACGTTGGATCAAAGAGTCTGCATTGCAGCCACCTAAACCAAAAAAGTACGAACGAATAACGCTTATATTTCCAACCTCTAAATAGGGGGCATAGCGGCTATGCAAGGTGCAAAATCGTTCTGCAATCTTCCCGCTGATATCATTTCGTTCCATAGTTTCATCGTTGTTAACCATAAAACACGGTGAAGCGTTATGAATGTATTACCTATTTTAAAAGAAAAAATGACTCGGCCAGAAGCTGCAAGCTATCTAGGAATTGCCCCACGAACGTTGGCAAATTGGCATAGCTCAGGCCGCGTAAAAATTCCTTTCTATAAAGTCGGTCGTAAAAAAACCATCTATTTGAAATCAGATCTCGATGCGTATCTGGTTTCAGTTCGTCAGGGTGCTTAATCAACAGTAGCTTCAGTCTGTCAGGCAAGATCATGTTTCTAAGGCTCGGAAGACTCGGTTTAAGATGGATTTGGGTTATCCATTAATTTTTTTTCGATATCTCTTTTTTTGAAAAATTCCTGCGTCGAATTAGCGCAGTATTCCTGTAAGTAATTATAATTGTCTTCAAACTTTGGCAGGCCTTTAGCAACAGTAAATTTTTTAGGCAGCATACCCGCAGGATCGTCAACAACTTCAAAGGTGATTGATTTATGTTTGGGATCTTCCTCAATTAGTTTCAATGTTGCGACTACTGGACTTTTGTCCATTGCACCGTCAACGAGTTGGCGAACATGAAACTTTCGAGCAAGCACAAAATTCTTGAGTGATGGGGCCTCACTATTGAACGTAATATTCCATGTTAAAGGCATACCATCACATAACCCTTCGGTAATAATTTCACCATCAATAGAACCGTCATCATCAACATCCATCTGTATCGTTACTAATGGTTCATCGTTGTTCAGTCCGAGATCCTTGCTGTTAATAATTAGGCCAGCATCATTGGACCATTTACCAGTGAGAAAATTTTTCTGATAAAGACTGTCGTAGATATCGTTGCGAAACTGAAAATAGAAGGTTGCTCCAGCAATCAATAAACCCATGACTGCGCAGATGGTTACGATACGAGCTGACATTGTTATCCCTTACGTCAATGTGAATTTAGTTATTATTAGACTAAGTGTTGTAATGATTCCCAAGTAGAAAATATAAATGGTGAGTCAGTGAGTATGGCCTACTGATTTTGTAGGCCAGTAGTTTTGAAGCTGTAGAAGTTTAATTGTCAAGAATAAAGCTGAATCGCTTAATAACCATTAAAAATGTTATCACTGTGGTGAAAAATGCAGTATAAGCTATGAAACTGAGCAGATAGGCGGGAACTGAGAAATATAGGAGTTCAAGAGTTTCTTTTTTCTCTGGGAAAAAGGATATTATTACAGATGCAATGACTAATATCACCGATGTTAATATAGCATATGCCACATTGTGACATAATTGCTCATATACTTTTTTATTATTCTCCAATGTAGGTAAATTAGTTGTTGGTTTGTTGTTATCTACAATGTCAGATATTTTAAAAATAGTTTTTTGCTTTTGATCATATATCATAATGACAGCGCTCATTAGTAAAGCTGTCGTGATTGCTCCAAAATTCACAAAAACTGCTGAAATGGTTGGTTTCATTGTCCCATAAAGTAAACAAACGACGATGGATATTATTCCTGGCAGGATGAAGTGTATAAATATATCCTGTCTTAATGTCACTCCTCGTTGATCCGTCATGGTTCTGTAATGTTTTAGGAGCACTTGCCATATATTTATTTTATTCATATCCTAACCCCTTTGTTTCCGCTATGGATCTCTAAGAGTATATCATTAGTCAATGAGCGCACTGTGTCATGTAGTGCTTTTAACTCAGGGATGCCGGTAGATGCATCAATCTTGAGTGTACTATCTTCAAGTTCAACAGAAATTCCTTTTTTGAGAATAGTGTCATATTTGAAAACAACAACTCTATTACCTAATTGTAACGTAACCTTTATTTGTTCGCATTTATCTTCAACAATTTCAATTACATTAGATATTTTTTTGTTTTTTAAATCTCTAAAGCTACCCATATATCCTTCGTTATACTTTATGACCAAGTCAGTTTTAACATTGGTTTTATTTGTGCCGAAGGAGTCGGCTATATCTTTGGGAGCTTCATATCCGAGGGCTTTGATTTGTTTTACTTCTGAGTCAAGTATGTATTGTGGGATGTTTTTATGACAAAGAGGATTTATTCGGGCTTCAAGTTGGTATTGTTTTTTAAAATACTCGACCAAAGCATCAGATATAGTTCCTTTAGCACTAACATTATCTGAGGAATGGAAGGCTATAATACCTTCTTCTAAAGAGTTAGGTAGATAAATAAGGACATAACGTTCTCTTAATGTGACGTCATCAACCTTGGTAGTATATTGAGTTGTTTTAAGTTTAATATCTTTTATTTCACTACTTTCACCGTACTTACCAACCTTTATGTATCCATGCACTAAACCTTTAGATTTATTGAAAGTTAGTTTTTTATGTCCTTCCAAAGATATTTTTGTTTTAGACAACCCATATTCTATTGGGCTGAATTTATGTTTTATTAAGTATTCTTCAAGTATGTCATATGCTGTTTTCTTATTGCTTAAATTTAGAGTTCCAAGCTTTTTACTTTGTCTACTACCTTTATGGGTCAGAATTCTGAAAGAATAGAAATTAACGCTGTGCATAAAAAATTAACCCTTTTCTTGAAAATATCGGAAATTATATGAATTTTTGGGAACATAAAGCGAGAAAGGAAATGCTACCGCCCGAGTGCTGTCACCCAAATGATATGTGTTATCAGGCTAGATAGTTTTAAGGAAGATTACACCATAATGAGTTGGCGTAAAGCTAAGCGCTGGGAAAGAATCTGAAATTGAGAATCGATAGGCAAAATCACACTATAGAACATCTGTAACTTACTTTTTTACACATGTGGCCTTGCCTGACGACCTCATGAATCACCATCAATCCCTGTCTGCGATATCCCTGGCATATCCCTAAAACAAAAAGGAGCTACGCATTTTGTCGTAACTCCTTGTTTTAATTGGTGGCCCCTGTTGGGTTTGAACCAACGACCAAGCGATTATGAGTCGCCTGCTCTAACCACTGAGCTAAGGGGCCGTGGCGAGGGATTATAATGTAACTGCACGCTGCAATCCAGCGTAAAGCGCTCGGCTGCTGTTTTTATAAACAATGCATTTTCAATCCTTTATAATCAGCTTTTTAGTCATTCAGCCGGAGAAATTATGATTAGCGATATCCTGGCGCCGGGGCTGCGGGTGGTCTTTTGCGGGATCAATCCGGGGAAGTCCTCCGCGCATACGGGGTTTCATTTTGCCCATCCCGGCAATCGTTTCTGGAAGGTCATTCACCAGGCGGGGTTCACTGAGCGGCAGCTGAAGCCGGAAGAGGAGCAGCATCTACTGGATACCGGCTGCGGTATCACCATGCTGGTTGAGCGGCCGACGGTACAGGCCAGCGAGGTTGCCCTGCTGGAGCTGCGTAATGGCGCGCAGGAGCTAATAAGCAAAATCCAGGACTATCAGCCGCAGGTGCTGGCGGTACTCGGCAAGCAGGCCTATGAGCAGGCGTTCAGGGTGCGTGGCGCAAAGTGGGGAAAGCAGGAAGCGACCATCGGTGAAACCGAAATCTGGGTACTGCCCAATCCCAGCGGTTTAAACCGGGCGACGCTGGACAAGCTGGTTGAAGCCTATCGCGAACTGGATGAGGCGCTGGCGGGGCGAGGGCGCTGATGACACCTGAATCGCAGGCATAAAAAAGCTCCCCGCGGGGAGCTTTTTACTCTCTTTGCAGCGCGACGATTAATCGTCGAGGAAGCTACGCAGCACTTCAGAACGGCTTGGGTGGCGCAGTTTACGCAGCGCCTTGGCTTCGATCTGACGAATACGTTCGCGGGTAACGTCGAACTGTTTACCTACTTCTTCCAGCGTGTGGTCGGTGTTCATGTCGATACCGAAACGCATACGCAGCACTTTCGCTTCACGAGCGGTGAGGCCCGCCAGCACGTCGTGCGTTGCCGCACGCAGGCTCTCGGTGGTCGCAGAATCCAGCGGCAGCTCGAGGGTGGTATCCTCGATGAAGTCACCCAGATGCGAATCTTCATCGTCGCCGATCGGCGTTTCCATGGAGATAGGCTCTTTGGCGATTTTCAGCACCTTACGGATTTTGTCTTCCGGCATCAGCATGCGCTCAGCCAGCTCTTCCGGCGTCGGCTCGCGACCCATTTCCTGCAGCATCTGGCGGGAGATACGGTTGAGCTTGTTGATAGTCTCAATCATATGCACCGGAATACGGATGGTGCGCGCCTGATCCGCGATGGAGCGGGTGATCGCCTGACGGATCCACCAGGTCGCGTAGGTGGAGAACTTGTAGCCACGACGGTATTCAAACTTATCTACCGCTTTCATCAGGCCGATGTTGCCTTCCTGAATCAGGTCGAGGAACTGCAGACCGCGGTTGGTGTATTTCTTGGCGATAGAAATAACCAGACGTAAGTTCGCTTCAACCATCTCTTTCTTCGCACGACGGGCTTTCGCTTCGCCGATGGACATGCGACGGTTGATATCTTTAACCTGCTCGATGGTCAGACCGGTTTCTTCTTCAATCTGCTGCAGTTTCTGCAGGCCGCGCTGAACGTCTTCTTTAACGTCATGCAGCTTCTCGGACCACGGCTTGTTCATCGCCACGGCGGCGTTGAACCAGGTTTCGCTGGTTTCGTTGCCGGTGAACAGGGTGATGAAGTTTTTCTTCGGCATTTTGCACTGTTCAACGCACAGCTTCATGATGATACGTTCTTGAGTACGAACGCGATCCATCATGCTGCGCATGCTGTTGACCAGGTAATCGAACTGTTTCGGCACCAGGCGGAACTGTTTGAAGACCTCGGACAGCTTGAGGATCTCTTCCTGCGCGGCGGCGTGGCTGCGACCTTTCGCTTTGATGGTGTCGCGAGTCAGCTCGTACTGGGTGCGCAGCTCGGCGAATTTCTCGCGGGCCAGCTCCGGGTCGATGCTGTTATCGTCATCGCTGTTGTCGTCGTCATCATCTTCTTCTTCATCTTCGTCGTCGTCCATCTCTTCCTGAGACAGCTCGGAACCGACGTGAGTGGCGGTCGGCGCCATATCTTCTTCAGCGTTCGGATCGACGAAGCCGGTGATCAGGTCAGACAGGCGAGCTTCTTCAGCTTCGACGCGATCGTACTGTTCCAGCAGATAGGTGATGGCTTCCGGATATTCCGCAACGGAGCACTGGACCTGGTTGATCCCGTCTTCGATGCGTTTAGCGATGTCGATTTCGCCTTCGCGGGTCAGCAGTTCAACGGTACCCATTTCGCGCATGTACATGCGCACCGGGTCGGTCGTACGGCCAATTTCAGATTCAACGCTCGACAGCACCTGGGCCGCCGCTTCTTCTGCGTCTTCATCGGTATTATTGGAGGTTTCAGCAAGCAGCAGATCATCGGCATCCGGTGCTTCTTCCATCACCTGAATACCCATGTCGTTGATCATTTGGATGATGTCTTCGATCTGATCGGAGTCGACGATATCTTCCGGCAGATGGTCATTGACCTCGGCATAGGTCAGATAGCCTTGCTCCTTACCACGTTGGACAAGAAGCTTCAGCTGTGACTGCGGGTTTTGCTCCATAAGACGGTATCCACACTTAATTCGTTTGATTGGTGCAGGCAGACGAACTGCCAACATTTAAAGCGAGGGCGTACTTATATTATTGCCGCTGCGCCTCAGCGCGGCTGTCGGGGGCTTCCCGATCGATATTCGGCACTTAAGCCGTTAAATTCATTTTTTGGCCAGTTCCTGGCTGATAGTCCAGAGTTCCCGGCGCTCCTCACTGCTTAAACCGTGTGTGCGATCGCGAGCTATCAACTCTTCTTGTCGCAGTTCCAGCAGTGAGTCAAACATATGGTTGAGCGAGTCGGTGAAGGTTTGTTCAGCGATATCCTTATCTGCTATATCGTCCCACATCGACAGTTTTTCAAGGGTTGCTGCTTCATTTGTCCCGCGATACTGTTCTAAAAGTTGCCCGGTGGTCAGACCTGGCTGCGCCAGACACGTATTGACCAGTTCGCTGAATAAACCAAGTCCTGGCATCTTCTGCTGATCCAGACCCGTCAAGGGCGGAACCAGCGGCGCCAGATCGGGGTTCTGCACCAGTAACCCTATAAGTATACGCATGGTCGTGCGTTTTAGCTGCGGCGCCGGGCGTTGAGCGCTATTTTCCGCCTGTTTCGGCATTAAACGTTCAAGCTGGGCGTCATCCAGAATACCCAGCTTGTTACCCAGCTCCTGACGCAAATAGATGCGCAGCGTTTCACCCGGCACCTGGGTTATCAGCGGCAGCGCCAGCGTACTCAGCTGCGCGCGCCCATCCGGAGTGCTCAGGTCGACCTGCGGCATCAGGCTATTGAATAAAAACGTGGAGAGCGGCTGTGCCTGCTCCATCCGCGCTTCAAACGCCTCTTTGCCCTCTTTACGCACCAGCGTATCCGGGTCTTCGCCATCAGGTAAAAACATAAAACGCAGCTGGCGGCCATCGGTCATATACGGCAGCGCCGTTTCCAGCGCGCGCCATGCCGCGTCGCGGCCAGCCCGGTCGCCGTCGTAACAGCAGATGACCTGATTGGTCGCCCGGAACAACAGCTGAATGTGGTCGGCGGTCGTCGAGGTGCCCAGCGAGGCCACGGCATAATTAATGCCGTACTGCGCCAGCGCGACGACGTCCATATAGCCTTCGACCACCAGCAGACGCTGAGGTTCGGCGTTATCCTGCTGCGCTTCATACAGGCCGTACAGCTGGCGGCCTTTATGGAAAATATCGGTCTCCGGGGAGTTCAGATATTTTGGCAGCGCATCGCCCAGCACGCGCCCGCCAAAACCAATCACCCGGCCTCGCTTATCGCGGATCGGGAACATTACCCGTTCGCGGAAGCGGTCGTAACTGCGCCCCTGATCGTTGGTGACCAGCATGCCTGCATCAATAAGCGACTGGCGGTTTTCCTGATTGCCGCCAAAACGTTTTAAAACGTTATCCCAGCCAGGGGGAGCGAAGCCTATTGCGAAGCGGGTAATCACCTCGCTGCTTAAGCCGCGTTTTGCCAGATACTGGCGCGCGGGTTCGGCAGCGGGTTGATTCAGAGACTGTTGGTAAAACGTGTTCAGACCGTCCAGCAGCTGATAGAGATTCTGCCGCTGATGCCGTTCTATCTGGCTCGGTCCATTACCTGCTTCATAGGGCACTTCAAGGTTGTGCATGGCGGCCAGCTCTTCGACGGTTTCGACGAACTCGAGCTTGTCGTAGTTCATCAGAAAGTCGATGGCGTTGCCGTGCGCACCGCAGCCGAAGCAATGGTAAAACTGTTTTTCACCGTTGACGGTGAAGGAGGGGGTTTTTTCGTTATGGAATGGACAACACGCGTGATAATTCTTGCCCTGCTTTTTCAGCTTCACCCGAGCATCGATCAGATCGATGATGTCGGTGCGCGCCAGCAGGTCATTGATAAATACGCGTGGGATTCGTCCAGCCATATGCCCCGTAATCTATACACTGCATCCTGCAAACGGCCTCGATGTATTGCCTGAAGACAGTTTGAACGATCTCGTGTATCTGCTAATGCATAAACGAAAATAAGCCGCGCATTCCTTTCGGAAGCACGGCCTTACAACTACAACTCGGTCTGAATTGAGAGCTTCGCTCTCAACAGATTAGTACAGACGAGTGCGGCGTGCGTTTTCGCGAGCCAGTTTCTTCGCGTGACGTTTCACTGCAGAAGCTTTAGCGCGCTTACGTTCGGTAGTCGGTTTTTCATAGAACTCACGACGACGAACTTCCGCCAGAACACCTGCTTTTTCGCAGGAACGCTTGAAGCGACGCAGAGCTACGTCGAACGGCTCGTTTTCACGTACTTTAATTACCGGCATGTGCCTCTCACCTTTGATTAATTCGGTTTGCCGCTGGCCGCAATGCCAGCTTATTTCAAAATGGTGCGGAATTTTACTGCAACTACTGCTGCTTTGTAAAGCACCGGCGCCTTTTTTGAAAGGGGACTTTTATAAGGGTGAGGAGTATACACGAAGAGAACACCAGGGGTGAGCAAAGTTTTACATCGCCGGTCATTGGTCCTACACTGCGCGGTATTGAAACGAGGTAAAACAACTCATGCGTGTACTGGGAATTGAAACATCCTGCGATGAAACCGGCATCGCTATTTACGACGATAAACAAGGTCTGTTAGCCAACCAGCTGTATAGTCAGGTGAAATTACATGCTGACTACGGCGGCGTGGTGCCTGAGCTGGCGTCGCGCGACCACGTACGTAAAACCGTTCCGCTGATTCAGGCGGCGCTCAAAGAAGGGGGCCTGACGGCGAAAGATATTGATGCCGTCGCCTATACGGCAGGCCCTGGCCTGGTGGGCGCGCTGCTGGTCGGCGCGACCGTTGGCCGCTCGCTGGCGTTCGCCTGGAACGTGCCGGCGATCCCGGTACACCATATGGAAGGGCATCTGCTGGCGCCGATGCTGGAAGATAACCCGCCGGCGTTCCCGTTCGTCGCTCTGCTGGTTTCCGGCGGCCACACCCAGCTGATTAGCGTCACCGGCATTGGTCAGTATGAGCTGTTGGGCGAGTCAATCGACGATGCCGCTGGCGAAGCCTTTGATAAGACGGCGAAACTGCTGGGGCTGGATTATCCCGGCGGGCCGATGCTGTCGAAAATGGCGTCCCAGGGCACGGAAGGTCGCTTCGTCTTCCCGCGGCCGATGACCGATCGTCCAGGACTTGATTTCAGCTTCTCCGGCCTGAAGACCTTCGCCGCCAATACCATTCGTAACAACGGCGACGATGAGCAAACCCGTGCCGATATCGCCCGCGCATTTGAAGACGCGGTTGTCGATACGCTGATGATTAAATGCCGCCGCGCGCTGGAGCAAACCGGCTTTAAGCGTCTGGTGATGGCGGGAGGCGTGAGCGCTAACCGTACGCTGCGCGCGAAGCTGGCGGAAATGATGAGCAAACGCGGCGGCGAAGTATTTTATGCCCGCCCTGAGTTCTGTACCGATAACGGCGCGATGATCGCTTACGCCGGGATGGTCCGCCTGCAGGGCGGTGCTAATGCCGGCCTCGGCGTCACCGTGCGTCCGCGCTGGCCGTTGGCAGAACTGCCGGCCGCCTGATAAGCCTGTTACAAACAAAAGCCGCCCATCGAGGCGGCTTTTTTACGCGTGGATTAAGGCTGCTGATAATCCTCGGCGTCGATGTCGTAGCCCGACGGCTCCCAGCGGATAGCCAACAGCGACAATAGCCCAATCAGCGGCGCCGCGGCGATGATCCAGAAGACGCGGGTATCCAGCGCGGCGACCAGCAGCGGGAAGAGGAATAAAGAAAGCGTTGAGCTGCCGCGCATGAGCGTCTGGTTGAGCCCGACGCCAACGCCGCGCAGCGATGTCGGATAGCTTAACGAGGCGAAGGTCATGGTGTGCGCGCCGGGGCCGAATCCCTGGCCGAAAAGGAACAGCGCCAGCATCGCCACGGCAGCGACGCCTTCTCCTGCGCCATCAGGGCGGCCAATCAGCGCCAGGCCGAGCAGCGCCGTCAGCTGGCAGCCATAACCCGCCAGCGACATCCGCCACGCCCCGAAGCGCGGTACCAGGCGTACCGCCAGTATCCCTCCCACGAAAGCGAACAGCAGATTCAGCGCCAGCGAAATCAAAATCGTCGTCAGCATCGATTGCACGAAGAAGCTGGAGATGATCACCGGCAGGCCGAACGCGACGGCGTTATAGGCAAACGAGGAAACCACTGACAGCAGGGTAGAGAGCGTCGTGCGGCGCAGGTAGACGCCGCGGAACAGGCGCAGATAGTTACTCCATTGGGCGCTACGAACTTTCGGCGCCGGTTTTTCCAGCGCGTCCTGGGCAACGTGCGCATTGATGTTGTACGCCTGGCGTAGAATAGAAGCAGCTTCACGCAGGTTACCCTGGTTGGCGGCCCACACCGGCGATTCGCTCATGTAGCGGCTGCGGATGGCGATAATCACCAGCGCCGGGATGGCGCCAAAACCAAGGATAATCCGCCATAGCCAGTCACTATGGCTTTCCGGCAGGACGGCATAAAAAAAGAGTACCAGCAGATATGAAATGCTGATCGCCGCGTACCACGTTGGGCACCACATCGCCACGCTGGCCGCCTTGTTGCCGGGACCTTTGAGCCTCGCGAATTCGCTGAGAAACGCCATCGCCACCGGCAGGTCGATCCCGACGCCCAGGCCCATCACGAAGCGTGCGCCGGTAAGGACGTATTCATTCGGCGCCAGCGCGCAGGCGATAGCCGCCACCACGAAGAACAGCATATCCGCCATAAACACGCGGTAGCGGCCAATTTTGTCGGTCAGATAACCGCCGAGCAGCGCGCCAACGATAGCGCCGAAGGTGATGGCCGAGGCGACCATCCCGGTACCGGCAGGCGTCAGGTTGAATTCCCGGGTGATATCTTTCAGGCCGAAGGCCAGCGAGCCAAGATCGTAGGCATCAAGGAAAATACCGCCGAGGGCGATTCCCATGACGATACGCGCGTTATTGCGCCCGCTGCTGCCTTCGTTGATGAGGCGCGAGACGTCCGCCGCGCTGCCGATCCATTTTACTTCCCCGCCGGGCGACGCAGAGGTTGCCGCAGGCGTCGCGTTAATTACATCAGTCATGGTGTTGTGCTTTTTTCTCTTATAAAGAGCTTCAGAGTAAACAGCGATGCGGGGACGAAAAAATCATTTTTGGTTATAACTCATAACTAAGTTATTGTAGTGAAAGGATTATCTTTGGTTTTCTCATTTGCCGCTATGATTGGCTAAAAAAGTGGGAAATAGAATGCGTTTGTGGCGGCAAAACGGCCCGGCACAGGCGGCCGGGCGCGGGGATTATTTCTGCTCTGGCGTTTTTTTCTTCTTCTTAAAGCGTGACCAGATTTTCGTTTCCTGACGGCGCCACAGACGCTGGATATTGTCGTGATGGCGTAGCAGGATCAGGCAGGAGAGCATGGAGACCGGGAAGGTGTACTGCGGTTTGAACCACCAGACGTAGAAAGGGGCTACCAGCGCGCTGACGATAGCGCCCAGCGAGGAATACCCGCTGAGCAGAATAGTCAGCAGCCAGGTGCCGGCCATTACGCCGGTGAGATCCCAGCCGATGGGCGCGATAGCGCCAAATGCGGTCGCCACGCCTTTACCGCCGCGGAAATTAAAGAACACCGGCCAGATATGGCCTACGCAGGCGGCGATCGCCACCAGCCCGAGCCAGAACGGCGTCAGACCGAGCGCCCAGGCGCCCCAAACCGGCAGCATCCCTTTCAGGACATCAAAAATTAATACCGTTACGGCTGCTCCCTTGCCGCCAATTCGGAGTACGTTCGTCGCCCCGGGGTTGCCGGAACCGCTATCGCGAGGGTCGGGCAAACCAGCAAGACGGCACACCAGAATGGCGCTGGAAATTGAGCCGCAGAGGTAGGCGAGGATAACTAGTCCAGGCGCGATTGCACTCATCAGCTGTTCCATTTTGAAAACGTCGTTAGAACCCCACCCATTTTCGTGTTAACAGCTTGTTGGCTTTCTCTGCGCGATAGGTTACATAGTGATGCTGCTATGTTCCCGAAATCTTGCTGCGTCGCCGCTGTCAGGGCACGTGAATTCTTTAGGGGATGTCTTTGCATCTGTGGATAATACGCATAATTCGCCGGAAGTGGTATCCGGTTTAGCCAAAAAGCAGGCAGGTCGTGATGGATATTGTATTTATAGAGCAACTTTCGGTAATCACCACTATCGGTGTTTACGACTGGGAACAGACCATCGAACAGAAATTAGTGTTCGATATCGAAATGGCGTGGGATAACCGCAAAGCGGCCGCCAGCGACGATGTGAGCGATTGCCTGAGCTATGCTGATATCAGCGAGTTGGTTATCAACCACGTTGAGGGCGGGCGTTTTGCGCTGGTCGAACGGGTGGCGGAAGAGGTAGCCGATCTACTGCTGCAAAAATTCAATTCTCCGTGGGTGCGGATTAAAGTCAGCAAGCCTGGCGCGGTGGCCCGTGCGGCCAACGTTGGCGTGATCATTGAACGTGGCAGTAATCTGAAACAAAACGTTTCTCGTCATAATGTTTAAACAAATTTGTTTTATACCGGTCTTAGTGCCTGGATTTTAATTTTACTTTTTATTTTAAGGGTTTATTGAATGGGCGATTTACACTCGCTGCTGATAGCGGCAATTTTGGGTGTGGTTGAAGGGTTGACGGAGTTTTTACCGGTTTCCAGTACGGGTCATATGATTATCGTTGGTCATCTCCTTGGTTTTGAAGGGGATACCGCCAATACTTTTGAAGTCGTGATTCAACTAGGTTCTATTCTCGCCGTCGTCGTGGTGTTCTGGCGTCGACTGTTTGGCCTGATCGGCATTCATTTTGGCCGTCCTCTGCAGCATGAGGGCGTAAGCCAGGGGCGCTTGTCGCTGATTCATATCCTGTTAGGCATGATCCCGGCGGTGGCGCTGGGGCTGGTGTTTCATGACCTGATTAAATCGCTGTTTAACCCGGTTAACGTCATGTACGCGCTGATTGTCGGCGGCTTCCTACTGATCGCAGCGGAGCTATTTAAACCGAAAGAGCCGCGCGCGTTGGGTCTTGACGACATGACCTATGGTCAGGCGTTTGCCATCGGTTGCTTCCAGTGTCTGGCGCTGTGGCCGGGCTTCTCTCGCTCCGGAGCGACCATTTCCGGGGGCATGCTGATGGGCGTTAGCCGCTATGCGGCATCCGAGTTCTCATTCCTGCTGGCGGTACCGATGATGATGGGCGCCACCGTGCTGGACGTCTACAAGAGCATCGGCTTCCTTAATACCGGGGATATTCCGATGTTTGCCGTCGGTTTTATCATGGCGTTCATCGTGGCGCTGATTGCGATTAAAACCTTCCTGCAGCTGATTAAACGTATTTCGTTTATTCCGTTCGCAATCTACCGCTTTATCGTCGCGGCAGCAGTTTACGTGGTCTTCTTCTAAGGCCCTGGCCCTCAGCCTTGCGGCTGGGGGCAACGTTGTTCTTTCCACTGCCCCACGGCCGCAATTCTGCGCCGCGTCAGCTCTTCGCGAATCTCCGGTCCTTTGAAACCTTCCGCTACCACCTCTTTAGTAGAGACCGACTGCGCCACTTCCCAGGCTTCAAGCAGCAGGCGCCCCTGCGGATAATCGCAGGATTCAAAACCGGTGCGTCCGCGCACGTCGGCCTCGCTGGTGAGGGCGATTTGCTGCACGCGCTGCGGCTTGCGCCAGGCATCGATGCTATCAAACAGCTTCACGATGGTTTTTGGCTGCAGAATCGGCAGGGTGTGGATCAGATCGTGGAATTCGGCAACCAGTCTGGCCAGATCGCGAATATCGTTCGGCACCCGCAGGCGCTGGCAAATCTGTTCCACCAATTTTACACCCGCCGGGCCGTGGCCGTGGTGGCGCGGCCAGAACTCTTTGGGCGTTAAACCTTTGCCGAGATCGTGGCACAGGGTGGCGAAACGGACATCGATGGCCGGCGATAGCATCGCCGCCATGGTGAGCGTCATCAGGGTGTGAACGCCGGTGTCGATTTCCGGATGCCATTTGGCCGGCGCGGGGACACCGTACAGGGCGTCGATTTCCGGGAACAGCACCTTCAGCGCGTGGCAGTCGCGCAGGGTCTGGAAAAAGACCTGCGGATTACGCGTGCCAAGCGCGTTTTCCGTCTCTTTCCATACCCGCTCCGCCGTCAAATGCGCCAGTTCGCCGGCGTCCGCCATCGCGCGCATCAGCGCCATGGTTTCATCGGCAATGCGAAAACCGAGATGGGCATAACGTGCGGCAAAACGCGCTACGCGCAGTACGCGTAGCGGATCTTCGCTAAAGGCCGGGGAGACGTGGCGCAGCAGGCGCTGGCGTAAATCGGCCTGGCCGCCATAGGGATCGTAAATCTGACCGTCAGTGTCCTGAGCCAGCGCGTTAATGGTGAGATCGCGGCGCAGTAGATCTTGCTCAAGGGTGACGTCAGCGGCGGCATAACAGGTGAAACCGGTATAGCCGGAACCGGATTTACGTTCGGTACGCGCGAGGGCGTACTCTTCACGGCTTTGCGGGTGAAGAAACACGGGAAAATCGCGGCCTACCTGCTGGTAGCCCGCGTCGAGCAACTGCTGGGGCGTGGCGCCAACCACCACCCAGTCTCTGTCTTTGACCGGTAGTCCTAATAACGCATCTCGTACCGCACCACCGACCAAATAAATCTTCACGCCTGTTTCTCCCGCATCGACTTTTCGCAAGATGATACGTAAGTCTGGCAGAGAAGACGAATTAGTTCATCCACCGGTCTTTACGCTTGCGGCTCGGTACCAGATGCGGCAGCACCAGACCAAGGATCAGACCGACGCCAAGCACGCCGCCGCCGTACATAAACCACTGCATGATAATGGTGCGCTGTTTATCATCAAGCTGCAGATTCGCCGCGTTCACCTTTTTCTGAGCGACAACCAGCTCGTTTTTCAGCTTTTGGTTCTCTTCTTTCAGGGCATTGATCGCGCCATCGCTACCGGCGACTTTTTTCTGCATGTCGGCGGTACGCTGGTTCCAGGTGGCGTCAATATTGTTCAGCTTGTCGGTCAGCGTTTTGACCTGATTTTCCAGATCCGGCACGCGAATGCGCAGGCTGGGCTCGTTGCTCAGCTCTTTCAGCGGGATCCAGGCGGTACGGCCGTTGCTATCGCGTACCTGCGCGTAATTCGTGCTGTCGTTGGTTTGCAAAACGTCGACGGCTTCGCCGGCGTTAATGGTGCCGACCAGACGATAGTTATCGCCAGGACCGCTGCGAACCCAGGTGCTCAGCTCATCGGAAACATAGCGCTTTTCTTCTGCGTGAACCGCCGTAGCGGCGCTAAGCGCTAGCAATGTAAAGGTAATAAGGCGTAATTTTGGCATCAGGTCATCGTTTGGTCATAAAAAGTTGAACGATAGTAGTGGCATCGCCAGAGCGACGCAAAGTTTTCCGCCACAATCGGAATCATCCAAATGCAGCTGGCAAATGCGCATTGCATGGCGATTCGCCGCAAAATACTATTTACTGACAAAAAATATCGTCATTAGTTCGCCGCATTTTCCCGGCGACGCTTATCAGGTGGAAGAATTCAGCCATGGCTCAAGAAATCGAACTGAAGTTTATCGTTGCCCACGACGGCGTTGAGGCGCTGCGCCAGCATCTCAATTCGCTGGATGCGCAGCACACGCCGGCAGGCCAACTGCTGAATATTTACTACGAAACCGCCGATAACTGGCTGCGTCTGCACGACATGGGGCTGCGGATCCGCGGCGATCGGGAGCGTTATGAAATGACGCTGAAAATTGCCGGTCGGGTGGTGGGCGGCCTGCATCAGCGTCCGGAATACAATATTCCGCTGGAAAAAGCAGAGCTGGCGCTGGATAAACTGCCGGCAGAAGTCTGGCCGCAGGGGCAGTTGCCGGCAGAACTGGCGCAAAATGTGCAGCCGCTGTTTAGCACTGATTTCCTCCGCGAAAAATGGGTGGTGAAAGAGGGCAGCAGCCAGATTGAGATAGCTCTTGACCTTGGCGAAGTGAAAGCCGGTGAGCATCAGGAAGCCATTTGCGAACTGGAGCTTGAGCTGTTGAGCGGCGATACCGCCGACATTCTGGCGCTGGCGCATCGTTTACTGGCAACCGGCGTGCTGCGTCAGGGCAGCCTGAGCAAAGCGGCGCGCGGCTATCAGCTGGCGCAGAGCAATGAAGCGCGTCCGGTTAAATCGTTAACGGTAGTAGGCGTGGCGGCGAAAGCCAGCGTCGAGCAGGGGCTGGAAGCGGCGCTGGAAAGCGCGCTGGCGCACTGGCTCTATCATGATGAAGTCTGGAACCAGGGCAACGCGGCAGCTAAGCGTGAAATCCAGCGGGCGATGGCTCGCGTACGCCATGCGCTGGTGTTGTTTGGCGGCATTGTGCCGCGAAAAGCCACCGTACAGTTGCGTGAATCGCTCACTGAGGCCGAAGCGGCGCTGGACGGCGCGGAGAAAGCAGAAGCGGCGTTGTTCAACCGCGCCACGGTTGGCGCCAAATTGCTGCTGACCGAATGGCTGGTTACCCGCGGTTGGCGTTCGTTCCTCAACGAGGCGGGGCAAAAGAAAATCGCCGGTTCGTTCAAACGCTTTGCCGATATCCAGCTGTCGCGAGCGGCGGCGGAGCTGAAAAGCAACTTCCAGCAGACGCAGGACGACTACAGCGATCGGCTCACGCGTCTGGCGCGCGAGATCGACAGCATTCAATTGCTTTCCAGCGCCTATGCCGGGGTAGCCGAGGCCTGGCTGGAAAACTGGCAAGAGGTGCGCCGCGCTATCGAGAACAATGACCGCAGCGTCATCGAATATTTCCGTCGTCAGGCGCTGGCCGCGGAACCATTCTGGCTGCATAGTGGAAAACGATAATTTCAGGCCAGGGAGACCCCTATAATGGCGCTTTCTTCGCAGTTACAGCAGCACTGGCAGACGGTTGTAAACCGCCTTCCGGCAGATTTTCCCCTGCAGACGTTAAGTTTGCAGGCGCAGTCGGTGATGACATTCAGCGAGTTCGTTGAACAGAATCTGGTCGCTCAGCCGCAGTGGCTGGCTGAACTGGAAAGCGCGCCGCCGCAGGCCGACGAATGGCGCCATTACGGCGACTGGCTGGCGGAACAGCTACAAGACGTGACTGACGAGGCTGCGCTGATGCGCGAGCTACGCCAGTTCCGCCGCCGGATGATGGTGCGTATCGCCTGGGCGCAGGCGCTGCTGCTGGTGAGCGAAGAGAGCAGTTTGCAGCAGCTCAGCGCCCTGGCGGAGACCTTAATCGTCGCCGCCCGCGACTGGCTGTACGCCGCCTGCTGCCGGGAGTGGGGGACGCCGTGCAATGCGCAGGGCGAAGCGCAGCCGCTAATGATCCTGGGCATGGGGAAACTGGGCGGCGGAGAGCTTAACTTCTCTTCCGATATCGACCTGATTTTTGCCTGGCCGGAACACGGCGCCACCCAGGGCGGACGCCGTGAGCTGGATAACGGCCAGTTCTTTACCCGTCTGGGCCAGCGATTAATCAAAGTACTCGATCAGCCGACGCAGGATGGTTTCGTCTACCGTGTGGATATGCGTCTGCGACCATTTGGCGACAGCGGCCCGCTGGTGTTGAGCTTTGCGGCGCTGGAAGATTATTACCAGGAGCAGGGGCGCGACTGGGAGCGCTACGCGATGGTAAAGGCGCGGATCATGGGCGATAACGATGGCGTGTACGCCAATGAACTGCGCGCCATGCTGCGCCCGTTCGTCTTCCGCCGCTACATCGATTTCAGCGTCATTCAGTCTCTGCGTAACATGAAAGGGATGATTGCCCGTGAAGTGCGCCGCCGCGGCCTGACAGACAACATCAAGCTTGGCGCGGGCGGCATCCGCGAAATCGAATTTATCGTCCAGGTTTTCCAGCTGATCCGCGGCGGTCGCGAACCGGCCTTGCAGCAGCGCGCGCTGTTGCCGACGCTGACGGCGATTGACGAGCTGCATTTGTTGCCGGAAGGCGATGCCGCCCAGCTGCGCGAAGCCTATCTGTTCCTGCGCCGTCTCGAAAACCTGCTGCAGAGCATTAACGACGAGCAAACCCAAACCCTGCCGCAGGATGAGCTCAACCGCGCGCGTCTGGCGTGGGGGATGCGCGTCGCCGACTGGCAGACGCTCAGCGCACAGCTGGAAGAGCAGATGCGCCGCGTGCGTCGCGTCTTTAACGAACTGATTGGCGACGATGAAGCGCAATCGCCGGATGAACAGCTGGAAGAGTACTGGCGCGAACTGTGGCAGGACGCGCTGGAAGAAGACGACACTACGCCGGCGCTGGCGCACCTTGATGACAACGATCGGCGCAGCGTGCTGGCGCTGATCGCTGATTTTCGCAAAGAGCTCGACCGGCGCACCATTGGCCCGCGCGGGCGGCAGGTACTCGACCAGCTGATGCCGCATCTGCTCAGCGAGGTCTGCTCACGGGCGGATGCGCCGCTGCCGCTGGCGCGAATCACCCCGTTGCTGACCGGAATCGTCACCCGTACCACCTATCTGGAGCTGCTCAGCGAATTCCCCGGCGCGTTAAAACACCTGATTAGCCTGTGCGCCGCTTCGCCGATGGTTGCCAGCCAGCTGGCGCGCCACCCGCTGCTGCTGGACGAACTGCTGGATCCGAACACGCTTTATCAACCGACGGCGACCGATGCGTACCGCGATGAACTGCGCCAGTATTTGCTGCGCGTGCCGGAAGAAGATGAAGAACAGCAGCTGGAAGCGCTGCGTCAGTTTAAACAGGCGCAATTGCTGCACATCGCCGCCGCCGATATTGCCGGCACGCTACCGGTGATGAAAGTGAGCGATCACTTAACCTGGCTGGCAGAGGCGATGATCGACGCGGTGGTGCAGCAGGCGTGGCTACAGATGGTCGCCCGCTACGGTCAGCCGACCCATCTTCGCGACCGCCAGGGGCGCGGTTTTGCGGTAGTAGGTTACGGTAAACTCGGCGGTTGGGAACTGGGTTATAGTTCCGATCTCGATCTGGTCTTCCTCCACGACTGTCCGATGGAGGTGATGACCGACGGCGAGCGGGAAATCGATGGTCGCCAGTTCTATCTGCGCCTTGCCCAGCGAATCATGCATCTTTTCAGCACCCGCACCTCGTCGGGCATCCTGTATGAAGTGGACGCTCGCTTACGTCCATCCGGCGCGGCGGGCATGCTGGTGACCACCGCCGATGCCTTCGCCGATTATCAGCGCAATGAAGCCTGGACCTGGGAGCATCAGGCGCTGGTTCGCGCCCGGGTGGTGTATGGCGACCCGGCGCTGCAGGCGCGCTTCGATGCGATCCGCCGCGATATCCTGACCACGCCGCGTGAAGGCGCAACGCTGCAGACCGAAGTACGTGAGATGCGGGAAAAGATGCGCGCTCATCTCGGCAATAAGCAGCGCGATCGCTTTGATATCAAAGCCGATGCCGGAGGGATCACTGATATTGAATTTATTACGCAATATCTGGTGCTGCGCTACGCGCATGAAAAGCCAAAGCTAACGCGCTGGTCCGATAATGTGCGTATTCTGGAGCTGCTGGCGCAGAACGACATCATGGATGAGGACGAGGCGCGGGCGCTTACCCATGCCTACACCACGTTACGCGATGCGTTGCACCATCTGGCGCTGCAGGAGCTGCCGGGCAACGTTGCGCCGGATGCTTTTGACGGCGAACGTCAGCAGGTAAGCGCCAGCTGGCAGAAGTGGTTGATGGCTTAACTAACAAAGCGGGTGTGCTATTATCGCGCGCAAAGTTTGCATCTCGCAGGAGAGAGTAATGAAAGTAACGCTGCCAGAGTTTGAACGTGCAGGAGTGTTGGTGGTAGGCGATGTGATGCTGGACCGCTACTGGTATGGCCCTACCAGCCGTATTTCCCCGGAAGCCCCGGTGCCGGTGGTGAAGGTGGAAAATATCGAAGAACGCCCTGGCGGCGCGGCTAACGTGGCGATGAACATTGCGTCGCTCGGCGCGACTTCTCGTCTGGTCGGCCTGACCGGTATCGACGATGCCGCGCGCGCGCTTAGCAAAGCGCTGGCTGACGTAAAAGTGAAGTGTGATTTCGTGTCGGTACCGACGCATCCCACCATTACCAAGCTGCGCGTGCTGTCGCGCAACCAGCAACTGATCCGCCTCGATTTTGAAGAGGGTTTCTCCGGGGTTGATCCACAGCCGATGCATGAACGTATTCAGCAGGCGCTGGGTTCGATCGGCGCGCTGGTGCTGTCAGACTACGCGAAAGGCGCTCTGACCAGCGTGCAGACCATGATTAAGCTGGCGCGGGATGCCGGCGTACCGGTGCTGATTGATCCGAAAGGCACTGAATTTGAACGCTATCGCGGGGCGACGCTGCTGACGCCGAACCTGTCTGAATTCGAAGCGGTCGCCGGAAAGTGTAAAGATGAAGCGGAAATCGTCGAACGCGGGATGAAAATCATCGCCGACTTCGAGCTTTCCGCACTGCTGGTAACGCGCTCCGAGCAGGGTATGACGCTGCTGCAGCCGGGTCGTCCGCCGCTGCATATGCCGACCCAGGCGCAGGAAGTGTATGACGTCACCGGGGCAGGCGACACGGTTATCGGCGTGCTGGCGGCGACGCTGGCGGCGGGTAACACCCTGGAAGAGGCCTGCTATTTCGCTAACGCCGCGGCCGGTGTGGTGGTCGGCAAGCTGGGGACGTCCACCGTTTCGCCAATCGAGCTGGAAAATGCGGTGCGCGGGCGTGCCGATACCGGTTTTGGCGTGATGAGCGAAGAAGAGCTAAAACAGGCGGTTGCCGCGGCGCGTAAGCGTGGCGAAAAAGTGGTGATGACCAATGGCGTCTTCGACATTCTGCACGCGGGTCACGTTTCGTATCTGGCCAATGCGCGCAAGCTGGGCGATCGTCTGATCGTCGCCGTCAACAGCGATGCCTCAACCAAACGTCTGAAAGGCGAAACCCGCCCGGTGAACCCGCTTGAACAGCGGATGATCGTGCTGGGAGCGCTGGAAGCGGTCGACTGGGTGGTGTCGTTCGAAGAAGATACGCCGCAGCGGCTGATTGCCGGGATCCTGCCGGATCTGTTGGTGAAAGGCGGTGATTACAAGCCGGAGCAGATCGCCGGCAGCGAAGAGGTATGGGCCAACGGCGGCGAAGTGCTGGTGCTCAACTTTGAAGATGGCTGCTCGACTACCAATATTATCAAGAAGATTCAGAAAGATAGCGACAAATAATCAATACGCTTTACCGCTCTAAACGGAGCGGTCTACAACGGCCTGCGGGGATACCTTCGCGGGCCGTTTTTATTTAATCATGCGGAAAATGATTTAGCGCAATAAATAACCCGGTTAAGCGCATTTTTCGTACAAAATACGTTAAGGTAAGCGTAAATACTGAAGTGAGTAAAAGGCATATGACCAATCAGAACGCCAACGGCTGAAGGAGTATGCGGATGAACCATAACGATATGTATTCTATGAAGAACTTCGATTTTCTGGCACGTAGTTTCGCCAGGATGCACGCGCAAGGCCATTCGGTTGATCTTCAGGCTATTGTCGGCAATATGGATGAGGAACATCGTGAATGGTTTTGCCAACGCTATGAGCTTTATTGTCGTCAGGTGAATAGCCCGGCCGAGTTAGAGCACTAAGCCAAATGAAAACGGGCCATTCAGGCCCGTCAGACTACTGACAAAGAAGGAAAAAGCGTGGTTTTTCCTTCTTTGTGGTTATCAGCCGAAAATCAATAAATTGATTTTCCATATTTTTTATCGGTGCAATCTGTAAGTGCAAAGATTGCATGAGGTTTATCATCAATCTCAAACGGGCCATTCAGGCCCGTTTTTTTATTGCTGTTCTTCGCTCTTCGGCGCAGCTGAACGGCTTTCCAGATCGCTAATGCGCTGCTCCAGTAAAGCCAGCTTTTCGCGGGTGCGCAGCAGAACCTGAGTTTGCACATCGAACTCTTCGCGGCTGACCAAATCCAGACGAGTTAACTGCGATTGCAGTACCTGGCGGATTTTCTTTTCTACGTCATCTCCAAGATCGCGAAGGCCTTTCGGCATCGATTCATGGACCTGGCGAGCGATTTGTTCAATTTTTTTCGGGTCAATCATGGCGGATTCCTGCACTGGTCTAGTTAGCGTTCATTGTAGTGCGAACGGGAGCGCCTATAAACCACAAATGTAAGATGTCGAGTGAGTAGCCATTGATGAAGATAGTTAATGGCGTTATAGTTATCTCGCTTATTCTCAGGGCGGGGCGAAATTCCCCACCGGCGGTAAATCAACCTGCGCGTTGAAAGCCCGCGAGCGCTTCCAGTGAAAACGGGAAGGTCAGCAGATCCGGTGTAATTCCGGGGCCGACGGTTAAAGTCCGGATGGGAGAGAGTAACGGCTCAGTCGGGTTACGATCCGCTTGCGTTGACTTTTGCCGCTAAACCGGCACTCCTAAGACTGCCCTGATTCTGGTAACCATAATTTTAATGAGGTTTTTTTACCATGAATCAGACGCTCCTTTCTTCTTTTGGTACCGCTTTTGAACGTGTGGAACACGCTTTAGACGCACTGCGCGAAGGCCGCGGTGTGATGGTGCTTGATGATGAAGACCGTGAAAACGAAGGCGATATGATTTTCGCCGCCGAAACCATGACCGTTGAGCAAATGGCGCTGACCATTCGTCACGGCAGCGGCATTGTCTGCCTGTGCCTGACCGAAGATCGCCGCAAGCAGCTTGACCTGCCGATGATGGTGGAGAACAACACCAGCGCCTACGGCACCGGCTTTACCGTGACCATCGAAGCGGCAGAAGGCGTAACCACCGGCGTATCCGCCGCTGACCGCATCACGACCGTGCGCGCCGCCATTGCCGATGGCGCGAAACCCTCCGATCTCAACCGTCCGGGCCACGTCTTCCCGCTGCGCGCGCAGCCTGGCGGCGTAATGACCCGCGGCGGCCACACTGAAGCGACCATCGACCTGGTGACCCTTGCGGGCTTTAAACCGGCAGGCGTTCTCTGTGAACTGACTAACGACGATGGCACCATGGCGCGCGCGCCGGAGTGCATCAAGTTCGCTCAGCAGCACAACATGGCCGTTGTCACCATTGAAGACCTGGTGGCTTACCGCCGCGAGCACGATCGCAAAGCCAGCTAAGTTACCGCTGTTCTGATGACAAGCCCACTTTACGGTGGGCTTTGTTGTTTCTGGGTCGAGCTAATATGCTTTCTCTGCGGGTACATGGGAGAGATTTTTCACCTTCAAATTTTCTGATGATGATCATCACGCTTATCTGAGTTTATCTGTGGCTAAAAGCGCGTAATGTGAAGGAATCAAATACTCCCTACTGAAGGATACCATCATGTCCCGTACCCGTATGCCAGCGTTGTTTTTAGGCCATGGTAGCCCGATGAACGTGCTGGAAGATAATATCTATACCCGCGCCTGGCGTCATCTCGGCGAAACGCTGCCGCGGCCGAAAGCTATCGTGGTTATTTCCGCGCACTGGTTTACTCGCGGGACGGGCGTGACGGCGATGGAAGCGCCGAAAACCATTCATGATTTTGGCGGTTTCCCGCAGGCCTTATACGATACGCACTACCCTGCGCCGGGATCGCCGGAGCTGGCGCAGCATCTGGTTGAACTGCTGGCGCCGGTGCCCGTCGCCCTCGATAAAGAGGCATGGGGTTTTGACCACGGTTCGTGGGGAGTGCTGATAAAAATGTACCCTGATGCCGATATTCCCATGGTTCAGTTAAGTATCGATAGCACTAAGCCCGCGGCATGGCATCTGGAGATGGGGCGTAAGCTGGCGTCGCTGCGTGATGAAGGCATTATGCTGGTGGCGAGCGGCAACGTGGTGCATAACCTGCGTACCGCGCGCTGGCATGGCGAAAGCACGCCGTATCCGTGGGCCCAGTCGTTTAACGACTATGTCAAAGCGAATCTGAACTGGAAAGGGCCAGTCGAAGCGCATCCGCTGGTGAATTATTTAAGCCATGAAGGTGGTTCGCTCTCTAACCCAACGGCTGAGCACTTCCTGCCGCTGCTCTATATTCTGGGAGCGTGGGATGGTGAAGAGCCGATAACGATCCCGGTCGAAGGGATGGAAATGGGGTCGCTGAGCATGCTGTCGGTGGTCGTGGGCGCCGCGTAACGGCAGCTATCGCACATGAAAAAACCCCGGCCACTCAGGTTGCCGGGGTTTGCCGTTATTCGACGAAAATGTGCGGATAGAAACGCGAAAGATCCTGGGTGATCAGCGCCCGATCTTCACGGATGCCGATCCCGGCAGGCTGGTCGTTAATAAGCCAGCTGCCAATCAGCGTATAGCTATCGCCAAATTTCGGCAGCGGATAAAACTCCTGCACGATGGTGCCTTCTTCCCCGTAGGGACCTTCCACTGCCTCCACCACTTTGCCATTTTCAACGATCGACACGTTGGCGCCTTCGCGGGAGAAGATCGGCTTAATGACGTACTTCTCAAGCTGCGGATGGTTATCTTCGCTGAAGTAAGCCGCCAACAGGTTAGGGTGGTTGGGGAACATTTCCCACAGCATCGGCAGCAGCGCCTTGTTGGAGATAATGCTCTTCCACGCCGGCTCCAGCCAGCGTACGCCGGCGTCTTCCAGCTTGGTGGAGAACATCTCGCGCAGCATAAATTCCCACGGATAGAGCTTGAACAGATTGCCGATGACCTGATCCTGTAAATCGGTAAACTGACCTTTCTCGCCAAGACCGATATCTTCGATATACAGGAACTCGGTGGCGACGCCCGCTTCTGCCGCACAGTCCTGCAGATACTGCACGGTGCCGCGGTCTTCAACGGTATCGCGGCAGCAGGCCATATGCAGCAGCTGGAAGCCAAACTGTTCACGCAGCTCGCCGAAGCGTTCAATCAGCTTTTCCTGCAGGCTGTTGAACTGATCGCTGTCGGCAGGCAGATTACCGGCGTTAAGCTGATCTTCCAGCCAGATCCATTGAAAGAACGCTGCTTCATATAGCGAGGTTGGCGTATCCGCGTTGTTTTCCAGCAGCTTCGGTTCGCCCACGCCATCCCAGGCCAGATCCAGACGCGAATACAGCGACGGCTGGTTGGTTTTCCACGACTGACGCACAAAGCCCCAGGTGTGCTTAGGGATGCGGAATTTGGTCATCAGCTCGTCGCTGGCGATCACTTTCTCAACGACCTGTAGACACATTTGATGCAGCTCGGCGGTGACCTCTTCGAGCTTTTCAACCTGCGCCAGCGTCAGCTTGTAGTAGGCCTCTTCGCTCCAGTACGGCTCGCCGTACATGGTGTGAAAGTTGAAGCCATACTCGGTCGCTTTCTCGCGCCAGTCCGGGCGCTCGGTAATGCTGATTCTTTCCATGCTGCTTAACCGCCCATCGAGCGTGAAGAGGAGCTGGAGCCCGCGGCGCTACGCTGCATCGTCGATTGCTTAGCGACGGATTCGCCAAAACCGCCGCGGGTGACGGTCGTGGTGGTTGCCGGTTTCGGCGCCATCGCGGTTTTCGGCACGTTCATGGTACGGCCCGGTTGCGCCGCGCCATAGCTCTTACCGCTGGCATCGGTGTACTGGCCGTAGGCCGGGCTGGCCGGGTTCTTCGAGCTAAACAGCGGCTGCTGCGCGGCCATGCCGCCGCCCATCAGGCGACCCATCATGTAGCCGGCCATCAGCGGCATCCAGAAGCTGCCGCTGCTTTGCGCCTGCGCCTGGTTTTCCGGGGCGACGCCCGCCTGAGCCGGCGCCTGCTGGCATTGGCCTTCGCCGAACTCGGCGACGCAGTCTTCACGGCTGGCGTATTTCGGCGCGGTGCGCGCGGCTTCTTTCACCGCGTTATTGTAGGCGGTGGTGCACTCTGCGGCTTTGCTTGGGTTAGCCGCGGAGCAGTCATCGGCGTTCTGATACAGAGAAACCGTCTCGTCAGTTTTTTCGCAACCGGCGAGCATAAAGACGGCGGTGACGGCAAGGGCGACCGGCGTCAGGTGGCGAGCGCTCCAGCTTTTGCGGAACGACGCATGATTAATATTTTTTGTCCGTTTCATATTTGTCTTCCAGGACCCAGTGGTAGTGCGTTTGTCAACGCTCAGGATAGAGTATGAGTGGTGGAAAATGAAGCGAAAGAGGGTAAAAGCGGAGGTCTTTACGTTGCCTTACGTTTAACGCCCCGCCTGACCCGAAGGCCAGACGAGGCGTCATCGCGTTCAACGATTAGTGGCTAAACGGATTAGAACCGCTGGTCTTCGTCGTACGGGCGGCAGCCGGCTGTGCGGAAGCGGTGTTCGCATAACCGTCAGCGGCGGCGTCCTGCTGCGGATTTTCCGGCGCAACGCTGTCCGGTGAAGTCGGAATCGCTTTACCCAGCGTGTTGTTCAGCGCGATCAGATCCTGCTCGTTCAGCGTGCCGAGAGCGGACTTGATATTCAGCTCGTTGATCAGGTAGTTATAACGGGCGTTGGAGAGCTGCTGCTTGGCGTTGTACAGCGTGGTGGTCGCATCCAACACGTCAACGATGGTACGCGTACCCACCGAATAACCCGCTTCCATCGCATCCAGGGAGCTCTGCGCAGAGACAACGGCCTGTTTGTAGGCATTGATGCTGCTGATGGAGGCATTCACGTTGTTAAACGACGAACGCACGGTCTGCACCACGCTGCGGTGCGCGCTTTCCAGCTGCTCGCTGGCGCCGACAAAGTTGTATTGAGCCTGTTTCACCTGTGAGTTAACCATCCCGCCCTGATACAGCGGCAGGGTGAAGTTCAGGCCGACTGTGTTTTGCCCGATATCGGCGTCCGGGGAAATCTTTTTGGAACCGCTATAACGGTTATTAGAGACACTGGTAGAAGCATTCAAATCAAGAGTAGGTAAATGGCCATCCTGCGCCTGGCGAATCTGCTCACGAGCCAGATCCTGATTCAGACGCGCCTGCAGCAGCGACAGGTTACGGTTTTCCGCTTCCTTCAGCAGCGCGTTCACCGCCTGCGGTTTGTTGGTTTTGAAGCCGTTAACGTTCAGCGACGCCAGCTCAGGATAGTAGTTGCCGGTGACCTGACGCAACTCTTCAACGGCGTTGTCGAGGTCGTTACGCGCGGTCACTTCATTTGCCAGCACGGCGTCGTATTGCGAGCGGGCGTTCTGCACGTCAGTGATGGCAACCAGGCCCACGTTAAAGCGCTGGGTGGTTTGATCCAACTGGCGGTAGATGGCCTGTTTCTGGGCTTCGGTATAGGAGAGCGTATCGATAGCGGCCAGAACTTTAAAGTAAGCCGTCGCGGTATTCAGAATCAGCGTTTGCTGGTCAGTCTGATAGGTGACATCCTGAATGCCCGCCGTTTTTTCCTGCAGGGTCAGCGCGCGCCATTTCGACATATCGAACAGGGTTTGCGTTAACTGCAGTGAACCGGTGGTGACGTTGGAGTTCCGGTCTTTGTAATCACGGAACCCGCTGGTATAGGTATAATCCGCGCCCAGACCGAGTTGCGGCAGTAATGGGCTTCGCGCTTCGTTGATCTTTTCGAATGCAGCATCGCGATCGGCTGCCGATTTACGCAGGTCAGGGTTGCTAATACGCGCCTGCTGATAAACCTGCAACAGGTTCTCTGCCTGGCTCATGGCGCTGAAGCCAGTCAGGCCCAGGCCGATAAGGATGGGAAAAAGTTTCTTCATTTGCATTCCTTGTTGTGAAGCATTTAGCGCTACTCAAATTCTAAAAATAATCGCTGATTGTATCGACTCTGTCGCCGTAAAAAGTTGGCGTTACGTGCCATAGGGCGGTAATTTGCACCAATCTAACATACAGGCTGTAAAACGGTAGCCAAACGGCCTATAAATCCCTACTTTCGGATGAGCAGGACACAGACAATGAGCAAACCTAATCAGCAGGGAATTACCTTCTCTAAAAACGATGTAGAAATTATTGCACGGGAAACGCTCTATCGCGGTTTTTTTTCGCTCGATTTGTATCGTTTTCGCCATCGCCTGTTTAACGGCGGGATGAGCGGCGAGGTTACCCGCGAAATTTTTGAGCGCGGGCACGCCGCCGTCTTGCTACCCTTTGACCCGGTGCGTGATGAAGTTGTGCTGGTCGAGCAGATCCGCATTGCCGCCTATGATACCAGCGAGAGCCCGTGGCTGCTGGAAATGGTCGCCGGGATGATAGAAGAAGGCGAAACGGTAGAAGATGTCGCCCGCCGGGAAGCTCTGGAAGAGGCCGGGCTTGAAGTTGGGCGCACCAAACCAATATTAAGCTATCTGGCAAGCCCAGGCGGCACCAGCGAGCGGTTATCGATCCTGGTGGGCGAAGTTGATGCATCGACGGCAAAAGGCATTCACGGCCTGGCCGAAGAAAACGAGGATATTCGGGTGCATGTGGTGAGCCGGGAACAGGCTTACCAGTGGGTAGAAGAGGGGAAAATCGACAACGCGGCTTCTGTCATCGCCCTGCAATGGCTGCAGCTGCATTATCATAGCTTACGAAACGAGTGGAAATAATATGAAGCGTTATACACCTGACTTCCCGGAAATGATGCGCCTGTGCGAAACCAATTTCGCCCAGCTGCGCCGCCTGTTGCCTCGCACTGAGGCGGTCGGCGATATGGCGAACTATCAGGTGGGGGCGGCGCAATATCGATTAACGGTGGTCGAATCGACCCGCTACACTACATTAGTGACAATAGAACAGACGATGCCTGCGGTGAGCTACTGGAGCCTGCCGTCAATGACGGTGCGCCTGTATCACGACGCCATGGTGGCTGAAGTGTGTTCAAGTCAGCAGATTTTTCGCTTCAAAGCGAGATATGATTACCCTAATAAAAAGTTGCATCAACGCGACGAAAAGCATCAAATTAATCAGTTTCTGGCCGACTGGCTGCGTTACTGTTTAGCACATGGAGCGATGGCGATTCCGGTTTGTTAGCGTCGTGAAACCTAAGGACACCATTTGGAAAGCCTGTTAAACCTACCTCTGGCTGGTGAGACCAGAGTCAGGATATTACAAATTACTGATACTCACCTGTTTGCTGAAAAACATGAAACGCTGTTGGGTATCAATACCTGGGAAAGTTATCAGGCTGTATTGGATGCGATACATGCCTCACAGCGTGAATGCGACCTGATTGTAGCAACAGGCGATCTGGCGCAAGACCACTCTGCCGCGGCCTATCAGCATTTCGCTGAAGGCATCGCGAGCTTTGCCGCACCCTGCGTCTGGCTGCCGGGAAACCATGATTTCCAACCGGCGATGTACAGCACGCTGCACGATGCCGGCATCTCTCCCGCAAAACGCGTCCTGTTGGGCGATCATTGGCAAATCCTGCTGCTGGACAGCCAGGTCTTTGGCGTGCCTCACGGCGAGCTGAGCGATTTCCAACTGGAGTGGCTTGAGCATCAATTGAATGCTGAACCTGAGCGCTACACGCTGCTATTACTGCATCATCATCCGCTGCCGGCGGGCTGTAGCTGGCTCGATCAGCATAGCCTGCGCAACGCCGGGGCGTTAGACCACATTCTGAGCAACTATCCGCGGGTTAAGCACCTGCTATGCGGCCATATTCACCAGGAGCTGGATCTCGACTGGAACGGGCGGCGGATGATGGCGACGCCATCGACCTGCGTGCAGTTTAAACCGCACTGCGCTAATTTCACCCTCGATACCGTCTCTCCAGGCTGGCGCTGGCTTGAACTGCATCCTGATGGCGTGTTGACGACTGAAGTCTGTCGTCTCAGCGGCGCCGAGTTTCACCCGGATATCGCTTCAGAAGGATACTGATGTCTACTCTTCTTTATCTGCACGGATTTAACAGCTCGCCGCGCTCGGCGAAAGCGACGGCGCTGAAAACGTGGCTGGCGCAGCACCACCCGGAAATTAACATGGTGGTGCCGGAACTGCCTGCTTTCCCGGCGCAGGCGGCAGAGATGCTGGAAGCCATCGTGCTGGAGCACGGCGGCGAGCCGTTAGGCGTGGTGGGGTCGTCGTTGGGCGGCTACTACGCCACCTGGCTGTCGCAATGTTTTATGCTGCCGGCGGTGGTGATTAACCCGGCGGTGCGGCCATTTGAACTGCTGAATAATTTTCTTGGCCCCAATGAGAATCCGTACACCGGGCAGCAATATGTGCTAGAGTCTCGCCATATTTACGATCTTAAAGTCATGCATATCGACCCGCTGGAAGCGCCTGACCTTATCTGGTTATTGCAGCAAACGGGCGATGAAGTGCTTGATTACCGCCAGGCTGTTGACTACTTCGCCTCCTGCCGTCAAACGGTCGAGGAGGGCGGTAATCACGCATTTGTTGGCTTTGAAGATCATTTCACCCAGATTATCGATTTTCTGGGCCTGCGCTAAGCGGTTCAGAACGACCTACGAATACACACCATGACGCAATCTTCATATAACGCTGATGCCATTGAGGTACTCACCGGGCTTGAGCCGGTTCGCCGCCGCCCGGGAATGTACACCGACACAACCCGTCCTAACCATCTTGGTCAGGAAGTTATTGATAACAGTGTGGATGAAGCACTGGCCGGCCACGCGAAACGCGTGGAGGTCATCCTCCATGTCGATCAATCGTTGGAGGTTATCGACGACGGGCGCGGGATGCCGGTTGATATCCACCCGGAAGAAGGGGTTCCGGCGGTTGAGCTGATTCTTTGTCGGCTGCACGCGGGCGGGAAGTTTTCTAACAAAAACTACCAGTTCTCCGGCGGCCTACATGGGGTGGGGATTTCTGTCGTCAACGCCTTGTCTAAGCGCGTGGAAGTCAACGTGCGCCGCGATGGTCAGGTCTACAGCATCGCCTTTGAAAATGGGGAAAAAGTTGAAGACCTGCGCGTCACCGGCACCTGCGGTAAACGCAACACCGGGACCAGCGTCCATTTCTGGCCGGATGAAAGCTTCTTCGATAGCCCGCGTTTCTCCGTCTCGCGGCTAACTCACCTGCTAAAAGCGAAAGCGGTGCTGTGCCCGGGCGTGGAAATTGTTTTCCGCGACCAGGTGAACAACAGCGAGCAGCGCTGGTGCTATGCGGACGGCCTAAATGATTATCTGTGCGAGGCGGTCAACGGCCTGCCGCTGCTGCCGGAAAAACCGTTTGTCGGCAACTTCTCCGGCGAAACGGAAGCGGTGGACTGGGCGCTGCTGTGGCTGCCGGAAGGCGGCGAACTGCTGACCGAAAGCTACGTAAACCTGATCCCGACTATGCAGGGCGGTACGCACGTTAACGGTCTGCGTCAGGGGTTGCTCGACGCAATGCGCGAGTTTTGCGAATACCGCAATATTCTGCCGCGCGGCGTGAAGCTGTCGGCGGAAGATATCTGGGATCGCTGCGCGTACGTACTGTCGGTGAAGATGCAGGATCCGCAGTTCGCCGGGCAGACGAAAGAACGTCTGTCGTCGCGCCAGTGCGCGGCATTCGTCTCCGGGGTGGTTAAAGACGCCTTCAGTCTGTGGCTGAATCAGAACGTACAGGCGGCGGAGCTGCTGGCGGAAATGGCCATTTCCAGCGCCCAGCGTCGCCTGCGCGCCGCCAAGAAAGTGGTGCGCAAAAAGCTCACCAGCGGCCCGGCGCTGCCGGGTAAGCTGGCGGACTGCACCGCGCAGGACCTGAACCGCACCGAACTGTTCCTTGTCGAAGGGGACTCGGCGGGCGGTTCGGCGAAACAGGCGCGTGACCGTGAATATCAGGCGATTATGCCGCTGAAAGGCAAGATCCTGAATACCTGGGAAGTCTCTTCCGATGAAGTGCTCGCTTCGCAAGAGGTGCACGACATTTCGGTGGCGATTGGTATCGACCCGGATAGCGATGATTTAAGCCAGTTGCGTTACGGTAAGATCTGTATTCTCGCCGATGCCGACTCGGATGGTCTGCACATCGCTACCCTGCTGTGCGCGCTGTTTGTTAAGCATTTCCGTACCCTGGTGAAAGAGGGCCACGTGTACGTCGCGCTGCCGCCGCTGTATCGTATCGACCTCGGTAAAGAGGTTTACTACGCGCTGACGGAAGAAGAAAAAGCCGGCGTGCTGGAGCAGTTGAAACGTAAGAAGGGCAAGCCGAACGTACAGCGCTTTAAAGGGCTGGGTGAGATGAACCCGATGCAGCTACGTGAAACCACGCTCGACCCGAACACCCGCCGCCTGGTGCAGCTCATCATCACCGATGAAGACGAGCAGCAAACGACCGCGGTGATGGATATGCTGTTGGCCAAGAAGCGTTCTGAAGACCGCCGCAACTGGCTGCAGGAAAAAGGCGATATGGCGGATCTCGAAGCCTAAGCCGACGTCAGCCGCCAGATGCGAAAAAGGGAGCCTCAGGCTCCCTTTTTTACTTCTGTCGGGCTTATACGCCAGCCTGCAGAATGCGGATGCTGGTTTCCAGCACGTCGCCTTTGACCGCTTCAGCGTAAGCCTTCATGTGCGGCGTTTGCAGATGCGCTTCAAGATGCGCGACGCTTTCCCACTGCTCGACCATTACGATCGAATCCGGGGCGGAGGTCTGGAAACTCACGCCAGCGGCGTGGTCAACCAGCGGCGCGTAGCCGTGGCAACCCTCTTCCTGCAGTACCACAGGGACAATTTTAGCGAACTGATCCAGTACCGCCTGACGGTGGTGCTGGCCCGGACGAGTACGAATTTCGGCAATCACTGTTAACATGGTTAACTCAACTCCTTCTGTATGTAGGCTTCTAGTTAACCAAAAATCGCTGCCAGATGCTTGCGATATTCTGCGATGACGTGTGGAACGTCAGGCATTTTAATCACGTCGTTGGCGATAAAGGTCGGCATCGCGCTCATGCCAAGGAACTGATTGGCTTTGTGGAACGGCAGGTAAACGCCATCAACGCCGACGCCGTGGAAGAACTGATCTTTATCGGTGAATGCTTCCATCGGCGCATTCCAGGTTAGCGACAGCATATACTGTTTGCCCTGAATCAACCCGCCGGAGCCATATTTTTTGCTGTCATCGGAGCGGGTACGGCCATCGCTGGCGTACAGAGAACCATGGCCTTCGGTGAAGACGTCATCCATGTACTTTTTCACGGTCCACGGCGCGCCCATCCACCAGCCCGGCATCTGCCAGATAACCACGTCGGCCCACAGGAAATTCTGCACTTCTTCTTTTACATCGTACTCGCTCTCCGCGCGGACGATTTTAACATCATGCCCGACGTCGCGCAGATAACCATCCGCGACCTCGGTCAGGGTGTCGTTCAATTGGCCATTAGAGTGAGCGAATTTTTTCGCCCCGTTGATAATCAGGATGTTGCTCATTTTTTGCCCTCAACCTATTAAATTTGTCGGCAATTTTACCCCGCGAAGCGGGGCAGTAAAATGAGCAAAATGTGCAAAGTCTTTTGCATTTTTGGCAATAATGTGGCTACCAGTAAACGCGCGCCTCGAAGCCGCCGTCGCGCGCGTTAGCAAAATCAACCCGCATGCCGTGCAGCGCGGCGATGCGACGAACGATCGATAAGCCTAATCCGCTGCCGGGGGCATCCTGGCCCGGCGGGCGATAAAAACGCTCGCCAATGCGTGCCAGCGCTTGCGGGCTAATGCCTGGACCATTGTCGCGGACCCGGAATTCGCGGGCGGAAAGGGTGATATCCACCTGGCTACCGCGCGGGCTGTAACGTATGGCATTATCCAGCAGATTGCGTACCAGCAGGCTGAGCAGCAGCGGCTGGCCGGTGCGGACGATATTGCTGGCGTTCAGATGCAGGCGTAACTCAATGGCGGACTGCTGCGCATGGTGATACATCTCCATTACAGCCGACTGCAACAGGTCGTCGATGGCGACCGGCTGCACGTCATCCAGTTGCGCAAGGGAATCCAGCCGCGACAGCGTAAGTAATTGATCGACCAGCCGAGTGGCGCGGTCAATGCCCTGATGTAGTTGCGCCAACGCTTTATCCCGACCTTCGGGATCGTCCATTGAAAGCTGGGCGACTTCGGTTTGCACCTTCAGCGCCGCCAGCGGGCTGCGCAACTCATGGGCGGCATCAGAGGTAAAGCGACGCTCGCGTAGCATGGTTTCGTGGGTACGGCTGAATAGCTGATTCAGAGCATCGACCAGCGGGCGAACTTCCGAAGGGATTTTGTCGTCCGACAGACGTTCCGCCGAATCCGGCGCGCGCTGGCGCAGGGTTCGAGCCAGTTTCTTCAATGGCGCCAGCTCGCGGCTTAATAGCACGATGAGCAGCACGAACATCAGCGGTAGCGCGACCAGCCACGGCGTGAGCTGCGAGGTGACGATATCCATCGCCATTTCCCGGCGATAATCCCACTCCTGGCCGACGGCGATACGATGACGGCCGTCAGCGGTGGTCAGCCACAAAAAACGCCATTCGTCGTCATCGCCACGCAGGTAGCCATCGCTGAAGCCTTCGCGCTGCGAACCCCATTGAATATCTTCGCCGTTTTCACCATCGTTAAGCACCATTTTTCCGTCGCGGGTGAAAATAGCGAAGGCCAGCGCGTCATCATCAAGATGGCCGTGTTTAACTTTTTTCTTTTCGCGGATCTGCGCCGGTCGCGCCTGCAGCTCATCGACATTCATGGCGCTCAGGCGGCGGGCGAAGAGCAGTTGTTGGGTATCAAACAGCTTATCCAGCTTTTCGCTGGTCTGCTGCCAGGCGATCACGCTGGCAATCCCCCAGGCGGCGCTGGTGAGCAGGACAAACAGCAGCGTCAGGCGCAGGCGCAGGCTCAGACGGGCGAGTCGTTTCATGCGTCACCCAGGGTATAGCCGATGCCGTGCACGGTGCGGATAAAACCGCTGCCGAGTTTGCGACGCAGATGGTGAACGTGAACTTCCACGGCGTTGCTGGAGACCTCGTCGTCCCAGTTATAAAGCTTTTCCTCGATAAGCTTACGCGGCAATACGCGCCCCGCGTTGCGCATAAGCAGTTCCAGCAGGGCGAATTCCTTCGGCTTCAGCGCCAGGCTTTCGCCATCAAGGCTGGCGGTTAAGCGGTTCGGGTCGAGGCTCACCTTGCCGTGGCGCAGCTCGCTGCTGCTCTGGCCGTGAGCGCGGCGGATCAGCGCTTCGAGACGCGCCGCCACCTCAATGAGGGCGAAGGGTTTACACAGATAATCATCGGCGCCGAGCTGTAGCCCTTCAACCCGCTGGCTAAGCGCGTCGCGGGCGGTGAGGATCAGCACGGGTTCATTACGGCCTTTATCGCGCCATTCGCGCAGAATATCGAGGCCGTCAATGCCGGGGAGAGTCAGGTCAAGTATCGCGGCGTCATAAGGGGCGCTATATAAGGCGTTTTTGCCCTCCTGGCCTGCGGTAAACCAGTCGATGCTGAAGCCCATTTTGCTCAGCCCGGCTTTGATGCCGTCGCCGATCAGTTTGTCATCTTCCACCAATAATATGCGCATGTTTCCCTCCGACGATCCCGTTTCTTTGCGCAGTAAACCGCGTTGATGCAGGGGATGTACAGCATTAAAATTTCTTTTTTCCGCTTAAGAAGTCGTTAAGTTTTGTCAGGCGTAATAGGAGCCATACCAACACATAAGGGAGATTATAAAATGAAAAAAATTGCTGCGATGACCGCGATTATTGCTTTGGTTTCCATGCCGGTACTGGCCGCCGGGCAGGGTGGATTCACCGGACCGTCTACTACCACTACCTCGCAGGCCGGCGGCTTCACCGGGCCGAGCGGCGCGGTGACCACCGTGGCGAACGCCAAGTCGCTGCGCGATGACACCTGGGTGACCCTGCGCGGTAAAATCGTCGAGCGCATCTCTGATGACCTGTATAAATTCCAGGATGCCTCCGGCGTGGTGAACGTCGATATCGACCACAAGCGCTGGAACGGCGTGACCGTCGGCCCGCAGGATACGGTAGAAATTCAGGGTGAAGTCGATAAAGACTGGAACTCGGTAGAGATCGACGTGAAGCAGATCCGTAAAATCACGCCATAATGCCCGCGCCGGAGAGTGCGCAAGATCGGTCAGGAATCGCTATCCTCGCTCTGGCAGAGTGTGTCGCGTGGAGGAGACGATGAACGATATTAAGGCCAGCCCGGCGTACGTCGGGCGTTTTCAGCGAGTCTGTTTGTACATTGAGAACCATCTTGATGAGCCGCTAACGCTGGAGGCGCTGAGCGCGATTGCGTATAGCTCGCCTTACCATTTTCACCGGCAATTTAGTGCGTATACCGGCGTTCCGCTGTACCGGTATATTCAGTGGTTACGCCTGCGGCGCGCCTGTTGGCGCCTGGCCTTCAACCCGCACGATAAAATCATCGATATTGCCCTTGATGCCGGATTTCAAAATTCGGAGTCGTTCAGTCGCGCCTTCCGTACCGCGTTTGATCAAAGCCCGACTCAGTTCCGTCAGCGACCGGATTGGGCCGAGTGGCATCGACGCGTACCGAAACATACGCTACAGGAGCAAACTTCGATGGACGTAAACATTATTCAATTTCCAGCCACAAGGATCGCCGTATTGCAACATCGCGGGAGCCCGGACCTGGTCAACGCCACCGCCGCGCGTTTTATCGCATGGCGCAAAACGAGCGGGCTGTCGCCAGTCGCCACCAGCGAAACTTGGGGCATTGCCTGGGACGATCCGCAAACAACGCCAGGCGACGCGTTTCGTTTTGATATCTGCGGCACCGTTGAGCAACCGATTAGCGAAAATGCGTTTGGCGTGATTAACGGCGAGATCCCGGCAGGCCGTTGCGCAGTGGCCCGCCATCACGGTTCGCTGGATGCGCTGGCGCAAAGCGTCTGGTTTCTCTATCGCGACTGGCTGCCCGCCTCCGGGGAGACGCTAAGGGATTTTCCGGTGTACTTCCGCTACCTCAATTTTGTGCATGAAGTTGGCGAGCATGAACTCCGCACCGATATTTATTTGCCGCTAGCCTGATTGATATCCTCATCCTCTTTAACCGATCTCACTTCCTGTGACTCAGGGCGTGAGATCGGGTATTATCGCGGGTAGTTTTGCCGCCGCAATGGCCGCGTCCCAGATTGAGGATCCACGATTAATGAGCGATATGGCAGAGCGCCTCGCGCTACATGAATTCACGGAAAATGCCTACCTGAACTACTCCATGTACGTCATCATGGACAGGGCATTACCGTTTATTGGCGATGGCTTAAAGCCGGTTCAGCGCCGCATTGTCTATGCAATGTCCGAGCTGGGCCTGAACGCCAGCGCCAAGTTCAAAAAATCCGCCCGCACCGTCGGCGACGTGTTGGGTAAATATCACCCGCACGGCGACAGCGCCTGTTATGAAGCGATGGTGCTGATGGCGCAGCCGTTCTCTTACCGCTACCCGCTGGTAGACGGGCAGGGGAACTGGGGCGCGCCGGACGATCCGAAATCCTTCGCGGCGATGCGTTACACCGAATCCCGCCTGTCGAAATACGCCGAACTGCTGCTCAGCGAACTGGGTCAGGGCACCGTCGATTGGGTGCCGAACTTTGACGGTACGCTGCAGGAGCCAAAAATGCTGCCGGCGCGTCTGCCGAACATCCTGCTGAACGGCACCACCGGCATTGCGGTCGGTATGGCTACCGATATTCCGCCGCACAACCTGCGTGAAGTGGCGCAGGCGGCGATTACGCTGCTGGAAAAACCGAAAACCACGCTCGATGAGCTGCTGGATATCGTGCAGGGGCCGGACTACCCGACCGAAGCGGAAATCATTACCCCGCGCGCGGAAATTCGCAAAATCTACCAGAACGGCCGCGGTTCGGTGCGCATGCGCGCCGTGTGGACGAAAGAAGACGGCGCGGTGGTGATTAGCGCGCTGCCGCATCAGGTGTCCGGCGCGCGCGTGCTGGAACAGATCGCCGCGCAGATGCGTAACAAAAAGCTGCCGATGGTTGATGATCTACGTGATGAATCGGATCATGAAAACCCGACCCGTCTGGTGATCGTGCCGCGTTCCAACCGCGTGGATATGGAGCAGGTGATGAACCACCTGTTCGCCACCACCGATCTGGAAAAGAGCTACCGCATCAACCTCAACATGATCGGCCTGGACAATCGTCCGGCGGTGAAAAACCTGCTTGAAATCCTGACGGAGTGGTTAACCTTCCGTCGTGATACCGTGCGTAACCGCCTGAACTACCGTCTGGAAAAAGTCCTCAAGCGCCTGCACATCCTCGAAGGTTTGCTGGTCGCGTTCCTCAACATTGATGAAGTGATTGAGATAATCCGCCACGAAGATGAACCGAAGCCGGCGCTGATTGCCCGCTTCGGCATCAGCGAAACCCAGGCGGAAGCGATTCTGGAATTAAAACTGCGTCATCTCGCCAGGCTGGAAGAGATGAAGATCCGCGGCGAGCAGAGCGAGCTGGAAAAAGAGCGCGATCAGCTGCAGGCGATTCTGGCCTCCGAACGCAAGATGAATAACCTGCTGAAGAAAGAGCTGCAGGCCGATGCCGATACCTTTGGCGACGATCGCCGTTCGCCGCTGCGCGAGCGCGAAGAAGCGAAGGCCATGAGCGAGCACGATATGCTGCCGTCCGAGCCGGTCACTATCGTTCTGTCGCAGATGGGTTGGGTGCGTAGCGCCAAAGGCCACGATATCGACGCGCAGGGGCTGAGCTACAAAGCCGGCGATAGCTGGAAAGCGTCGGTTAAAGGCAAGAGCAACCAGCCGGTGGTGTTTATTGATACCACCGGGCGCAGCTACGCCATCGACCCGATTACGCTGCCTTCCGCCCGCGGCCAGGGCGAGCCGGTCACCGGTAAAGTGACGCTGCCGCCGGGCGCCAGCGTAGAACATATGCTGATGGAGGCAGACGATCAGAGGCTGCTGATGGCCTCCGATGCCGGCTACGGTTTCGTCTGTACCTTCAACGACCTGGTGGCGCGCAACCGCGCCGGTAAGGCGCTGATTACGCTGCCGGACAACGCGCATGTGATGCCGCCGCTGGTCATTGAAGACGATGCCGATATGCTGTTGGCGATTACCCATGCCGGACGCATGCTGATGTTCCCGGTGAGCGATCTGCCGCAGCTGTCGAAAGGCAAAGGCAACAAGATTATCAACATTCCGTCGGCGGAAGCCGCCTCCGGCCAGGATGGTCTGGCGCACCTGTTTGTCCTGCCGCCGCAGAGCACGCTAACTATCCACGTCGGCAAGCGTAAGATCAAACTGCGTCCGGAAGAGCTGCAAAAAGTCACCGGCGAGCGCGGCCGTCGCGGTTCGCTGATGCGTGGCCTGCAGAAAATCGACCGCGTGGAGATCGACTCCCCGCGCCGCGCCTCAGCTGGCGACAGCGAAGAGTAAGATCCGCATCCTTCACCCGGCTGGAGGATGCGAAAATTTGCCGCAAAATCGTTGTTTATTCAGGCATTGCGATTAACATGTCCTCCAGGGGCGGAGATTTTCCGCCCCGCGTTGAGAGGGCAGCGGTGTCCTGAGCCTGTGATTCAACGGGTATAACGCTAAGCGGTTTGGGTTTCAGAGGAAGCTATGTTATTTATTTTTCGACTAATTTTTGTTGTCATTTATTGCATCGTCGTGTGCATATTTGGCAGTCTTTACTGCTTGTTCAGCCCGCGCAACCCTAAGCACGTCGCGACGTTTGGTCATCTGTTTGGCCGCCTGTCCCCGGTATTTGGCCTGAAAGTCGAACTGCGTAAGCCTGCGGACGCGGAAAGCTACGGCAATGCGATCTACATCGCTAACCACCAGAACAACTATGATATGGTGACAGCGTCGAACATCGTGCAGCCGCCGACGGTTACCGTGGGTAAAAAAAGCCTGTTATGGATACCGTTCTTTGGCCAGCTTTACTGGCTGACGGGCAACCTGCTGATTGACCGCAATAACCGAACCAAAGCGCACGGCACTATTGCCGAAGTGGTGAATGCGTTTAAAAAGCGTAAAATTTCGTTCTGGATGTTCCCGGAAGGGACCCGCAGCCGCGGCCGCGGTCTGCTGCCCTTTAAAACCGGCGCGTTCCACGCGGCCATCGCCGCTGGCGTACCGATTATTCCAGTATGCGTGTCGAATACATCGAACAAAATTAAACTCAATCGCTGGAACAATGGTCTGGTGATTGTCGAGATGCTGCCGCCGGTCGATACCAGCCAGTTTGGTAAAGATAACGTGCGCGCGCTGGCGACACACTGCCGCGAGATGATGTCCGCTAAAATCGCCGAGCTGGATAAAGAAGTGGCCGAGCGCGAAGCGGCTGGAAAGAAATAATACAGGAAACGCCGCGAACGCGAGCGTATTGCTGGCGGGAAACGAATTCCCTTTTTGCATTGTCAGTATTTCATGGAGTTAATATGTCACTCAGTCGGCGTCAGTTTATTAAGGCTTCAGGTGTAGCGCTGTGCGCGGGCGCCGCGCCGCTGAAGGCTCATGCCGCCGGCCAGCAGCCGGTGCTCCCCATTCCGCCTCTGCTGGAATCCCGTCGCGGTCAGCCGCTGTTTATGACCCTGCAACGTTCTCACTGGTCATTCACCCAGGGAACGCGCGCGCCGGTATGGGGCATCAATGGCCGCTACCTGGGGCCGACCATCCGCGTCTGGAATGGTGATGACGTCAAACTTATCTACAGTAACCGCCTGACCGAAAATGTCGCCATGACGATTCGCGGCCTGCAGGTGCCGGGGCCGCTGATTGGCGGCGCGGCGCGCATGATGTCGCCGAATGCGGATTGGGCGCCGGTATTGCCGATTCGCCAGAGTGCGGCCACTTTGTGGTATCAGGCGAATACCCCGAACCGGATGGCGAAACAGGTTTACAACGGCCTGGCGGGAATGTGGCTGGTAGAAGACGAGGTCAGCAAAAACCTGCCGATCCCGAACCACTACGGCGTTGATGATTTCCCGGTGATTATTCAGGATAAGCGGCTGGATAACTTCGGCACTCCGGAATATAGCGAACCGGGCAGCGGTGGTTTCGTGGGTGATACCCTGTTGGTCAACGGCGCGCAGGGGCCCTATGTCGAAGTCTCTCGCGGCTGGGTACGACTGCGTCTGCTGAACGCATCTAACTCGCGCCGCTATCAGTTGCAGATGAGCGATGGTCGTCTGCTGCACGTTATCTCAGGCGATCAGGGCTTCCTGCCGGCGCCGGTCTCACTTAAGCAATTGTCGCTGGCCCCCGGCGAGCGGCGTGAAATTCTGGTCGATATGACCAACGGCGATGAAGTGTCGATTACCTGCGGTGAAGCGGCGAGCATTGTCGACCGTATCCGCGGTTTCTTCGAGCCGTCGAGCATTTTGATCTCCACGCTGGTGCTGACGCTGCGTCCGACCGGGCTGCTGCCGCTGGTTACCGATAGCCTGCCGGTGCGCCTGCTGCCGACCGAGCTGCTCTCCGGTACGCCGCTGCGCAGCCGTGATATTACTCTTGGCGACGACCCAGGCATCAATGGCCAACTGTGGGATCCGCAGCGCATTGATATCACCGCTCAGCAGGGAACGTGGGAGCGCTGGACCGTGCGCGCCGACCGCCCGCAGTCGTTCCATATTGAAGGCGTGATGTTCCAGATCCGTAACGTCAACGGGACCATGCCGTTCCCGGAAGATCGGGGCTGGAAAGATACGGTGTGGATTGATGGGCAGGTGGAACTGCTGGTGTATTATAACCAGCCTTCCTGGCCGCACTTCCCGTTCCAGTACCTGAGCCAGACGCTGGAGCTCGCCGACCGCGGCTCGATTGGCCAGATCCTGGTGAATCCGGCGCCGTAATATCCGCAACCCTGGCCGCAACCCGGTCAGGGTTTGAGAAAATCCTCCTTCATTTCCACTATCATTCCGGCTTATAATCCACGCCCTTTTGGTTATTTTTTTATCATTTTCCCCGGAAGCAATATGAGCGCAATATCCCTGATCCAGCCGGATCGTGACCTATTTTCCTGGCCGCAATACTGGGCTGCCTGTTTTGGCCCTGCGCCATTTTTACCGATGTCGCGTGAAGAGATGGATCAACTTGGCTGGGATAGCTGCGACATTATTCTGGTGACCGGCGACGCCTACGTCGACCATCCAAGTTTCGGCATGGCTATCTGCGGCCGTATGCTGGAAGCGCAGGGATTCCGCGTAGGGATCATCTCCCAGCCGGACTGGAACAGCAAAGAAGACTTCATGCGCCTGGGTAAGCCGAATCTGTTCTTCGGCGTCACTGCGGGCAATATGGACTCAATGATCAACCGCTATACCGCCGACCGTAAGCTGCGCCATGACGACGCCTATACCGCCGGCAACGTCGCGGGTAAGCGCCCGGACCGCGCGACGCTGGTCTATACCCAGCGCTGTAAAGAGGCGTGGAAAGACGTGCCGGTGATCCTCGGCGGTATTGAAGCCAGCCTGCGCCGTACCGCGCACTACGATTATTGGTCCGATACCGTACGCCGCTCAGTGCTGGTGGATTCGAAAGCCGATATGCTGATGTTCGGCAATGGCGAGCGCCCGCTGGTAGAAGTGGCGCATCGTCTGGCGATGGGCGAGGCCATCGGTGATATTCGCGATGTGCGTAATACCGCGATCATGGTAAAAGAAGCGTTGCCGGGCTGGAGCGGCGTTGACTCCACGCGTCTGGATACGCCGGGCAAAATCGACCCGATTCCGCATCCGTACGGTGAAGACCTACCGTGCGCCGATAACAAACCCGTGCCCCCGAAAAAAGCCGAGGCCAAAGCCGTTGTCGTGCAGCCGCCGCGGCCAAAACCGTGGGAAAAAACCTACGTGTTGCTGCCATCCTTCGAGAAGGTCAAAGGCGACAAAGTGCTCTATGCCCACGCGTCGCGCATTCTGCACCATGAAACCAACCCCGGCTGCGCCCGTGCGCTAATGCAAAAGCACGGTGAGCGTTATATCTGGGTTAACCCGCCGGCGATCCCGCTGTCGACTGAAGAGATGGACAGCGTCTTTGCGTTACCGTACAAGCGTGTGCCGCATCCTTCTTATGGCGATGCGCGTATCCCGGCCTACGAGATGATTCGCTTCTCCATTAACATTATGCGCGGCTGTTTCGGCGGCTGTTCTTTCTGCTCGATCACCGAACACGAAGGGCGCATCATCCAGAGCCGCTCCGAAGATTCGATCATTAATGAAATCGAAGCGATTCGCGACACGGTCCCCGGCTTTACCGGCATTATTTCCGATCTTGGCGGCCCAACCGCCAATATGTATATGCTGCGCTGCAAATCCCCGCGCGCCGAGCAGACCTGCCGTCGTCTCTCCTGCGTCTACCCGGATATCTGCCCGCACATGGATACCAACCATGAGCCGACGATTAATCTGTACCGCCGCGCTCGTGACCTGAAAGGCATTAAGAAAATCCTTATCGCATCGGGTGTGCGTTACGACATCGCCGTAGAGGATCCACGCTATATCAAAGAACTGGCGACCCACCACGTCGGTGGCTATCTGAAGATCGCTCCGGAGCATACCGAAGAGGGGCCGCTGTCGAAAATGATGAAGCCGGGGATGGGAAGCTACGACCGCTTTAAAGAGCTGTTTGATACCTATTCGAAGCAGGCGGGTAAAGAACAGTACCTGATCCCGTACTTTATTTCCGCTCACCCAGGGACGCGCGATGAAGATATGGTGAACCTGGCACTGTGGCTGAAGCGTCATCGCTTCCGTCTAGACCAGGTACAGAATTTCTACCCGTCGCCGCTGGCGAACTCAACCACCATGTATTACACCGGCAAGAACCCGCTGGGTAAAATCGGCTATAAGAGCGAAGATGTGGTGGTGCCGAAGGGCGACAAACAGCGCCGTCTGCATAAAGCGCTGCTGCGCTATCACGATCCGGCAAACTGGCCGCTGATCCGTCAGGCGCTGGAAGCGATGGGTAAAAAGCATCTGATTGGTTCACGCCGTGACTGCCTGGTGCCGGCGCCGACGCTGGACGAGATGCGTGAAGCGCGTCGCCAGAACCGTCATACCCGTCCGGCGCTGACGAAGCATACGCCGGTTGCGCATCAGCGCCAGACGCCAGCCGCCTCGGGGGCGAAAAAGCGTATCAAGCCGAAGACGGCGTCCCGCTAAGCCGCTTCCCCGGCGGTTCCGATCGCCGGGGGAAAGCCTGTCACATAAGGAGAGAGAACGATAATGACGCCGGTAATCCTGTCACGACAGCAGCTGGATAGGTTGTGGGAGATAGACCGCAGCGAAATTATCGACACCCTTTATAAGCTCGATGATGGCCAACTCCAGGCGTATCCGCAGTACTATGACGTCCGTGGCTGGGATCCTCACGATCGACAGATTTATACGCCTATTCACGAGGCCTGCTACGATCGCGGCGGTATATTTTTCGCCTTTTTCGAGCAGAATAAAATCATTGCCGCGGCGGCGATGGATACCTTGCCAAGGGGGGAAAAGGGCGATCTGCGCCAACTGTTATTCTTTTATGTGGGCGCGGCGCAGCGCGGCCAGGGATGGGGGCGACGTCTGTTTGACTATGCGCTGCAGCAGCTTCCTGCTCTGGGCGCATCAGGCCTGTATATTTCGTCCATCCCCAACAAAAGCACCGTTGATTTTTATCTCTCTCAGGGGTGTCGTTTAATTGATGAGCCCGACCCGGAGCTGTTTGCTCTGGAGCCTGAGGATATTCATTTAATCTATTCGGGCGTTCTGCAGAAATAAAGTCGGGGTCATTTTCGTTGATAAGAGCGAAGCAGTGCTTCGTTTCGCCGATTGCTGGTATCAATTTCCTGATAAATGCTGCTTCCTTCATTGATAACGTCGTCAACCAACCAACGATTATTTTCAGCCACCATATCCAGAGTTAGCGTAGTGCTGTCATTATTCTCTTTAAAAGGACGAAAACGCACTTCAGCTCTGGCATGGCGTGTACTTTCATCAATGATGCGAATGCTTTCAATCCGGAGGTCTTGATAGTCCTGGCAGGCGCAGATAGGGTCGAAATCCAGTATGCCGATGTCCCCGGGAAGTATGAACTGGTCGCTTTTTCGTAGCGCTTTTTTCATCCGTGAAGAGATAATTGATTTCTCACTCATGTCGCTGAAGGCGACAGGGGTCTGGCTATCTTCGGCATAGCCCTGATAGATCTGGCGGATAGTTTGTTCTACTGACCGTTGCGGAATTTGCGCATAAGTAACACAGCTCAACAACAGCAATAATAACGGCCAACACTTTAACATTTTCTGCGAACCTTCTGGCGACGGTAGAACCTGAAAAAATAGTATCAACAGCAGGTTAATATAGGTATGAATGAATTCTGAATATTAATACTGCCGGCTTGCGGCGGCGTAACTAACGCGAGATTATCTAACCATCAGGCATTGCTATTGGCATTGAGAGGAAAGGATGCAAAAGCCGTATTTACTCACATTACTGATCTCGCTTTGCTTATTACAAGGCTGCGTGACCCGCTATCAGTCTCAGCCTGAAGTTAACGGGCAACTGCTGGATAACGCCGGCAACCCGATCGCCGGGGCGCAAATTACGCTAACCGGCAGCGGCGACAGCGCGGATACGCTGTCTGATAGCGATGGGCGATTCAGTTTTAATAAAGCGCATAAATGGGCGTTCTATCTGCCGATTGGCCCTATCGACTGGATGCATCGCGCGGAATTGCATTTTACAACCCCGCATGGGGAATATGCCTATCTGCTTACCTCGCGAATGGGTAATGCCCACGAGTTAGACGGCGCGCAATATCATGTGCGATGCAAAATTCCGGCCGCAGCAATGACGCCGCCGCCGGAAATATGTTATCGGGTGGGAGATTAACCGCCGAACTGATCCGGGTCGGGGCCGAGACGTTTGCCCTGGTCCAGCTTAGCGATTTCACTGAGTTCGTCTTTGTCGAGACGGAAGTCCCAGACGTCAAAGTTTTCCGCAATACGCGATGGCGTGACGGATTTCGGGATCACCACCAGTCCGCTGTCGAGATGCCAGCGAATGACGATTTGCGCTGGCGTTTTGCCGTATTTATCCGCCAGATGGTGAATAATTTTCTGATCGAAGACCCCTTTGCCGCCCTGCGCTAATGGGCTCCAGGATTCGGTCTGGATTTTGTGGGTGGCGTTCCATGCATGCAGTTGACGCTGCTGCATTAACGGGTGCAGCTCAATCTGGTTAATCACCGGAGCGACGCCGGTTTCATCAATCAGCTTTTGCAGATGCGGCACCTGGAAATTACATACCCCAATGCTTTTTGCCAGCCCTTGCTGCTGCAATTCGATCAGCGCCTGCCAGGCTTCGACGTAATGGCCTATCGCTGGCACCGGCCAGTGAATTAAATAGAGATCCACATAGTCCAGTTTCAGCTTGCTCAGGCTCTCTTTTAGCGCTTCATGCGGCCGTTTTTGATCGTCGTTCCACAGTTTGGTAGTGATGAAGAGCTCATCGCGATTGACGCCCGCGCTGCTTAACGCGTTGCCGACGCCAGCCTCATTTTGGTACGCGGCGGCGGTGTCAAAAGAACGATAACCGACTTCCAGCGCCTTATGAATGGCGGAGACGACTTCCTCGTTGCCTGCTTTCCACACGCCGAGACCCAACTGCGGCATCAGGTTGCCGTCGTGTAGTTTTATAACGGTTGGATGTGTCATGCCTTCCTCCTGTTAATGAACTCAGCGTGAAAAATCCGCCGAGGGGTAGCATTAAGTCTGGACGAAATAGCTAAAAACGGTAGTAAAAACACCTCTCCCCGGCGTTTGTTTAACGTAAGGAGAGGTGAATCAGGCGGGGATAACTTAGCGGGCAGCCTCGTAAATACGGCGGCTGACGTCCAGAGTGATATCCTGATTTTCGCCAAGCTTAGTCATGCCGTGCTCTTCCAGTTTCGCCAGCAGCGCCGGGATGGAGCTACCGTCGAGACCGTAATCGGAAAGGCGAGTCGGCACGCCCATCTGCTCGAAGAAACTCCGGGTTGCGGCGATAGCTGCATCGATACGTTGCTCTTCGGAACCTTCGGTAATATTCCACACGCGCTCGGCGTACTGCAGCAGCTTAGCGCGCTTGGTATCGCGTTTTTCATTCCACAGCGCCGGCAGCACGATAGCCAGCGTCTGAGCGTGATCCAGGCCGTGCATCGCCGTCAGTTCGTGGCCGAGCATATGCGTCGCCCAGTCCTGCGGCACGCCTGCGCCGATAAGACCGTTCAATGCCTGCGTCGCCGCCCACATAATGTTGGCGCGCACGTTGTAGTTCTCCGGTTCCTGCAGCGCTTTCGGGCCATCTTCCACCAGCGTCAGCAGAATGCCTTCAGCGAAACGGTCCTGAATTTTGCCGTCAACCGGATAGGTCACGTACTGCTCAACGGTATGGACGAAAGCGTCAACGACGCCGTTAGCGACCTGGCGCGGCGGCAGAGTGTAGGTATAAACCGGATCGAGGATCGCAAAGACCGGCTGAACGTGTTCGGACATAAACGCGCGTTTATCGCCGGTGGTTTTACGCGAGATAACCGCGCCTTTATTTGATTCGGAACCGGTCGCCGGCAGGGTCAATACTGAGCCCATCGGAATAGCGCGGGTAATCTTGCTGCCGTAGGTTTCCAGAATTTCCCACGGATCGATATTCGCGTCATAGTGCGCGGCCGCGGCGATAAATTTGGTGCCATCGAGCACCGAACCGCCGCCAACCGCCAGCAGGAAAGTCACTTTCTCTTCGCGCGCGATTTTCACCGCATTCATCAGCGTTTCGTAAGACGGGTTTGGCTCAATTCCGCCGAACTCCAGCACGTCAAAGCCAGCCAGCGCGCTCAGTACCTGGTCCAGTACGCCGGTTTTCTTCACGCTACCGCCGCCGTAAGTCACCAGCACGCGAGCGCCGGCTGGGATTTGTTCGCGCAGGTCGGCGATGGCGCCTTTGCCGAACAGAATGCGGGTTGGGGTATGTAAATTGAAGTTATTCATGGCTGGTGCCCTCATAAAGATGAAACTCCCGGCAGAAAGGACGACTCTCTACCCGATGGCGGCTATTGTGTTCCTGCGACCGTTTCCTCTCAATGCACATTCCTGCCATTGTCTTGCCCATTTCTCCATTGGGCTGGAGAAAAAGAAGGAAACTACGCACAATAAGCTTGTAGAAAAGTCGTCGGAGAAGCAGCGAAAATGAACCGTGCCGAGATATGCCAGCTATTAACAGATAAAGTTAACAAGCTGAAAGATAAGCAAGAAATGCTAAGTGAACTGCTGCCGGATATCCGTCTGCTGTACGGGACGCAGCCGGGCACCCGTACGCCGGTGATGTACCAGCCGGGGATCGTTTTTCTCTTTTCCGGCCATAAAATTGGCTATATCAATGAACGAACCTTCCGTTATGACACCAACGAATACTTACTGTTAACCGTCCCGCTACCGTTCGAATGCGAAACCTTCGCGACTCCGGAAGTGCCGCTGGCGGGAATGCGGTTGAATGTCGATATTTTGCAGTTGCAGGAGCTGCTGATGGATATCGGCGAAGATGAGCTTTTTCAGCCGTCGGTCGCCTCCAGCGGGATCAACTCGGCGGTGCTATCAGAAGAGATCCTCTGCGCGGCGGAACGCCTGTTAGACGTGATGGAGCGGCCGCTGGACGCGCGCATTCTCGGCAAACAGATTATCCGCGAGATCCTTTATCACGTCCTGATTGGCCCCTGCGGCGGCGCGCTGCTGGCGCTGGTCAGCCGACAGACGCACTTTAGCCTGATTAGCCGCGTTCTGAAGCGTATTGAAAGCCAGTACACCGAAAACCTTAGCGTTGACCAACTGGCAGCGGAAGCGAATATGAGCGTCTCGGCGTTTCACCATAATTTTAAATCGGTCACCAGCACCTCGCCGCTGCAGTATTTGAAGACCTATCGTCTGCATAAGGCCAGAATGCTGATGATCCATGACGGCATGAAAGCCAGTGCGGCGGCGATGCGCGTCGGCTACGAAAGCGCCTCGCAGTTTAGCCGCGAGTTTAAACGCTATTTCGGTATTACGCCGGGTGAAGATGCCGCGCGTATTCGCACGATGCAGGGGATTTGATAAGGATGCGGCGCCTGTAGCCCCGGTAAATGGTAGCGCTACCGGGGATTTTGAGGCCATCCGGGGCGAGTGAATCAGGCGCTGCAGTATTTCTTCTTGATAACGACGATAACCGTACCAACGAGGCCAGTCACCAGCAGGGCGATCGGCAGCACCATCAGGCAGGTCATGACCTGGTCTTCGTGGTTTTTCACGAACGGGATCATGCTCAGCGCATAGCCAAGACCGGTGACGACGCCAACCCACAGCAGGCCGCTTAGCCAGTTAAAGAACTGGAAACGACGATTCGGCAGGCCGGAAATGCCCGCCATGGTTGGCAGCAGGGTGCGGACAAACGCCAAAAAGCGCCCGGCCAGCAGCGCCAGCAGGCCGTGTTTATCAAACATGTTGGTGGCGCGCTGGTGATATTTGTGCGGCAGATGCGACAGCCAGCCTTTCACCATATTGGTATTACCCAGCCAGCGCCCCTGTAAATAGCTCAGCCAGCAGCCGAGGCTGGCGGCGGCGGTTAGGATGGCGAGAGTGGGGACAAAATCCATGACGCCTTTAGCGATTAGCGCGCCGGCGAGCAGCAACAGGCTATCGCCCGGTAAAAACGAAGCCGGCAGCAGCCCGTTTTCCAGAAACAGGGTCGCGAACATGACCAGATATACAAAACCCACAACGTGAGGGTTTGCCAATGCGGCAAAATCATGTTGCCACAGCGCGGCGACAATCTCTTGAATGACAACCATGGACTTTCCTAAGTGGTACCGTTTTTCGACTAGTGTACTCCTGAAGCGGCCCGAGCACCTTGATCTCGGGCGCAACAAAAGCGGCCGCTTTTCTGAAAGCGTCCGCTTTTGTTGCCACTTCCTGTCACTTTACACGATACGCGCGAAGCCTGCCGCTAAATCCGCCAGCAGATCGTCAACATTTTCTAAACCTATGTGCAGTCGAATAAGGGTACCGCTGAAATCCACTTCCGCCTCGGGGCGGATGGCCGCGATATGTTCCGGCTGGTTGGCGAGGATCAGCGATTCGAACCCGCCCCATGAGTAGGCCATGCTGAACAGACTGAAGTTGTCCAGATAGGCTGCCAGCTCGGCGTCGGTGAGGCGCTTATTGAGAACGAAAGAGAACAGACCGCTGCTGCCGCTGAAGTCGCGCTTCCAGAATTCGTGGCCCTTGCTGCCCGGCAGCGCCGGATGATTGACCCGCGCCACCTGTGGGTGCTGCGCCAGCCATTCGGCGACGCGCAGACTGCTTTCGTGATGTTGGCGCAGGCGGACGCCAAGCGTGCGTAAACCGCGGCTGGTCATATAGGCGGTGTCGGCATCGACCATCTGGCCCATTAGATAGGCGTTTTCACACAGTTGCTCCCAACAGCGGGCGTTGGCCACCGCGGTGCCGATCATTCCGTCGGAGTGGCCAATTAAATATTTCGTTGCCGCCTGGATAGAGATATCGATACCAAAATCGAGCGCTTTAAACAGCACCCCTGCCGCCCAGGTGTTATCGATCATGATAATAGCTTCCGGCGCGACGCGGCGCACGGCGGCGACGATGGCCGGCACATCATGCACTTCCATGGTGATCGAACCGGGGGATTCGAGGAACACCACTTTGGTATTGGGTTGAATCAGGTTGGCGATATCCGCACCAATGAGCGGATCGAACCAGCCGGTGGTCACCCCGAGCTTTGCGAGGATCTTAGTGCAGAAGTCCTGGCTGGGTTCATAGGCGGTGTTGGTCATTAACACGTGGTCGCCCTGTTCGACGAAGGCCAGAATCGTGTTGGCGACCGCGGCCGCGCCGCAGGGGAAGAGGGCGCAGCCGGCGCCGCCTTCCAGTTCGCACATGGCTTCTTGCAGCGAAAAGTGGGTCAGCGTGCCGCGGCGGCCATAAAACAGCTCGCCTTTGGCGCGGTTACGGGTGGCGTGTTTTTTAGCCTCGACGGTATCGAATACCAGCGATGAGGCGCGCTGGATGACGCTATTCACCGAACCCTGAGTATATTTTTTGCGGCGCCCGGCGTTGACCAGCGCGGTATCAAGATGTTTATCAGCCATGTTCTGCAAACCTGTTTTTATACGTCTGGACGTCTAAACTACCATGAATCCCGGTTTGTGTACCGGGTCGTAAACGATACAGGCAAAAATTTTCCCGAAACCGGCGTCAGCCGCTTTTTTACTGCGTAAGCGCAAAGAAAATAAACGTGATTTGCTGCACAGTGTAAATACTAATGAGAACCACTATCAATTCGATGCCGTTTTGATATTATTATGCTCAGTTTTTGTGATTGATGTCCTGGAGAAACAGTGTGGGTAATAATTTGATGCAGGCGGATCTCTCCGTTTGGGGTATGTATCATCACGCCGATATTGTCGTTAAGGTTGTGATGATTGGCTTGATTCTGGCTTCGGTAGTCACCTGGGCTATCTTCTTCGGCAAGGGCGCCGAAATGTTGTCCAGCAAGCGTCGCCTCAAACGTGAGCAGCAGCAGCTCAGCGAAGCGCGTTCTCTCGATCAGGCTAACACTATCGCGAATGGATTCCATGCTAAAAGCCTGACCACTCAGTTGATTAACGAAGCCAATAATGAGCTGGAACTGTCGGCAGGCGTGGATGATAACGAAGGTATTAAAGAACGTACCGGTTTCCGCCTTGAGCGTCGTGTGGCGCAGGTTGGCCGCTATATGGGCCGCGGTAACGGTTATCTGGCGACTATCGGCGCTATTTCCCCGTTTGTCGGCCTGTTCGGTACCGTCTGGGGCATCATGAACAGCTTTATCGGTATCGCGCAAACGCAGACCACTAACCTCGCGGTTGTCGCACCGGGTATCGCGGAAGCGCTGCTGGCAACGGCGATTGGCCTGTTTGCCGCGATTCCGGCGGTGGTTATCTATAACGTCTTCGCCCGCATGATTGCCAGTTACAAAGCGTCTCTTGGCGACGTGGCCGCGCAGATTATGCTGCTGCAAAGTCGCGATCTCGACCTGAACGCCAGTGGTTCTCAGCCGCTGCGTCCGGCGCAGAAATTACGGGTAGGTTGATCCGCTATGGCGATGCATTTTAACGAAAACCTCGATGATAACGGCGAAATGCACGACATTAACGTGACGCCATTTATCGACGTCATGTTGGTGCTGTTGATTATCTTCATGGTGGCGGCGCCGCTGGCCACCGTGGACGTCAAAGTCAATCTGCCTGCCTCATCCAGCCAGCCGCAGCCGCGTCCGGAAAAACCGATTTACCTGTCGGTGAAAGCGGACAAATCGATGTTCCTCGGCAACGATCCGGTGACTGAAGAGAGCGTGATTGCCTCGCTGGACGCGCTGACTCAGGGTAAGAAAGACACCACCGTGTTCTTCCGCGCTGACAAAACCGTCGACTACGAGACGATGATGAAAGTGATGGATACGCTGCATCAGGCCGGATATCTGAAGATTGGTCTGGTGGGCGAAGAGACCGTCAAAGCGAAGTAATTTCCCCCAGGATATCCCCCGCAAGGCCAACACTGCGTTGGCCTTTTTTATTTCCCCGGCGCCTGCGCATCGTTTTGATATGAGCCAGCTGCGATATAATGGCGGCCATTTTTACAAACTGACAGGACCTTATGGAACGCTTTCTGGAAAACGCTATTTATGCTTCGCGCTGGCTGCTGGCGCCGGTTTATTTCGGCCTCTCGCTGGGCCTTATCGCGCTATCGATAAAATTTTTTCAGGAGATATTCCACATCCTGCCGCATATCTTCAGCGTCAGCGAGTCGGATCTGATTCTGACGCTGCTTTCGCTGGTCGATATGACGCTGGTGGGCGGGCTGCTGGTGATGGTGATGTTTTCAGGTTATGAAAACTTCGTTTCGACGCTGGATATTAACGAAGGCAAAGAGAAGCTCAACTGGCTTGGCAAAATGGATGCGACATCGCTGAAAAACAAGGTGGCGGCGTCGATTGTGGCTATCTCTTCCATTCACCTGCTGCGGGTGTTTATGGATGCGAAGAACGTGCCGGATAACAAGCTGATGTGGTACGTCATTATCCATCTCACCTTCGTGCTGTCCGCCTTTGTGATGGGCTATCTCGATCGCCTGACCAAGGTAAAGCACTGATGTGACAACTTACCCGACAGCTTTGCGCCGCCGGGTAAAGGCATTACGCCTGGCGTTTGTCTTCGGTCTGCGTGTCGAAATCGCGGGCGTCATGGCGCTCGTGCAACTGCTCGTCGAGCGGGCCATTGGTGCGGTTAACCATCCGTCCGCGCTTCACCGCCGGGCGATTGCCCACGTCCTGCGCCCAGCGCAGCACGTTAACGTAGCTGCCGGCATCGAGGAATTCCGCGGCGTTATAGACGTTGCCCAGCACCACGTTGCCGTACCACGGCCAGATCGCCATATCGGCGATAGTGTACTCTTCCCCCGCCACAAAGCGGCCACGCGCCAGCTGCTTATCCAGCACGTCGAGCTGACGTTTCGCTTCCATGGTAAAGCGGTCGATGGCGTACTCGATTTTTACCGGCGCATAGTTATAGAAGTGGCCAAAGCCGCCGCCGAGGAACGGCGCAGCGCCCTGTAGCCAGAACAACCAGTTTAGCGTTTCGGTGCGTCCGGCCGGGTCTTTCGGCAGGAAGAAACCAAATTTCTCCGCCAGATAGAGCAGGATGCTGCCGGATTCAAATACCCGGGTCGGCGGAGTAGTGGAGTGGTCGCTCAGCGCCGGGATCTTCGAGTTCGGGTTAACTTCCACAAAGCCGCTGGAAAACTGATCGCCTTCGCCGATACGAATCAGCCAGGCGTCATACTCAGCGCCTGCGACGCCCAGCGCCAGCAGCTCTTCCAGCATGATCGTCACTTTCTGCCCGTTCGGCGTGCCCAGCGAATAGAGCTGGAGCGGGTGATTGCCAACGGGCAGCACTTTCTCATGCGTCGCGCCGGAAACCGGACGGTTGATATTGGCGAACGCGCCGCCGTTATTCTGTTTCCATTCCCATACTTTCGGTGGTTGGTAGTGATTGTCGGACATACTGACCTGCCTCTTTGGTAAGGTGTACAAAAAGTCTAGCAGCTAATCTCAGGCCATAATCCGCGCGGCCCACACGCTGACGTCATCGCCGCTGCCGAGATCGGGCTGCACCAGGCCATTGACCATAAACGTCGGCGACACATGAATGCCGTTCTGGCGGGCGTATTTACTGTGCCATTTGATCTCGTTTTGCAGCTCCGGACGGGCAAACGCCGCCGCCAGCGACACGTGGCTGTAGCGCTCAAGGCGTTCGATAATTTGCTGCGGGGTGGTATTCATATTCGGCCCGCTGCAGTGGTCGGTGAATTCAAACTCTTCACGATGATCGGCGACCGCCTGCAGGACTTTATGCGCCTGCTCTCTGCCGTGCGGCAGGGTGGAGGCGGCCAGCACGCAGCGCACTATCACCCCGGAAAACAGATGCCACGGCTGGGACTGCAGGCGAATTTTAATCGTGACGTTCTCGGCGCCCACTTCATCCAGCAATTCATCAAGCTTATTGAAGGCGCGAACGGAAAACGGACAGGTTGGTTCGAGGAATACTTCAAAAGTCCGCGGTCCGTGTCCCCAGACCAGCGGCTGGGCATTGAGATGCGAAGGTGAGCTCATTGTCGACTCCTGATGTAGTGATGTTTTTTTGTTATGTGTTGGCTAACAATATCACTTCTGCCAATGGACGCCGGGTTATTTTCTATAAGGGCACGTTTAGCGAATCGAATGAGTGGTATCATCATTTCACCTCTGTCTGGTAAGTGCCTGCGGCAGGATAAGAAGAGGGAGTTTTGTTCCGCCAACTGCCCGGGCTGCATTAATTTGAGGTCAGGCTAAATGAGTAAAGGATCGACCAGTATTGACGCCCCTTTCGGCACGCTTTTAGGCTACGCGCCGGGCGGCGTGGCAATTTATTCTTCGAATTACAGTAGCTTAAATCCACAAGATTATCCGGATGACGCCGCTTTCCGCAGCTATATCGGCAATGAGTATATGGGGCATAAATGGCAATGCGTAGAGTTCGCGCGGCGCTTTTTATTCCTCACCTACGGTTTTGTTTTTACCGATGTCGGAATGGCTTATGAAATCTTCTCGCTGCGCTTTCTACGCGAAGTGGTGAATGACAACATTCTTCCCCTGCAGGCCTTCGCCAACGGCTCGCGTCGTCCGCCGATCGCCGGTTCGCTGCTAATCTGGCAGAAGGGCGGCGAGTTTAAACATACCGGCCACGTGGCGGTGATTACGCAACTGGTGGGGAATAAGGTCCGTATCGCCGAGCAGAACGTCATCCACGCGCCGCTGCCGCAGGGCCAGCAGTGGACCCGCGAGCTGACGCTGGAAGTGAAAGAGGGCGTCTACACCATCAAAGATACCTTTACCGATACCGAAATTTTAGGCTGGATGATCCAGACCGCTGATACCGAGCATAGCCTGCCGCAGCCGGTGCTGCCCGGCGAGGAGATGAAAATCAGCGGCGCGCGGCTGCCGAATAAAGGCCAGTTCCGCGGTAACTGGCTCAACGAGAAAGACGCGCTGCAAAAGGCCTATGTTGAAGCCAACGGTCATTTCATCAATCAGGATCCTTACCAGTACTTCACCATCAGCGAGAGCGCCGAACAGGAGCTGATTAAAGCGACCAACGAACTGCACCTGATGTATCTGCACGCCACTGATAAGGTGATGAAGGATGACAACCTGCTGGCGCTGTTCGATATTCCGAAAATTCTCTGGCCTCGTCTGCGCCTCTCGTGGCAACGCCGCCGTCATCATATGATTACCGGGCGCATGGATTTCTGCATGGATGAGCGCGGGCTGAAGGTGTACGAATACAACGCCGACTCTGCCTCTTGCCATACGGAAGGCGGATTGATCCTCGAACAGTGGCTGAAACAGGGCTATCGCGGTACCGGCCATAATCCGGCGGAAAATCTGCTTGAGGAGCTGGCGGGGGCGTGGAAGCACAGCCGCGCACGGCCGTTCGTGCACATCATGCAGGATAAGGATCTTGAAGAGAACTATCATGCCCAGTTTATTCAGCGTTCGCTAACCGAGGCGGGCTTTGAGAGCAAAATTCTCTTTGGCCTTGATGAGCTGCGCTGGGATGCCGCCGGACAGCTTATCGACGGCGATGGCCGCCTGGTTAACTGCGTGTGGAAGACCTGGGCGTGGGAAACCGCCATCGAGCAGGTGCGGGAAGTCAGCGCCGATGAGTATGCGGCGGTGCCGATTCGTACCGGCCATCCGCAAAATGAGGTGCGCCTGATTGACGTCCTGCTGCGCCCTGAAGTATTGGTATTCGAACCGCTGTGGACGGTTATCCCCGGCAACAAGGCGATTCTGCCGGTGCTGTGGTCGCTGTTCCCGCATCATCGCTATCTGCTGGATACCGATTTTGTGGTCAATGACGAGTTGGCGAAAACCGGTTATGCGGTCAAACCGATCTCCGGGCGCTGCGGTAATAACATCGATCTGATAAGCCCGCACGATGAGGTATTGGATCAGACCAGCGGGCAATTTGTCGATCGCAAAAATATTTACCAGCAGCTGTGGTGTCTGCCGAAGGTTGACGGCAAGTACATCCAGGTGTGCACCTTTACGGTGGGCGGTAACTATGGCGGAACCTGCCTGCGCGGCGATGATTCGCTGGTGGTGAAGAAAGAGAGCGATATTGAGCCGTTAGTCGTGCTAAAAGACGACGAGTAGCGGCCGCAAACCGGGCAGCGGCTAGCATCGCAGCCCGGCACCTGCAAAGCTTCAACGTACAACTAACACAACAACAAGACAGAAAAGGAAAAGCATATGCACGATCGGCGCCTCGCCGCCCGCGCGGGTGAACTTAAGCCCTCCGCCGTCCGCGAACTTCTCAAACACAGTAAACTGCCCGGCGTTATTTCGCTTGGCGGTGGTATTCCGGCTCCGGAACTGTTTGATACCGAAGGTCTCAACCTCGCGGTGCAAAAGGTGATGAGCGAACGTTTTAATGATGCGTTCCAGTACGGCCTTACCGAAGGTTATCCGCCGCTGCGTCAGGCGGTGAGCGAAATCTGCCAGTCGCGCGGCGTGGCCTGCTCGGCAAGCCAGGTGTACATCACCTCCGGCTCGCAGCAATCGCTGGATATTGTCGCCCGCACGCTGCTCGATCCGGGCGATGCGGTCGTCGTTGAACGCCCGACCTACCTTGCCGCGCTGCAGGTATTCCAGCTGGCGCAGGCGAACATCCTGAGCGTCGATACCGACGATAACGGCATGCTGGTTGAACAACTGGCCGATCTGCTGGAGACCACTAAGGTTAAAGCGGTCTATCTGGTGCCGACGTTTGGTAACCCTGGCGGTAAAACCCTCAGCGACGATCGTCGCCAGCGGCTGGTAGCCTTAGCGAAGCAACATGATTTTGTGATCATCGAAGACGATCCCTACGGCGAAATCAGCTTCACCGATAAAGTGCGTCGTCCGCTGTATCAACATGCGATCGAACAAGGCTGTGAAGATCGGGTGGTGTACACCTCCACGTTCTCCAAGATCCTCGCGCCGGGAATGCGTATTGGCTGGATCGTGATGCCGGAATGGCTGGCGCACCAGGCGGTGATCGTGAAGCAGGCGGCGGATCTGCATACCAATATGCTCTCTCAGGTTATCACCGCTGAGTATCTGGGAATGAATCGACTGAACGATCAGATCGCCCTGATCCGCGAAGACTACCGTAAGAAGTGCGTGGCGCTGGCTGATGCGCTGGAAAGCCGTCTTGGCGAGCATCTTGAGTTTAGCCGCCCGGAAGGGGGAATGTTCCTGTGGGCCCGTTTCCGCTATCCGTTCGATACCATGGCGTGGCTGAAAAAGACGCTGGAAAACGGCGTGGTTTACGTACCTGGTGAAGCGTTCTACAACGATAATCCGGATACCCGCACCCTGCGTCTTTCCTATTCGACGGTTTCTGAAGCCGGTCTGCTGACCGCCGTCGAACGTCTGGCGAAATCGCTGTAATCTTTTGTCTCCGCACCGATGACCGGTGCGGAGAGCTTTAAATCGGGGGAGGGGTTACTCCTGCTCGGCGATGCGATCGTCAAGCCAGATAAGCATCAGGGAAGAGAGAAAAGCGACAGCAATAGTGCCAATAAACAACAACATAAAAATTTCCTCAGGGGTTTTATTATTTTTCTAATGTAACCGGTGAGTGGCTATTTTTGTTTGCAATGGTGATTTTAGTGTCACGCTGAGCCGTTGCAAGGGTAAAAAAATCATCAGCGTCAACATCGAAATTCAGGACGATTTCCCGGTATTTTCTGGCGTTAACGAGTTCTTTAGCTTCTTTCATACTACTGGCGATAATAGTAGGCATCAGTTTCATCTCAGTTTGAAAACTAGCAGGCAAAATAAAAGCTTGTTCGTATCAGATCAACATTTTTTTGCTACTTTACACATCACCAGAAAGTCTGTCTTTGCGCAATCGTAACCAGAGTGGGAGCGTATGCAGAAGCGGAGGCCAGATGACCCCGCTCACCGTCTTAAAGCTGATACTGCCAGGAGAATAGGAAGCGCTTTTCGGCTTCATCGAGATAGGTGTTGTTATCCTGAACGTAGGTCATAAATTTCACCGCGTTATGCTCGGTCAGGTTATATCCCACGCCGACCCCGGCGAAATAACCTTTATAGTTATCGCCATCGTCGTTTTTTGAGCCATACGATCCACCGGCGAAACCTAACAGGCGTAGATCGGCGCTCAGTGGTTTCAGGACAAAGGCGCCGAGATAGCCGCTGCTGCCGGAGATATTCGTCGATTCAAAACCGTTTTCCGGCGACGGCATGCCGTTAAAACCCGACTGCGAACAGGCGCTATGTTGATCCTTATTACAGGCCATATGGTCGCCGGTATTATAGGTATAACCGGCCATCGGGAATATTTGGAAGCCTGCTGGTTCAAAGCCAAAATAACTGAGCGGCAGGAACGTACCGATAGAATAGTTGGTTTGTGAGGAGTCATCGGGATAAACATTTTTCCCAAAGTTAAAATTAAAAATACCAATGGGAAATAGCCATGAACCGCCGACGCGCCATTCCGTGGCGTCGCTATTAATACGCACATTGAGTTTCCGCGCTTCGTCAAAGGCCAGCGAGCCGGAAAATGCGAGATTGCTGTCATCCAGATCGTAGTTATCTGACCACGTCATGCCGAATTTGGTGGTCACTTTAGTTGGGTCATCCGCCGATTTCTCGGCGTTGGTTTTAACTTCCCCCGTCTGGGCAAAGAGCGCGCCTGGCAGCAGACCGATACACAGCGCGCATATCGGGAGATATTTAATAAGCATAAAAATTCACAATTAAAAAATAAAATACAACCAACTACTGTACACGACGATATTCTTCGCTAATATCACCGATATATTTAATTTTGCATTTCACCGCCGGCACTAGTTAATTATTCGAAACTTAATAAATAACCCGCACATAGCGGGTTATTTATGAAAGAGGGTACGTAATAATATTTATAGCAGGCCAATCTCTTTCGCGGTGCGGTCCACGGCGCGTTTGGTTTTTTCAACCAGTTCATCGAGTTCACTATGTCCGGCTATCAGCGCCGGCGCCATGATCATGCGCCCCAGCGTCGAGCGGATAATCACGCCTTCCTCAAAGCCGATGGTGCGACAGCGCCAGGCCAGTTCGTTCTCGTTGGCAAAGCGTTTGCGCGTGGCTTTATCTTCAGCAAACTGCAGGGCGGCCACCAGCCCGGCTCCCTGCACCTCGCCAATAAGCGGATGGTTTTCAAACACCTCGCGCAGCGTTTTTTGCAGATAGGGGCCGCTATCGGTGCGAACCCGGGTGACGTGGTTTTCATCGCGTAAGGCTTTCAGGTTGGCAATCGCCACCGCGGCCGCCACCGGGTGGCCGGAATAGGTCAGGCCGTGTGGGAAAACGCCGCCTTTTTCCACCAGCACGTCGGCCATGCGCTTGCTCAGCACCAGGCCGCCCATCGGTACGTAACCGGAGGTTAGCCCCTTGGCAATCGATAGCGTATCCGGTTCAAAACCAAAGTACTGATGCGCAAACCATTCACCGGTACGGCCAAAGCCGCCAATCACCTCATCGGCGCACAGCAGCACGTCATATTGCCGGCAAATACGTTGGATCTCCGGCCAGTAGCTTTCCGGCGGGAAGATCATGCCGCCCGCCCCCTGGAACGGCTCGGCGATAAAGCCGGCGACGTTTTCCGCCCCCAGTTCCAGGATCTTCTCTTCCAACTGGCGGGCGCAGCGCAGGCCGAACTCCTGCGGCGTCAGGTTGCCGCCGTGCATAAACCAGTAGGGTTCATCGATATGGGCCACGTCCGGGATCACCCCGCCCATTTCATGCATGAACTTCATGCCGCCGAGCCCGCTTGCCGCCAGCGTGGAGCCGTGATAGCCGTTCCAGCGGCCAATCATCACCTTTTTCTCCGGTTTACCGAGGATCTGCCAGTAACGGCGAACGGTGCGAATCAGCACTTCATTCGATTCCGAACCGGAGTTGGTGTAGATAGCGTGGCTGTAGTGCGGAGGCAGCAGGCTGAACAGTAGCTCGGAAAGCTCAATCACCGCCGGGTGGGTCGTGTGGAAGAACATATTGTAATAGGGCAGTTTGGCAAACTGCGCCGCGGCGGCGTCCGCCAGATCCTGGCGGCTGTAGCCCAACTGGGTACACCACAGGCCGGACATTCCATCGAGGTATTTATTGCCGTCGTTGTCCCACAGGTAAAGTCCTTCGCCGCGTACCATGACGCGCGCCCCTTCGGCGTTCAGCGCTTTTTGATCCAGGAAGGCATGAATATGGTGAGCCGCATCTGAATGTTGGTAATCGGACGTCGAACGGTTCTGATTGCTTGGATTAGTCATTTCGTCTCTCCTGTCTGCTGAAACTGAAACCAGGTGGTTTTGAGGCTGGTGAATTTATCAAAGGCGTGCAGCGACAGATCGCGGCCAAAGCCCGACTGTTTGTTGCCGCCAAAGGGAACGGTGACGTCCAGCGCATCGACGGTATTTACCGAGATCGTTCCGGCGGTCAGCTGCGCGGCGACGCGATGGGCGCGGTGCAGATTGTCGGTCCACAGCGAGGCGGCCAGCGCATAGATATGGTTATTCGCCAGATGGACCGCCTCCTGCTCGCTATCGAAGGCGCAAACCGCCAGCACCGGACCAAAAATCTCCTCTTTCCACAGCGCCATCTCTTCGTTCACGTCGGTCAGTAGCGTCGGCTGAACATAGTTGGCGACGCCGTCTATTTCCACCGTACGGCCGCCGGTAAGCAGCGTTGCGCCCTCGTCTTGCGCGCGGCGGATAGCCGCCATCACTTTTTCGGCATGGGCGGCGCTGACCATGGCCCCCATGCGGCTTTGCGGTTCGAGCGGATGCGCCGGAGCCCAGGCCTGCATTTTTTCCTGTAGTTTGGCAATGAAGGCCGCGTAAATCGGGCGCTCAACCAACAGGCGGGAGTTTGCCGAGCAGACTTCGCCCTGATTAAAACAGATGCCGAAGGCTGCTTTTTCAGCGGCCAGGTCGAGATCCTGGCAGTCGGCGAAGATGATATTGGCGCTCTTGCCGCCGCACTCCAGCCATACCTGTTTCAGGTTGGACTGGGCCGAATAGGCCATAAAGGCTTTGCCGACGGCGGTTGAGCCGGTGAAGGCGATGACATCGATATCGTGATGCAGTCCCAGCGCGCTTCCGGTTTCGGTTCCCAGCCCGGTCACCACGTTAAGCACGCCTGGCGGAATACCGGCCTCCAGCGCCAGTTCGCCCAGACGCAGGGCGCTAAACGGCGAGTTTTCCGAGGGCTTGAGGATTACGCTATTGCCGGCGGCCAGCGCCGGACCCAACTTCCAGGAGGCGAGGTCGAGCGGGAAATTCCACGGCACGATGGCGGCAACCACGCCGATGGGCTGGCGGGTAATGGTCGCCAGCGCGCCGGGCCTGGCGGGAGCCACTTCATCGTAGAGTTTATCTACGCTTTCGGCATACCAGCTGAGGATGTGCGCGGCGCCGGGGACATCAATGTTCAGCGCATCGTTGACCGGTTTCCCCATGCTGACGCTCTCCAGCAGCGCCAGCTCTTCGCGATGCTGAAGGATCAGCGCCGAGAGGCGCAGCAGCGCGCGTTTACGCTCCTGCGGCGCCAGCCCCGACCAGACGCCGGAAGTAAACGCGCGGCGCGCGGAGGCGACAGCAATATCGATATCTTCCGTCTGCAGCGAGGTGACTTCCGCCAGCAGCGTATTGCTGGCTGGGTTAATGGCGGGACAGGTTTTACGGCTTTTCGCGACGTACGGTTGACCATCGATAATGGCGTGGCTGATAAAGCGCTGCTCCTGCAGCTTGCGCTGCCAAAAGTTTCTATCAGACATGAACCTTCTCCTTCGCATGTTGCGTAATTGTTATTTATTTGTTTCTTTGAGTTCATGATGCAGTAGGCCAATGCGGCGAGAAAGGACTAAAAATCTAGGCAACCTCTATAAAAATCGTTGTTAGCCTGGATTGGCTATTTTCTGTGATCCAGGGCGGGAGGTCGTGCGTTGTGATGGCGTTCAAAAATCGGGGACGTGCAATTTTTCAATAGGCTGTAATGCAAAGAGTTTTTATTTGCGGTCAGTTTTCTACAACCCCGGAGCCTGCGTGCTTTTGGTGATATTAAATATTCTCAAATTAAGGCGTTGAGAATATAAATACTACTTAAGGGGAAATGAACAACGGTGAAACGATCGAGTTCATCAGCCTGTTTTCGTGAGCGGCAGTACGATTAATACGTTGTAATATAAGGTAGTTATATGCCTTGTTTTTTCTCATCCTGCTTATACTGGCCGAAGTACTATCCTCCGGCGCTCGCAATTTTTTCGCCAGGTATCTGTTAATTTTCTGTAAAAATCTGATCGCAGTCGGATTGTTGATCTTTTTCTCGGCAGAGGGTTGCAGGCCAGGGTGTTCATCGTTTAAAGCTAATCAGCCTGCCTCCTTGATGATAAAAAAATAAGGTATCACATGCCCCATTTCACCCTGAAACAGCTCAAATACTTTGTTGCCGTCGTCGAGGCGGAAAGTATTGCTGAAGCCTCACGTCAGCTGCATATCGCGCAGCCGTCAATTTCCATCGCCGTGAAGACGCTGGAAGATATGTTTGAGCAGCAGTTTTTTATTCGCCACCACGCCCAGGGGGTATCAATGACCCCGAGCGGGCAGCGTTTTTATGAAAAAGCCAAAGAACTGCTGCGGCTCTCTTATCAATTTGAACAAAACTCGAAAGCCGATAATGAGCTGGTCTCCGGAATTATTTCCATCGGTTGTTTTGAGACCGCCGCGCCGCTGTATATGCCGTCGTTGATGGCCGGGTTTAAGAAAATTTATCCCGAAATCACCATTAAAATTTACGACGGCGAGCAGCACGAGATTGCTCACGGTCTGCACCGCGGGCGTTTTGACCTGGCTTTTCTCTACGACCTCGAACTGGATACCTCGATTTATACCGAGAGCCTCAACGCGCCGCAGAAACCCTATGCGTTGCTACCGGCGGACCACCCACTGGCCCAGCGGCACGCCGTACGGCTGTCCGAGCTGAGCAATCTGCCAATGATCCTGTTGGATGTGGTGCCAAGCAAAAACTACTTCATCAGCATTTTCAAAGATAAGGGCTACAACCCGCAGGTGGCCTACAGTTCGCCTTCGATTGAGATGGTGCGCTGCATGGTCGGCCAGGGGCTGGGCTTCTCGGTGCTGGTGACGCGCCCGGTGAACGACATGACCTATGACGGCCAGCAGGTACGCTGTGTGGAAATTCAGGATGAGATGGCGAATTCGGCGCTGGTAATGGCGCACCTGCGCAGTAGTGAACCGACTAAACCCACCAAACTGTTTATGGAATATTGCCGCAATGCGGTGTTGAGCCCGCCGCAGCAAGAAGTGAAAGTCGCCTGAATGAGAAAATTTACCCGCGATTAGCGCGGGTAAATATATTCATGTGGTATTTTCTGCGTTTTATTGCCTATAAAAAAACGAAGCTCTGACGATATTTTTATGAGCCTCGAAAGTCATGGTTGTTTTTCCTTTCAAAATCTCATGCCTGAAAAATAAATACTGCGTATTAGCGTGGCGGAAATGGCCTGGCGGCGGGGCGAATCCGCTGCATCATTATTTTATTCTCAGGTGCTAAATTTATAATAATTTACCTGTGCATAACGGTTTATTAACCTCGGTCATGAGCAGAACATCACCGAAGGACATATTTATGACCGTAGAAAAAATACAAATCGAGACGCTGGTTGTTGGCGGGGGGCAGGCCGGTATCGCCATGAGCGAGCACCTGAGCAAACAGGGTATTTCGCATCTGGTCGTGGAAAAGAATCGCATTGCCGAAGCCTGGCGTACCGGCCGCTGGGATTCGCTGGTGGCGAACGGCCCGGCGTGGCATGACCGTTTTCCGGGCATGGAGTTTAAAGGTGGCGACCCCGATGCCTTTATTGCCAAGGATGATGTTGCGCAATACTTTGTTGATTATGTGCGCGAGTTTAATCTTCCGGTCCGTACCGGCGTGGAAGTCAAAAGTGCGGTGCGTAACCACGGGCGTCCGGGGTTTACCATTGAAACCACCGACGGCGTGATTGAAGCGCTGAATATTGTCGCGGCGACCGGGCCGTTCCAGAAGCCGGTTATCCCGCCGATCGCTCCGCGCGACAGCGCCATCCATCAAATTCATTCGGCGAAATATTACAACCCGCAGCAACTGCCGGAAGGCGCGGTGCTGGTGGTGGGCGCGGGCTCGTCCGGCGTGCAAATCGCCGATGAACTGCAGCGCGCGGGCCGCAAGGTTTATCTGTCGGTCGGCGCCCATGATCGCCCGCCGCGTGCCTATCGTAACCGGGATTTCTGCTGGTGGCTGGGGGTATTAGGCCTGTGGGATGCCCCGGCCAGCGAACCCGGTAAAGAGCACGTCACCATCGCGGTTAGCGGCGCGCACGGCGGCCACACGGTTGATTTCCGCGAGCTGGCGCATCGTGGTATCACGCTGGTTGGTCTCACCGAATCCTTCGCCGGGGGAACCGTCTCCTTTAAAAATAATCTCGTCGAAAACATTCGCCTCGGCGATGAAAACTATCTGGCGCTGCTGGATGCCGCCGATGCTTACATCGCCGCCAATGGCCTGGATTTACCGGAAGAGCCCGCCGCACGGCAATTCTTAGCGGACCCGGACTGCATGACGTCGCCGATCCTCTCGCTCGATCTGGTGCAGGCGGGGATTAACACCATTATCTGGGCTACCGGCTATGCGGTGGACTACAGCTGGCTCAACGTCAACGCTTTCAACGAACAGGGCCGTCCTCAGCATCAGCGCGGCGTCTCCAGCGAACCGGGCGTCTACTTCCTCGGCCTGCCGTGGTTATCGCGCCGGGGATCAACCTTTATCTGGGGCGTCTGGCACGACGCGAAGCATATCGCCGACCATATCGCCACCCGCCGTAAATACAGCCAGTACAAAGACGCCAGCCAGCGTTAATCATGACTTACTGAACAGGATAACCCTTATGCCTACCCATACTCGTATTCGGATGTTCAATACCAAAGAGACATACCCTAATCAGACGCTGGACAATGACTTATGTCAGGCGGTACGCGCCGGTAATACCGTCTACGTTCGCGGCCAGGTAGGGACGGATTTTGAAGGCAATCTGGTAGGCCTTGGCGACCCGCGGGCGCAGGCGGAACAGGCGATGAAAAACGTCAAACAGCTGCTGGAAGAGGCGGGGAGCGACCTGTCGCATATCGTGAAAACGACCACCTATATTATCGACCCGCGCTATCGCGAACCGGTCTATCAAGAGGTAGGCAAGTGGTTAAAAGGCGTGTTCCCGATCTCCACCGGACTGGTCATTTCCGCGCTGGCGCAGCCGCAGTGGCTAATGGAGATCGATGTTATTGCCGTCATCCCTGATGACGCGGCGAAATAAGGAGGCAGGATGACATTTTCGATTGCCGCACGCTGCCCGGAAAGCGGGCAGTTTGGTATCGCGATTAGTTCTTCAAGCATTGCCGTCGGCGCCCGCTGTCCGTGGCTGCAGGCGGGGGTAGGGGCGGTATCGAGCCAGAACATTACCTTACCGGCGCTGGGGCAACTCACTCTGGCGCAGATGGAGCAGGGGCTGACGGCGGAGAAAGCGATGCGTCGGGCGCTGGCGGAAGACGACTTTAGCCGCTATCGGCAGATTATCGCCATCGACGCCAGCGGCCAGACCGCGTGGTTCAGCGGCGATAAAACGCTGGGGACCTGGCATGTTGTGCAGGGCGATAACTGTATTGCCGGCGGTAATATGCTGGCGTCGGAAGAGGTGATTGCCTCGATGGCGGCAACGTTTTCGCAAACCGAAGGCGAGCTGGCGACGCGGCTGGTTGCCGCGCTGCAGGCTGGCGTCGCCCAGGGCGGCGAGGCCGGGCCGGTCCATTCGGCGGCGGTGAAAGTGGTGGATGATTACTCCTGGCCGCTGGTGGATCTGCGCGTCGACTGGAGTGAAACGGACCCGATTGGCGAGCTGGCGGCGCTGTGGCAGGCCTATGAACCGCAAATGCAGGCCTATGTCACGCGCGCCCTCGACCCGCGGGAGGCTCCCAGTTACGGAGTACCCGGTGATGAATAGTCGATTACAGGATATTCTGGCGCGGCTGCTGGCGTTTGACACCACCAGCCGCGAATCGAACCTGGCGATGATCGACGATATTGCCGATTATCTCCACGGCTTCGCAATCGAAACGCAGCGCTTTTATGATGCGCAAGGGAGAAAAGCTAATCTTTATGCACGACTGGGCCCTGCGGGGCCCGGCGGCGTTATGCTCTCCGGCCATACCGATGTGGTGCCGGTTGACGGCCAGCCATGGACGGTTCCCCCTTTTGCCCTCACGCAACGCGATGGCCGCTGCTACGGCCGCGGTAGTGCCGATATGAAAGGCTTTCTCGCCTGCGTACTGGCCGCCATTCCTGATTTTCTCGCCCAACCGTTACGCATGCCGCTGCACCTGGCTTTTTCCTACGATGAAGAGGTGGGATGTCTTGGCGTACGCAGCCTGGTCGCCCATCTGCAGGCGTCTACAGAGAAACCGGCGATGTGCATTATCGGCGAGCCGACGGAGATGCGCCCGGTCTATGGTCACAAGGGGAAGCTGGCGATGCGCTGCGATGTTCACGGCCACGCTTGCCACTCCGCTTACGCGCCCGATGGCGTGAATGCGATTGCCTGGGCTGCAAAGCTGATTGGCCGCCTGGATGAGCTGGGCGAGCAGCTTGCGCTTCGCCAGGATACGCGTTTCGATCCGCCTTTCAGCACCCTGCAGGTGGGGGTGATTAAGGGTGGCGCGGCGTTGAATATTGTACCTCAGCACTGTCAGTTCGATTTTGAAATTCGCCATTTACCGGATGTTTCGCTCGATGACACCCTGTCCTCGCTGCAGGCGTATGCCGAAGGCGAACTGCTGCCAAAAATGCGCGCGACGGCGGCGGGATCGGCTATTACCTTTCAACCGCTCAGCCAGTATCCCGGCCTGTTGAGCGACCCGCAGTCGGCGTTCGCCGGCTGGCTGGCGCAGTGGGCCGAATGCGAGGATTTTTCAACGGTCGCTTTTGGCACCGAAGGCGGATTGTTTGATGAGGCCGGCGTGGCCACGCTTGTTTGTGGCCCGGGGAGCATGGAGCAGGGGCATAAGGCGGATGAGTTTGTTAGCGAGGCGCAGTTGGAAAAGTGCGAGCAGATGTTGAAAAATCTCTGCCGCTGGATGTCAGCTTAACCGCCGGCGCGCGGCGTAGGGGGCGCGCTTTCTTGTAGGCCTTAAACCTTCTCTTTTGCAAAAGCCATGCTTTTAACACTCTTCGCTTTCGAGAAATAATAATAGACCGGCGAGACCACCAATAAACCCACAATCCAGGAGAGATCCGCGCCGCCAAAGGAGAGGGCGATTGGCCCGGTATAAATTGAGGTCGACATAAACGGTACTTCGACCAGAATACCGAGGATATAGCAGGATATCGCCGTTGCATTAAAGTAACCGTAAATACCGCCATCGCGTTTAAAGAACGATTCAACGTGATATTCGCCGTGGGCCACTAAATAATAATCGACCAGATTAATCGCCGTCCACGGCACCAGCACATACAACAGCACGGTAATAAAGTTGGTGTAGATTAGCAGGAAATTTTCCTGGCCATAGATAGCGAGGAATATCTCCAGCAGCATGGTCAAAATAGCGGTGATAATGCGTGCCCGCGCCATCGGCGACCAGCCGTCGATAAAAGTCTGGCCGAGGGTCAGGGTACAGAGTACGCCGCAGTACAGCATCATCGAGTTGGTGGCGGCGATCCCCAGCGCCAGTACGATAATCACTATCGCCCCCATGCTGCCGGTCAGATCCATAATCCCTTGAATGATATCGTCATTACCGATACAAATCGCCACCAGCACCCCGAGCACCATCGGCAGATAGGAGCCGAGAATGCAGCCAAAATAGCTGGCGTAAAAGACGCTTTTATCGTTGGTGCTGTAGGGCATATAGCGGGAATAGTCAGAGACATACGGCGCATAGGCCAGCTGCCAGAGCGCGGCGATAGAGACGGCACCGAGAAAGCCGACGATGTTGAAGCCGCCGCGGTCGACAAAGTCGCCCGGCAGGCCATGGATGAAGACAATCCACACGAAGGTTGCCGCCAGTACAATGCCTGAAATCCACGACATGATCCGCGCGTAGGAGTGGATGATCTTATAGCCAAAGATGGTGGCGAACAGGCTTAGCGCGCCAACCACGATAATCCCAATGTCCGAGTTCATCGGCTGATAAATCGCGTGCATCGACTGCCCGCCAAGCACCAGACTGGAGGCGGTAAAGCCGATATACATCAGTACGACGATGGAGACCACCAGTACCGAACCATAGGAGCCAAATTGCCCCTTGGTCTGGACCATTTGCGGTACCCCGAGTTTTGGCCCCTGCGCCGAATGCAGCGCCATAAAGAGCCCGCCGACCAGGCTGCCGATAAATAGCGCAATCACTGACCATAAAAAGGAAAGGTGGAAAATCGTCACCGACATCGCGCCGGTGATGACCGTTAACAGCATAATGTTGGAGCCAAACCAAATGGTAAAAAGATCGCCTGGTTTGCCGTGGCGCATATTTAAGGGGATAGGTCTGATGGTATTACTTTCAAGATTCTCGACATTAACAGATTGATGTTTTGTCATGGTGCTCTCTCATTATTTTGGTCTTCATCAGCGTAAGAGTGATATTTCAATGAGGAGTACAGCTAATCTACTCATCACAACATTTCATTCACCATTTTTACAACTCCGTATCATTTGCGAAATGACAAAAAATATCGGTGCTGGATATAAAAAAAATGCTTTACCCGGCGCTGGAAAAACGCTGCATTTGTGCGTTGCGCTATTTTTAGAGTTTTATGCTTTGTGCTTAATTTTTTACTGGCAAACCCGCTGATGGTTTTTTATCGGGCAGATAAAACTCTGCCATATTGCGAGGGGGTTAGAATGATGAACCGTAGAGAGAAATAACAATTCCCTGTTTTTATTATGGTTTAGTGAGATAGATGATTGGCCCGATAAAATAATGGAGAAATAAAATAATTAGCTGATACATCATGACATTAGTATTATCGTGTTGTGTATCCTAAAGGCGCACAAATAACAGGGTGAAGTGCGTTATGCGAGGCGCTTCACAATAACCAACAGATATTTAATATAAGGGCAGGAATACGACATCCTGCCCGAAAATAATTAATAACCGACTTTATAAACCCGCCCGCTTTGGATCCCTTCGACGCTGCGGCGATAGGCCTGCGCCACCGCTGCGGCCGGTACGCTGGCGAAACCGGGGAAGAAACCATCATAGGTCTCGACAGACTCACTGAGCACGGTGGGGCTTATCAGGTTAATGCGGATCCCGCGCGGTAATTCGCAGGCGGCGGCGCGAACGAAACCTGCCAGCCCGGCATTGACGGTGGTGGCATTCACCCCTTGAGCGATCGGTTCATCGGCGACGATGCCGCTGATAAGGGTGATGGAGCCGCCATCGTTAAGATAATGCTGGCCGGTGAGGGCGAGGCGAATCTGCCCCAACAGTTTATCCTGCAGTCCCTGGTCAAAATCGCGGTCGGTCATCGTGCTTAGCGGGCCAAAGTATAAGCTGCCGGCTGCTGAGACAATGGCATCGACCGGGCCAACTTTCTCGAACAACGCCTGCACGCTGTGCTGCGAGGTAATATCAACCTGCTCGTCGCCGTGGGTGCGGCCAACGCGGATAACTTCATGCTGGCGGCTCAGTTCTTCCGCAACCGCGCGGCCAACGGTACCGCTGGCGCCAATAACGATAATTTTCATCGCAAACTCCTCAGTGAAGTGAGCCTCTATTCTTTAATTAATCGATTGTCGGATAAACTGGCTAAAAGTTAGATGATTACTAACCAGAGGTTTGCAATATGGATAAGCTGCGTGGAATGGAGACGTTTGTCGCGGTGGTAGAGTGCGGCAGTTTTACCGGCGCGGCGACGCGCCTTGAGATGTCGGCGGTGATGGTCGGCAAATATATCGCCTTAATTGAAGGCCAGCTCGGCACCCGCCTGCTGGAGCGAAATACCCGTCGGCAAAGCCTGACCGATGCCGGGCGAGTCTATTTTGACGAGGCGCGGCGGGTACTGGAGCAGGTGGCGAATGCCGAGCGTTCGGTTGAACGGTTACGGCTGGCCCCTGCCGGTACGCTACGGGTGAGCGCGCCGGTTTCTTTCGGCGCCAGCATTATCGCGCCGCTGACCGCCTCCTTTCTGCAGGCCTGGCCGGAGGTACGCGTCGAGCTTGATTTGACGAACCGCATGGTGGACCTGGTGGATGAGGGAATCGATCTGGCGATTCGTATCGGTGACATCCAGCGTACCGATCTGGTGGCGAAGTATCTCGCTCCCTATCGTATGGCGATCTGCGCGGCGCCGGATTATCTGGCGCGCCACGGCACGCCGCAGACGCCCGCTGATTTAGCCGGACATCAGTGTCTTTCGCATACGGTATGGACCGCGCGCAACGAGTGGCGGCTGCCGGGCGCTGCGGAAGAGGTGCGCTGGAAGCGCGACGCGGTACTGCGCTGCAACGATGGCTACGCGCTGCGTATGGCGGCGGTGGCCGGCGCCGGGCTGTTATTGCAGCCGGAAGTGCTGCTGGCGGAAGATTTAGCCAATGGCCGACTGGTGCGTATTTTGCAAAATTACACGCCGGAACCGAGGCCGATACACCTGCTGTGGCGCCAGGATCTGCGCCCCTTACCGAAACTTACCCGTTTCGTCGAGCATTTGTTAAAGGAAGTGAACGGTATTTATAAGCTATGATTATCGTGTCTGATGAAAGCATTCATCGTGAAACAGTAATGGAGGTATGGATAGATGGGATTATTAAGTTTTGTGAAAGAAGCGGGCGAGAAGATCTGGGATGCCGTGTCGGGCTCCAGCAAGGAAGATCAGGCCGACAAGCTGAAAAAACATATTGATAGTCTTAACCTGCCTGGTGCCGAAAAGGTCAATATTGCCGTAGCGGACGATGGTACCGCGACGGTAACGGGCGATGTCGGTTCACAGGAAGATAAGGAAAAAATTCTGGTGGCGGTAGGTAACGTAACCGGGATTGGCCAGGTCAACGATAGCGTTACTGTGACGCAGAGCGGGGCAGAAAGCCGTTACTATACGGTTAAATCCGGTGATACCCTCAGCGCCATCTCAAAAGCGATGTATGGCTCCGCCAATGACTATCAGCGTATTTTTGAAGCCAATAAACCGATGCTGAAGCATCCCGATAAGATCTATCCGGGGCAGGTGCTGATTATCCCGGCGAAGTAAGCCGTGAATCAGGGATTAATAGCAACGTTTTGATGGAGATTGTAATGGGATTATTAGATCAAATCGGCGGCGTGCTTGGCGGGCAGGCTGGCAAAGCTGAACAACTTCAGGCGATCATGACCTGGATTGAACAGCAGGGCGGTATCCAGGGAATCCTGGAAAAATTCCGCAGCGGCGGCTTAGGTGAAATCGTCGAGTCGTGGCTTAGCCAGCAGAGTAATATGTCGGTGAACAGCGATCAGATTACCTCGGTATTCGGCTCGCCTGCCCTGCAGGAACTCGGCGCCAAACTGGGCGTTGATTCGCAAACCGCCTCATCGCTGATTGCGGAATACCTGCCAAAAATCGTCGATGGCCTGTCGCCGCAGGGCGAAGCGCCGGCCCAGGGCGACCTGGTCTCCGCAGGACTTAATCTACTGAAAGGTAAGTTTTTTAGTTAAGCGCTAGCCGTTTGAGTTTTAACTTATCACATAATACGGGCCTGAATAGCGGCCCGTATTTTATTATCAGCCATAAATTCATCTCATCACGATTATTTATTCTGTATTCCTAATTGACAATTTACCGCTGCGTTGAAAATATCATTATTTTATCTTACCGGAACGGTTATGATAAAATTTTATGATATTTATCGGCTTTCTGCCTGGCTAATTAGTTTTTTTATTTCCTGTAGCCATAAACAAAGTAATTTACCCTTTCGCTAAATAATGCGCATTATCTCCAAAACATAAAAACACCTGCACATCACAACCATTATTAATGGTTCCTGACTTTGGAGAATGCTATGCCGACCAAAGAATCATCGCCGCCGCTTATTGAGAAGCACACCATTGGCTATATTCCGCCAGAAGATCGCCACGGTAAAACCCGCGATCTCTTTACCCTGTGGTTTGGCGGCAACATCGCGCCGCTGCCGATCGTTACAGGCGCCCTGGGAGTACAGATCTTTCACCTGAATCTGCTGTGGGGGATCGCTGCGATTTTAGTCGGCCATCTGGTCGGCGGGGCGCTGATGGCGCTGCACTCGGCGCAAGGGCCGCAGATGGGGATCCCGCAGATGATCCAGAGCCGCGCGCAGTTTGGATCTTTTGGTTCGCTGCTGGTGGTGGCGATCGCCGGGGTGATGTACGTCGGTTTCTTTGCCTCGAACATCGTGCTGGCCGGGCAGTCGCTGCACGGCATCGCTCCCGCGGTTCCGCTACCGGTGGGGATTGCGATCGGCGCGGTGGGATCCTGCGTGATTGGCATCATCGGCTACCGATGTATTCATATTCTCAACCGGATCGGCACCTGGGTGCTGGGCATTGGCATTATGGTCGGCTTTGGCTACATCTTCACTCATCTGCATACCGCCGATTTCTTAACTCGCGGCGGGTTTTCCTTCTCGGGCTGGCTGGCCACCGTGTCGCTGGCGGCGCTGTGGCAGATTGCCTTCGCCCCGTATGTTTCTGATTATTCGCGCTACCTGCCGGCGGATGTGCCCGTCGCCGCGACGTTCTGGACCACCTACCTTGGCTCGACGCTCGGTTCCAGCCTGTCGTTTATTTTTGGCGCGGTAGCGGTGCTGGCAACGCCGGTGGGGCTGGAAACCATGGATGCGGTAAAGCTGGCGACCGGCGCGATAGGCCCGTTGATGCTGGTGCTGTTCCTGCTGAGCGTCATCAGCCATAACGCGCTTAATCTGTATGGCGCGGTGATGTCGGTGATAACCCTGGTGCAAACCTTCCTGTGGCGCTGGATCCCCGGCAGTCGTAGTCGTGCGCTGCTGTCGGTCATCGTGCTTATTTGCTGCGTGGCGGCGGCGATCTTCGCCTCGGCGGACTTTATCAGCCACTTTATCGATCTGGTTCTGGCCCTGCTGGTGGTGCTGGTGCCGTGGACCGCGATTAACCTGATCGACTTCTACGCCATTCACAAGGGCAACTACGATATTAACTCGATATTTCAGGTGGATGGCGGTATCTATGGTCGTTATAACCCGCACGCACTGCTGGCCTACGCCATTGGCATCCTGGTGCAGATCCCGTTTATGAATACCCCGCTGTACGTTGGCCCGGTCTCGGCGTGGTTTAACGGCGCCGATCTCTCCTGGCTGGTCGGCCTGCTGGTGACCTCGCCGTTGTACTACTGGCTGGCGAGCCGCGATAGCGCCTGGCGTCGCCGTCAGGTTGGCCTCAAGCAGGCGATGGATTAAGTTATAAAGCGGAGCGCCGCTGGCTGGCCTTACGGTACTGCAGCGGCGTCTGGCGCATCATCTTTTTAAAACAGGTAATGAAGTAGGTCACCTCGCCAAATCCCACCGCCACTGCGATGGCATCAACGCTCTCATCGCTATTACGTAGCAGATCGCAACTGCGTTTTATTCGCCGGGTGAGCAAATATTCATGGATATTGCCGCCGGTCTGCTGACGAAAAACCCGCGAGGTGTAGCTGCGCGAAAGTCCGAGGTCGCAAGCCAGCTGGTCAAGGGAAAACTTGCTGGCATAGTGGGCTTCGATCCAGTTCATAATCCGCGAGGCGACGGTCTGCTGGCGCGGCGGGTAGCGTTGCGGCTGCTCGGGTAGAAACGTCATTAGCTGCATCATCAAAAACGCCACCTCACAGGCGGTGGTCTGCTCGTTATCCTCCAGACGCTGAAACTGTTCAAGGATCCTTTCGATAAATGCCGCGTGCTCGCTGAGGTCGTAAATTTGCGCCGGCAGATTGCTGGCGGCCAGCGCCGCGAACTGGGCCTGATGGCGCGGGAAAGCGCTGAGCGCGCTCTCGACGACCGACTGCTCAATGTGCATGGTGGTGCGGTGATAAGGATTTTTATCGCTATGATCGACCTGCACTTTGTGCAAACGGAAGGGCGGGAAGATAAATAATCGCCCCGGACGGGCGGTGTAGTGCTGGTTATCCACCACCACGATGCCATAGCCGCTGGAAATATAAAGCAATTCAACGCATTGATGCCAGTGGTAGTAAAGCACGCTGGTGGTGTACATGCGATTAAACGAAATGGCCTGCCGATCGAGCGTAATACGTTCCAGCAGTTGCGCTTCGCCCATTTTGCCTCCAGGACAACAGATTTAAATTTTTACGCCATCATTTGCAATTTATCCTCCGCGCGGTCGACAAAATCCAGCAAAAATGAAATGGCGGTTTAATTTTGTGAGTCTGCTCACTCAGCGCCGGGAATAAAAGCGGTTACTCTTCATCCAGACGTCGCACACGTGGCTTGATAAAAGCTTAATAACAATAACTTACCTCTACCCTCGTGTTATACGGGAGGACCCTGTGCAACCTGAAAATATTCATCTGGATAACCCACTGACAAGCCGGGAAGAGGTGCTACGGCTGGTCAATGAAATGCTGAATGCGGTAGCGCCTTATTTTAAAAACGACGCCAGCCGCATTGATTTAGCGAACTTCACCGCTCACTACGGCCAGCAGGTCGCGAGCATGGAAACCTTTTCCCGTCTGCTGTGGGGCGTGACGCCGCTGTTGGCTGGTGGCAGCGAGCCGCAGCATTTCTCCTTCTATTTACAGGCGATAAAAAACGGCACCAATCCGCAGCATGCCGATTATTGGGGCGAAGTCGCGCCTTACGATCAACGCATTGTCGAGATGGCGGCTTACGGACTATTGCTGGCGCTGGCGGGCGAAACCGTACTGGCGCACTTCACTGCTGCGGAAAAAGAGAACTTATGGCGCTGGTTAAAGCAGTGCGAGACCCAGGATATCCCGGATAATAACTGGCACTTCTTTCCGATTCTGGTACAGGTTGGCTTTCATTATTGCGGAATGCCGACCAATCCGCAGGCGCTGGAAGATCATTTTGCCGCCATGGAACGTTATTACCTCGGCGATGGCTGGTATTCGGATGGTCCGGGCCGCCCGCGCGACTATTACATCTCGATGGGCTTCCATTTCTATGGCCTGATTTACGCGAAGCTGATGGCCGATGTCGATCCGCAGCGCTGTGTGGAACTGCGTCAGCGGGCCGCGCGTTTCTCCTCTGACTTCATCCATTTCTTTGCCGATGACGGCGCGGCGATCCCGTTCGGCCGTAGTCTGACCTATCGCTTTGCCGAAGCGGCGTTCTGGAGCGCGGCGGCCTTCGCCGGGCTGGAAGTCTTTTCGCCGGGCGTGATGAAAGGCATCGTGTTGCGCCACCTGCGCTGGTGGCTGAAGCAGCCGATGTTCGACCGCGACGGCGTACTGAGCGTTGGCTACACCTACCCGAACCTGGCGATGGCGGAAGATTACAACGCGCCGGGTTCACCATACTGGGGGCTGAAAACCATGCTGGTGCTGGCGTTAGGCGAGGGCGACGCCTTCTGGCAGGCGGCTGAGTTGCCGCTGCCGCCGCTGCCCGCGCAGCACACAATAGCCCATGCGGATCAGGTGCTGGTACATCAGGCCGATCACCTGTGGATGCTAACTTCCGGCCAGCTGGAGCTGAACAACTTCGTTAATACCGAAGCGAAATACTGCAAATTTGCCTACTCCACCCGCTTTGGTTTCACCATTGAGCGGGGGCGCTACGGGTTGAACCATGCCGCCCCCGATTCGATGCTGCTGCTGGCCGAAAAGGATAATTACTGGCGCGGCCGCCGCGAATGCCAGCAGGTGGTCACCGCTGATGGCACCATTTACAGCCGCTGGCTGCCATGGCGTGACGTGGTGATTGATAGCTGGCTACTGGCGCTGGGCGACTGGCAGCTGCGCGTCCATCGCATAACTACCCAGCGCGCGCTGGATTGCGCGGAAGGCGGCTTTAGCCTGGCGAACCGTCCGCTGCCGCAGGCGCAGGAGCGTGACGGCGCCAGCTGCTTACGCAACGCCCGCGATATCTCGGCAATTTTCTGTTTACATCCGCACGCCCGCCGTGGCGAGACGGTACTGACGCCGCCGAACAGCAATCTGTTGTTCGCCGAACGCGCGGCGGTGCCAGTGCTGCGCGGCGAGCTTGATGCGGGGACGCATTGCCTGGTAAGCGCGGTATGGGCGGGGAATGCCGCCGACTTCGAACCGCAACACTGCCCACAGGCCTTCATTAGCGATGACGCGGTACGCTTCGTGACGGCACGACAAGAAACGACGCTCGTTCTGGCCCCGGAGGCATCGCTATGAGCACATCATCGTCCGTACGCGCCGCGCAGTACAAAATGAGTACCTTTATTTTTCTCTATTTTTTCACCTGGTCATCCAGCTTTGGCCTGTACGCGCTGTGGCTGAGCCAGAAGGTAGGTCTCGATAGCATTACCATCGGCAGCGTGTTCGCCATTAATGGCGTTTTCGCGGTGGTCCTGAAACCGGTGTACGGCTACATCATGGACAAAATCGGCATGAGCAAGTGGCTGCTCTATTTTGTCTGCGCCATTTCCGCGCTGATGGCGCCGTTCTTCGCGCTGGTGTACCAGCCGCTGCTGCAAAGCCACGCGACGCTGGGGATTATCATCGGCGCGCTGTATTTGAGCCTTGGCTGGTACGCCGGGGTGGCGGCTTCCGAATCTTATGCCGACCGCTTTAGCCGTCTGTACGGGCTGGAGTTTGGCCGTATCAGAATGTGGGGTTCGCTGGGCTGGGCGATGGCGGCTTCGGTCTCCGGACTGCTGTTTAACTTCACGCCGCTGGCTAACTTTTTGCTCAGCAGCGGCACCTCGGTACTGATGCTGCTGGTGCTGATTAGCCTCAAAATTGGTGATGAACAGCTGCGCAATAACAACGTCATTTCCGCGAATAAGATCGTCTTTGCCGATGTGTTGATGCTGCTGAAAAATCGCAAATTCTGGATGTTCAGCCTCTACGTCGCCGGAGTCGCGTGGATGATGTTCATCGCCGAGCAGCAGTTCCCGCGCTATTTCGTCTCGTTCTTTGCCACCAAAGAGCAGGGCAACGCCTGGTACGGCTATCTCAGTACCGTCCAGTCGGGGATGGAGTTCGTGATGATGATGTTTATCCCGTGGCTGGTGAACCATTATGGCGCCAAGCGCGGCCTGCTGTTCTGCGGCTGCGTGGTGGGGGCGCGGCTGATTGCCTCCGGCTTGACCAACGACCCGATTGTCATCTCCATTATCAAACCTTTTTACGGTGTTGAGATCGCGCTGCTGCTGATTTCAGTTTTCAAATACATCGCCGAACACTTCCATCGTCGGGTTAACGCCACGATGTACCTGCTGGGTTACCAGGCAATGATTTACGTCGGATCGATTGTGGTCGCGCCGCCGGCGGGTTACCTGTACGACAAAATCGGCTTTGAGCATACCTATCTGCTGATGGGCTGCTGCGCCCTGACGTTTACGCTGATTTCCGCTTTTACGCTATCGCGCTGCCAGTCGAAGCGCGATGCCTCACGACCCTTTACTCCGGCTTTAGATACCGCCTCGGTTGAACCGGCCAAACATTAATTCAGGAGTTGTTATGACCAAATCTGTTATCACCGAAGCGCTGCGGCCGATAGAACTGCATCAGGTCGACCGCCTGGCGTTGAGCCAGAAGCTGGAAGACGCGCTGGCCCGCGTGACGCGCAAGCTGGACAAAAATATCGTTGCCTTCGGCGATAAGTTCCCCGGCGAAGCTTGTGAAAACGGCATCTGGCCGCGTACCGATAACGTAGAGTGGACCACCAGTTTTTGGCCGGGCCAGCTGTGGCTGGCGTGGGAGATGACCGGCAAAGCGCACTACCGCGAAGCCGCCGAGCGCTATTTACCGTCGTTCGCCCGGCGTATTGAGCAGCGTATCGACACCGCGACTCACGACCTCGGCTTCCTTTATTCGCTCTCCTGCATCAGCGCCTGGCGGCTCACCGGCAATGAAGCCGCTCGCCAGTCGGCGCTGCTGGCTGCCGAGCGCCTGATGGAGCGTTTTAACCCGACGGCCAAAATTATCCAGGCGTGGGGCGACTTAAACGATCCGGAGCAGCAGGGGCGAATGATCATCGACTGCAATATGAACCTGCCGCTGCTGTACTGGGCCAGCGAGCAGACCGGCGACCCGCGCTACGCGCAGGCGGCAACGGCCCACGCCGGGCAGGCGGCGAATTATATCGTGCGTGAAGACGCTTCGACTTATCACACCTACTATATGGATGTGCAGACCGGCGAGCCGCGCTTTGGTAACACTCATCAGGGCTACAGCGATACCTCATGCTGGTCGCGCGGCCAGGCGTGGGGCATTTACGGTTTCCTGCTGAGCTATCAGCACACCGGCGATAAGCAGATGGTTGAGCTGTCGCGCAGCCTGGCGCATTACTTCCTCAACCGCCTGCCGGAAGATGATGTCTGCCATTGGGATCTGGCGTTGCTGGGCACCGATGCCGTGCGCGACAGTTCGGCGGCGGCGATTGCCGCCTGCGGCCTGCTGGAGCTGGTCAAGGCGTTGCCAACGCTCGACGCCAACCGCGCGTATTACGAAGAGATGGCGCTGCGCATTGCGCTGTCGCTGACCGACAACTACCTGGCCCACGACGATGACCCTACCGAAGGGTTGCTGCAGCACTCGGTATATCACATGGGCAGCGGCAAGGGCGTCGATCAATGCTGTAGCTGGGGGGACTATTTCTATCTTGAGCTGCTGGCGCGGCTGCGACAGATTTGGTACCCGTACTGGTAACCCTCAAGGAATGGAGAGCGAGATGAAAAGCGTAGCCGTGTTATTAGCCCCCGGATTTGAAGAGGGGGAAGCGATAGTCACTATCGATATCCTGCGCCGACTGAATATTGCGGTGCAGACAATTGCCTGCGGTGAGAGTCGCGAAGTGGTGAGCTACCACGCTATCCCGATGATAGCGGATAGCACCCTGAAGGCCAGCTTCGATCAAACATTTGATGCCGTGGTGTTGCCGGGAGGCCCGGAAGGCAGTGTTAATCTGGCGAAAAGCGCGGAGGTCATTGCCTTCGTTCGCCGCCACGATGAAGCGGGTAAATATATCTGCCCGATTTGCTCCGCCGCCGCCCGCGTGCTGGGCGGCAATGGGCTGCTGAAGGGGCGTCGCTATGTCTGTTCCGGCGATCTTTGGCAGCAGGTGAGCGATGGCGTGTACGTGGACGCCGACGTTGTGGAAGACGGCAATCTGCTCAGCGGCCGGGGGTTGGGCAAGGTATTTGATTTTGCTTTCACCCTGGCGGCGCGGTTACAGGGTGATGAAGCGCCGGCGCGCGAACAGGCGGAACATATTTATTATCCGTGGTAGAGGAAAATAGCCAGTGACTGCTAAAGGCGCCTTAGTGGCGCCTTTTACTTTTGTAGCGCCCTCTCATGTCGCCTGGTTATTAGCGCGTCAAGGATTGCCTTAATCTCACTTAAATGATATTAATTATCATTCTCATAATAAAAACATAATAACAATATTAATACCTGGCAAGGATGTGAGCTTAACGAACAACCACTTTAAGTTAGGCATGAATTAGGGAATAGGTATGAGAATTAACAAGATCCTCTGGCCGCTCACCGCGCTAGTGGTAGGGTTGAATAGCCCGCTATCCGCCGCCAAATCTTCCGATGATAGCGATGAAACGCTGGTCGTTGAAGCCACCGCAGAACAAGTACTTAAGCAGCAGCCGGGCGTTTCAATTATTACCAGCGAAGATATTAAAAAGGACCCTCCGGTCAACGACCTCTCCGATATTATTCGCAAAATGCCGGGGGTGAACCTCACCGGCAACAGCGCGTCAGGCACCCGCGGTAATAACCGCCAAATCGATATTCGCGGTATGGGGCCGGAAAACACCTTAATCCTCATTGATGGCGTCCCGGTGACCTCGCGTAACTCCGTACGCTATAGCTGGCGCGGCGAGCGTGATACCCGCGGCGATACTAACTGGGTACCGCCGGAACAGGTTGAACGTATCGAAGTCATTCGCGGCCCGGCGGCGGCGCGCTATGGCTCCGGCGCGGCGGGCGGGGTGGTGAATATCATTACTAAACGCCCAACCAATGACTGGCATGGCTCGCTCTCGTTATACACCAACCAACCGGAAAGCAGCGATGAAGGGGCCACCCGACGCGCCAACTTTAGCCTGAGCGGGCCGCTGGCCGGCGATGCGTTGACGATGCGTTTGTACGGCAACCTGAATAAAACCGATGCCGACAGCTGGGATATTAACTCTTCCGCGGGGACGAAAAACGCCGCCGGCCACGAAGGGGTACGCAACAAAGATATTAACGGTGTCGTCTCCTGGAAGGTGAATCCGCAGCAAATTCTCGATTTTGAAGCCGGATATAGCCGTCAGGGTAATATCTACGCCGGCGATACGCAAAATAGCTCTTCCAGCGCGGTGACCGAAAGCCTGGCGAAATCTGGCGCAGAGACTAACCGCCTGTATCGGCAGAATTACGGTATTACCCATAATGGGGTCTGGGATTGGGGGCAAAGCCGCTTTGGAGTCTATTACGAAAAAACCAATAACACCCGTATGGATGAAGGTTTATCCGGCGGCGGCGAAGGGCGTATTTCGGCGGATGAGAAATTCACCACTAACCGCCTGACCTCCTGGCGCACCAGCGGCGAACTCAATATTCCGCTGGATCTATGGGTCGATCAGACTCTGACCGTTGGGGCGGAGTGGAACCGCGATGAGCTTGACGATCCCTCTTCCACTGGTTTATCGGTAAATGATAATAACATTGGCGGTATTCCCGGTTCAGCGGCGGATCGCAGCAGTAAAAATCATTCACAAATTAGCGCCATCTATTTTGAAGATAATATTGAACCGACGCCCGGAACCAATATTATTCCCGGCCTGCGTTTTGATTATCTTAATGAGTCCGGCGGCAACTTTAGCCCCAGCCTGAACCTGTCGCAGGAATTAGGTGATTACTTCAAAATTAAAGCCGGGATTGCCAGAACCTTTAAAGCGCCAAACCTCTATCAATCCAGCGAAGGCTATCTGCTCTATTCGAAAGGCAACGGTTGCCCTAAAGATATTACTTCAGGCGGCTGCTACCTGATTGGTAATAAAGATCTCGATCCGGAAATCAGCGTGAATAAAGAGATCGGCCTGGAGTTTGCCCTCGACGATTATCATGCCAGCGTGACTTATTTCCGTAACGATTATCAGAATAAGATTGTGGCCGGCGATGATATTATCGGGCAAACCGCTTCCGGCGCTTATATCCTCCAGTGGCAGAACGGCGGTAAAGCGTTAGTGGACGGCATTGAAGCCAGTATGGCGTTCCCGCTGGTGAAGGATCGTCTGAAATGGAATACCAACGCCACTTACATGATTACCTCGGAACAAAAAGATACCGGCAATCCGCTCTCGGTTATTCCGAAATACACCATCAACAACTCCCTGGACTGGACGATTACCCAGGCATTTTCCGCCAGCGTCAACTGGACGCTGTATGGTAGACAAAAACCGCGTACCCATGCGGAGTCGCGCAGCGAAGATACCGGCGGCCTGTCGGGTAAAGAGCTGGGGGCTTATTCGCTGGTTGGTACCAACTTTAATTACGATATTAATAAAAATCTGCGTCTGAACGTGGGGGTCAGCAATATCTTCGATAAACAGATTTATCGTTCATCCGAAGGGGCGAATACCTATAACGAACCCGGTCGGGCCTATTATGCCGGAGTGACGGCGACATTCTGATCGCATCGTCATCAGTATACTGCCCGCAACCGCGCGGGCAGTATCAACGCTGGGTTAAGGACAACTATGCTGGTTGGACGCTTTTTCGCGACTCATATCCAGCAGCGCGCTGTGGAATGAGGCGTTAAACATCGGCCCGTGCCCCAGGCCAGGGAAATCCCAAAAGGCGGCATTAACCCCTTTCTCTTTCAGCGTGGCGAGGGTGGCATGTACTTTAGTTAGCACTTCAGCGGCGTGCGTTGCCCGGTTATCACCCGGCGTCGCCGAACCCTCCATAATGGCCAGGCTTTTGGCGCAATATGATGCAGGCTCGACCGCCGTGATTCGGTTCAGCAGGGCAAAGTTGTCCCGGCCAAGCGAAGGACTGGCGCTGTAATATGAATGGAAGAACGAGGACGAAAGCCAGGAGTCGAGCGTGAACAGGCCGCCGTATGAGTGGCCCCACAGGCCGCGGCGCTGTGGGTTGATTTTCAGCCCTTGCTCCGCCTTAGCGGCTATACGCGTTTCCAGTAATTGACGGAAGTCTTCACTGCCGCCGCTTTTGCGGCCAGCATATGTTTCATTATTCTTTCTGACTGCCGGCGTATAGTCGTAGGCCCGGCCGTTAAGATCGAATGGCAGGTTGGTCTGATAACCGATCGCGACGATCACCGGCGGCGATTGCGCCGCCAGCTGCTTGAGTAGTTCGTCAGACAGGCGATCCATTACCGCATTACCATCAAGCATATATAGCACGGGATAGCCCGTTGGTGGCGCGGCTTTATTCGGTATGGCCGTCCATACCCGATAGTGGCGAGCGCCGTCGGCGGAATCGAACTGATTGACGCTGAAGTGGTAAAACGCTGAACCCTTATCGGCGATATTGGGCCCCAACGGCTGCATATCCGGTTTTGCTAAGCCTGAAGCGCTATAGCTGAGGGTGAGGCAAGAAAGAACGGCAAAAAGCGCCTTGCGCGGGCGCGTAGAGCGAGACTCGCGGGCATACATCTGATGATTATTCCTTTTCCGCAGGTGAAATTTTCGTTATTCAGAAAGCACATACAGTTGCCTGAAAGCGCTTGCTGGTCAAGTCAACCCTGCAGTAAGCCGAGCCCATCAAGCAAGGCGCCGCGCCACCAGGCGTAGTCGTGCCCGCCGGTGTAAATGGCGCAATGACTATCAACGCCGGACGCCTGTAGCTGCTGATGAAGCTGCTGGACGTGAGGCACCGTCGAACCTTCCAGTGAGCCCACACACAGGCGGATACGGACAGTACGCGGCGGCGCAGACAACACATGTTCGCTGACCCAAGAAGTATCGGTTGCGCTAAATAAATGGGGGCGACTGCCGCCATCTGGCGTCCACCACATGGAAGGCGAATGGCTGAGCACCAGACCGAAAGTTTCCGGCGCATGGCGGGCGGCCATCAGCGCGCTGACGCCGCCGAGGCTCTGCCCGGCCAGGACGGTGCGTGAGCGATCCGCCCATTTTTGTCGCGGCTGTTCGCGGCGAATGGTCGGCAGGAGATGTTCCGCGACGTCCCGTATTAGTTCGCTGCGCCCGCCGAGTATCGTGGTGCGCTCGCGCTCATCGATATTGTCGATGCCCAGCAGCGCCACGGGAACAATGCGACGGCTATCGATCGCGGCGTCGATGGCTGCGCACACCCCAAGATGATCGAACCAGGTTTCGCCATCGGGTAGCACCACCAGCCCCAACGGCTGCGACTTATCAACCGCGGGCAGGTACAGACGCACCTGCCGTGATTGCCCGGCAACGATCCGTTCTGAGGTCAGCAAGGTGCCGGCGTGGCGGCCTCCGCGCCATTCGGATTGAGCGGGGGCGTTATCAAGCGCCAGCACCGACTCCCGCACGCCGTCGCGAATAGCGATCCCCGGCGTCTTATTGAGCGGATCGGCCTGTCCGGCGAGAGCGGCAAAGCGGCTCCCAAGCTGGTTAACAACCTCTTCCGGCGTGCCGGGCGGGATCTCCACCAGTGAATAAGAGCCGCAATAGCTGGCCGGCAGGCGCAGCGTCAGGGTCCAGATATCCGTTGCGGGAACCGGCGTCATCAATCCCTGTGACACCTTTTCTTTGTCGGTTACCCGGTTTAATCGCAGATAAACGCCTCTGAGCGGATGGCGGGCGCGCCACAAAAAAGTGACTTCACGTTCATCGGCTGCGCCGTCCACCGTTGTTACTAGCGGTACCGGCAGCGATGTGGCCTGCTGCCAGAAATGAGAAAGATCGGTAATGTTGCCGGTCGCCAACTGGCGGCGCAGGCCGGCGATAGCCGCTGAAACCGGCGGATGTGGATTGATATTGAACATTCTATCTCTTTGAAAAATCATGCTACCAGTAAAAATAGCTAAAGCGGCTGTTCAGCGAACAGCCGCTTTAGGCGTGTTGATTAAGGTCTAACGCTTACCATCACTATCCCACGATTTCTCCCGTTATGTCGTGTTGGTTGCGTGCATCTGCCGGGCCGACGCTATCGCGCCATAAGCGGGCGTAGAGGCCGTTTGCCGCAAGTAATTGCTCGTGTGTACCGTATTCTGCGAGCCGCCCTTTATCGACAACGGCGATCAGATCGCAGCGCTGGGCAGTGGTCAGGCGGTGCGCCACGATTAGCGCCAGGCGTTTTCTGGCACGGGCGACTTCGGTTAACGAAGACATGAGGCGCTCTTCCGCGCGGCGATCCAGGCGCGATGTGGCTTCATCGAGCAGCAGGACGTGGGCATTCGCCAACTGGGCGCGAGCCAGCGCAATCAACTGACGTTGTCCGGCGGATAAATCCGCGCCGCCGTTATTGACTGGCGTGCGGAAACCTTGCGGGAGCTGACGTACCAGCTCAAACAGGCCTGCCTGCCGTGAAGCGATCTCAACTTCGGCATTGCTGCTGGATGGCCGCGAATAACGTATATTCTCCGCAATATCGCCGCTAAAGAGCGCAACATCTTGATCGACCAGCCCGATCTGACGGCGGTAATCGGCAAGGGTTGTCGCCGTCATCTGTCGTTCCCCAATGCCGATGGTCCCGCTGGTGGGCGAATAGAGTCCGGCGATAAGTTTAATCAATGTCGACTTCCCGGCGCCGCTGCGGCCAACGACCGCCACGACACTGCCCTCGGGGATGGTCAGGGTGAGCTTGTCCAGCGCGGGCTCAGCGCTGCCGGGATAACGGTACGTAACTTCATCAAGCTGTAATGCCCCCGTGGCCGGCTGGGTGGAGGAAGGGGTGACGTTTTCTGTCTCTTCGGTCGCCAACAGTTCATCAATATGTTTACCGCTGGCCGTCGCCTGCTGGAAGGAATCCACAATCCCGGATAATTGCTGTACCGGGCCATAAAATTGCCCCAGCAACAGGAAGAATGCCGCCAGCACCCCGGCGGTCATTTCGCCTTCGGCCACCCTCGATGCGCCAACCAGAAGCACGGCGGCATAGGAGGCCTCGGTACAGAAGGTCAGGAAGGGGAAGTAGACCGCAAGATATTTCTGCGCGCGTACGCGGGTGGCGCGGAAGCGATCCGATAATGCGCGCAGCCGGGCGGCCTCTTGCTCCTGTTGACCATGGGATTGCACGACGCGCAGGCCGGAGACTTTCTCCTGCAGAGTGCTATTCACCTTGCCGATTTCAAGGCGCGCCTGGGCATAGGCTGGAGAGCTCAGGCGACGATAAACCCAGGTCGCCAGCGCGACTACCGGCACTGCGCTTAAGGCCGTCAACGCCAGAATGGGGTCGAGCCAGAACATGGCCGCGGCGATGGCGAACATCGTGACCAGGCTGGTGGCCGCGCCGGCAAGGCCGTTTTGCAGAAAGCGGGCGAGGGAGTCGACATCGACGGTCATCCGGGTCAGGCGTGAATCAACGTGCTTTTCATGCCAGGGGAGGGCAAGACGCAGCATATGGCCGAAGCTGCGCAAGCGTACCGTATGTTGAACCGACTCCGCCGCTCTGGCGGCGAAGATGGTTTGTAGTGAATAACAACACCAGCTTATGACCACCAGGCACAGGGCGAGCAGGGCGCAGACGCCGATAGTCGCCATATCGCCTGCGGCAACCCCCGAGTCAATACCGCGCTGCAGCAGTATTAACACGCCGACGCCAGCGGCAGAATCCAGCGCGATCAGCAGGGCGGCGATGATGAACATCCACGCCACCGGCCGCAGCAGCGAGGTCAATCTACGTCCCTCTCCGGCCAGCGCCTGTTGAACCGCCTGTTCCGGCACGCGGGTCATGCGGGCGACAAAACCGTTGCCGTCAACTTCCGGCAACGCTTGCGGCTCCTCGTTATGCATCACTGGCGTTGTTGGCCAAAGATCGCGGCAGCCGCCGGCGGCAGGTTCGAGGAAATCCCCGTCGCCGGTCATCAGCGCGCGGAACGCCGGGCAGCGAGACTCAAGCTCAGCCTGGCTGCCGATGTCCACCACTTGCCCTTTATCCAACACCACAATTCGACTGGCCAACCGCAGCGTTGCCCGGCGGCGGGCAATCACCAGCAGCATGTGCTGGTCATCGGCGTAACGACCCAGCGCGGCATTGATCTCCGCCTCGGTGCCGGCATCTACCGCCGATGTGGTGTCATCGAGAATCAACAGTTCCGGTGCGGTAATCAGCGCCCGCGCCAGCGCGATGCGTTGCCGCTGTCCACCGGAGAGGTTAGTGCCGCGCTCGGTTAGGCGGGTATCGAAGCCTTTCGGTAAGGCATTGATAAACTCGCTGGCGCCTGCCGCCGCCGCCGCGCGGCGAATATCTTCCATCGTCGCCTGCGGGTGGCCGTAGGCGATATTTTCCGCGACCGTTCCGGCAAACAGAAAGGCGTCTTCAAATACCACCCCCACCTGACGGCGTAACGCCTCAAGCTTGAGATCGCGAAGGTTCTGCCGACCGGTGCTGGTGTTTAGCCAAATATCGCCAGCGCTGGGATCGTAAAAGCGCGCCAGCAGCATTAGCAGCGTCGATTTACCGGAGCCCGACGCGCCGACTACCGCCAGCGTTTCACCCGCCTGTAGGGAGAAGGAAACATCGCTCAGGATACGGCTGCCGCTGCCATAACCGAAGTTCACTTTTTCTAGCTGCAGGCCAATAACACGACCATTGAGCGCTTCGCTACCGTCAACCATTTGCGAACGGGTGTCGATCAGAGCGAATACCCGTTCTACGGATGCCTGGGTACGTTGGGCGATCACCAGGAACGACGCCAGCACACGGGTAGGTCCGGTCAACATGGCGAGGAAACTGGCAAAGGCCACGAAGGTCCCGAGGTCAATTCGCCCGTGCATCACTGACCAGCCGCCGTAGCACAGTAGAACGATTTGCCCGAGTACCGGTAGCGCCAGCATGGTAGCGCCAGGCATCGCCTGCGAAATGGCCGCGCCGATGCGCACGCGCACCATCTGCCGCGACTGACGATCCAGCCAGCGCGTTTCGCGCAGTTCCGCCACGCAGGATTTCACCACCGAGATCTGCGCCAGAACTTCGCGCATGTGCTCGGTCAGATTCGCCAGCCGGTCTGAAGCCAGCCCCGTCTGAGCGAATACCCGACGACGGGCGCGCAGCGCGGTAATGGCAAGACACGCCAGCACGCAGACCACGATTAGCGTCATGGCCGGCGACATCCACAGCATCACGGCAATACCGGCGATGTAGTAGGTAAATACCGCCAGCGGTACCGGAGCCATCTGCAATAGGGTATGCATTTGCTGCAGATCGCTATTGGTCCGTGAAATCACCTGTCCGGTACGCAGCGCATCCTGGCCTGCGCCATCGAGCTTTTGAATACTGTCGAACGCTCGTCCTCGCAGGGTGTGCTGCACCCACAGCGATAGCTCGCCAGCATAGCCGCGTCGTACATAGTTACCGATGAAATCAAAAAAGGCGATCAGTAGCAGCCCGCAGGCCAGCCACGGCAGGCGGGTAGGATTTCCCGCCAGCGCATCATTTACCGCCTGCCGCGTCAGTAGCGGCGTCAGCGCGGCCAGCAGAATGGTCGACACCGACGCCACCACCACGATAGCGCTAAGTTTCTTACGTTCCCAGCACACGCGCGCAAGGCGGATTATCCAGGACCGCGCGGGTGTGGGAGAGTGAGTCGCAGGCATTAAGCCTCCTCCGTCAATTTAAAGATGAAATCCGCCACGGCGGCCATTACCCTTTTTGCGCCATGGCGGCCAGTTCTTTCGCCACCTCGGTTGGGCAGGCCTGCGCCGCCATTTCCGCCGCCACCTCTTCAGAGGCCGTACGTAATGCGCGATCGTCGAGGAAAGCATTGATCATGCTGCTCGACAGACCTCCGTCGCCGGGGATGATCCCGCAGCCGCGATCGACTACCGCGCGGGCGTTTACTGGGCGATCGGCCCCCTGGCCAAAAACGATCTGTGGAATACCCGCGTGCAGCGCCGTCAGGGTGTTGCCAGCGCCGCCGTGATGGATAAAACCATCGGCGCCGTTGAGGAAGGCGCCCATCGGGATCCAGTCAACCAGGCGAACGTTTGACGGCAACGCGCGTAGATCGGAGCGCGCATTGGCTGAGAGATGCAGAATGATCTCGGCATCGACGTCACTGGCGGAATCCATCACCCAGGAGATCAGATCGAGGCCATCGACCATCGGTTTGACGGTGCCCAGGCTGACCAGTAGCCGTTTGCGATCGGGCGTGCGTTCCCACCATTCTTCCCAAACCGCACCGCCGTTATACGGCACGTATTGCATGGGAATGATCGGTTCGCCATCGTTTTGCAGGATGCTCATACTCGGCGGCGTCACGTCGATCCACGCCATATCCTGCGGCGGAGCTTCGACGCCGTGGCGGCGGTAGGCGTCAGCGAGCGAGCGCGTCACACCTTTGATATGCCAGGGGGTGTGGCCGAAGCCGACAGTTTGCATGACCACCGGGATATCGTATTTGGCGGCGATCAGCGGCCCGACGACGCCGAGGGGAGGATAGACGATAAGGTCGGGCCGCCAGTGTCCGGCAAACTCCACCAGTTGGTCGGCCATCTCTTCGCTGAAGAACGAGAAGTTGCCCATTTTGGTGCCGATGTTACTTTCCTTCCGCTGCGCCTCGCGGCGGCGATAATCGGCCTCCGAATCGAAGCCGGGCGCGGCATCAAACACCACCAGCCCTGCCTCGGCCGCCTTTTGGGCGAATTTACCGCTACTGGCGATCAGCACTTCGTGACCGTTAACGCGAAATGCCTGCGCCAAAGACAGCACCGGGTATAGCAGCCCATAGAGTGGTGGGCCAACAAACAGAATGCGCATGAGAAAATCCCTCTCCGCTTGACGAACTAATTCAGGAAGTCGACGCAGTCAATATGCCGGCCAGCGCGACGTTAACTATCGTTAACCCGGCTGTGCCTGGCGCTGCGCCATTTTTTAGTTTCGCCAGCGCGACGCACGGCAACGCCGGCGACCCTATCGCAGGCGGTGAATCCGTAGCGCACGCTGACGAATCGGGAATTCCCTGTCCCGACTTCCATTAACGCTTGCGCGTCATTGTCCTGATGAACGGCCTGACGCGCCGCCGCACTGCCACGGCGGCTTGTGAGACCGCATTTGCCGGGTGAGAGGCCGGTCAACGCGCTGGGCGATGTCCGTAATTCCTGAAGACACCGTGTCGCATCATCCTGATAGCGTCGCCTTCGCGGGTCGGTAAGGGACAAAGCGCCGTTGTTCAGGCGATGCTCGTTCCCATACGGCCTCGGTATACCTTGCCAAAGAAATCACCAATGCAAATGCTAATGAGAATAATTACCAATATCATTTGCAAATTGCAATGATAAGTAAAAACTTAATAGAACGGGTAAACGTTTATAGGACAAATCGCAGGTGAGCTTTTCAGGAGGGGCGATGGGTTCCGGTAAGTGATGTTGTTCTGCTGGGACAAAGGCCAATCGGTTATTTTTTTATTGCGGAAAGCGGCTGCTTACCGCTGTTCATTACCCGCGTATGATTTGTGATATGATGAAAAAGCGAAACTTTTTCTCTTTTTTCCAGGTTAAACGATACTTATGAGCGCGTTCGATCACTCGTCAGATGACACCCAGGAAACTATCGGCAACAGCCTGCGCCGACGCCCACTGGCGCGCAAAAAGTTGTCTGAAATGGTGGAAGAAGAGTTGGAGCAGATGATTCGTCGCGGCGAGTTTGGCGAAGGTGGACAGCTTCCCTCCGAACGTGAGCTGATGGCGTTTTTTAACGTCGGGCGCCCGTCGGTACGTGAAGCGCTGGCTGCGCTCAAGCGTAAGGGCCTGGTGCAAATCAACAATGGCGAACGTGCGCGAGTCTCGAGACCGTCGGCGGACACCATCATTTCCGAGCTTTCCGGGCTGGCGAAGGATTTTCTCTCCGCGCCTGGCGGTATCGCGCATTTCGAGCAGTTACGTCTTTTTTTCGAATCAAGCCTGGTGCGCTATGCGGCTGAGAACGCCACGGATGAGCAGATTTCCCTGTTAAGCAAGGCGCTGGAGATTAACGGCCAGTCGCTGGATGATAACGCGCAATTTATTCGCTCAGACGTCGATTTCCACCGCGTGCTGGCGGAGATCCCCGGCAACCCTATCTTTATGGCGACGCATGTTGCTTTGCTTGACTGGCTAATCGCTGCGCGGCCGAAAGTGTCGGAGCAAGAGCTTCATCATCACAATAACGTCAGTTTTCAAGAGCATATCGCCATATTTAACGCCATACGCGATCGCGATCCGGACGAAGCCGATCGTGCGTTGCAAACCCACCTCAAAAGTGTTTCCGCCACCTGGCGTGCCTTAGGTAAAACCAAAAAATCCGCTAAATGATCCCTGCTTCGCGATCGGTTTAGTGAACTCGATCGCACAATAAGCTTTCCCTATTGTACTGCTTTAAAAATGATCTGGTATAACAGGTATAAAGGTACATAGTTAATCCAGTCAAATATCATTACGAGGTATATATGGTTAGCCATTTACGTGGCGTGATGCCCGCGCTTCTGACCCCATTCGACGCACAGCAGAACATCGATCGGGCGAGCCTGCGTCGGTTAGTACGTTTCAATATTGAGCAGGGCGTTGATGGGGTTTACGTCGGCGGATCGACCGGGGAGGCCTTCGTTCAGAGCCTGTCCGAGCGCGAAGAAGTCCTTGAAATCGTAGCGGAAGAGGCGAAAGGGAAAATTACCTTAATTGCGCATGTTGGTTGCGTCAGTACGGCGGAAAGCCAGCAGCTGGCGGTGGCGGCTAAGCGCTATGGTTTTGATGCGGTTTCCGCGGTAACGCCGTTCTACTACCCGTTCAGCTTTGAAGAGCACTGCGATCATTATCGCGCAATTATTGATTCTGCTGATGGGATACCGATGGTGGTCTACAACATTCCGGCGCTGAGTGGGGTAAAACTGACCTTAGAGCAGATTAACCAACTGGTGACATTACCGGGGGTGGGCGCGTTAAAACAAACGTCTGGCGATCTCTATCAAATGGAGCAAATCCGTCGCGCGCATCCGGAACTGGTGCTCTACAACGGCTATGACGAAATTTTCGCTTCCGGCTTGCTGGCGGGCGCTGACGGCGGGATCGGTAGTACCTATAACATTATGGCCTGGCGCTATCTGGGGATCGTGCAGGCGCTGAAAGAGGGCGACACCGCGAAGGCGCAGCAGCTGCAGCATGAGTGTAATAAGGTCATCGATCTGTTAGTCAAAGTGGGCGTATTCCGTGGACTGAAAACGGTGCTGCACTATATGGATGTGCTCTCCGTACCACTCTGCCGTAAACCGTTTGCGCCGGTAGAGGATAAATTCCAGGCCGAATTGAAAGCGCTGGCGCAGCAGTTAATGCAGGAGCGTGGCTGATTTCTCGCCGGAGACGCTCATAAACTGCGCTTTCGATAAGAGATTTAATCAGACATCTGAAGCGGGCGTCATCCGGCAACAACGATATTCAATTCATACCAAAGCGAGTGGGCGCAGCCCATCGCGGGAGACTCACCATGAGTACAACAACCCAGAATATCCCGTGGTATCGTCATCTTAACCGGGCGCAGTGGCGGGCATTTTCCGCCGCCTGGTTAGGGTATTTGCTTGATGGTTTTGATTTTGTCTTAATCGCCCTGGTGCTCACTGAGGTTCAGGGGGAATTTGGTTTGACGACGGTACAGGCGGCAAGCCTGATTTCCGCCGCTTTTATCTCTCGCTGGTTTGGCGGCTTGATGCTCGGGGCAATGGGGGATCGCTACGGTCGCCGCCTGGCGATGGTGACCAGCATTGTTCTTTTTTCGTTGGGTACGCTGGCCTGCGGTTTTGCCCCTGGCTACACCTCTCTCTTTATTGCCCGGCTGGTTATTGGGATGGGCATGGCGGGAGAATATGGCTCCAGCGCCACCTATGTTATTGAAAGTTGGCCGAAACACTTGCGGAACAAGGCGAGTGGATTTCTGATCTCTGGCTTCTCGGTTGGCGCCGTCGTCGCCGCGCAGGTTTATAGTCTGGTGGTGCCCGTTTGGGGCTGGCGTGCGCTCTTTTTCATCGGCATTGTCCCCATCGTTTTTGCCCTCTGGTTGCGTAAAAACATTCCGGAAGCGGAAGACTGGAAAGAGAAGCACGAAGGTAAAGCGCCGGTACGTACGATGGTCGATATTCTCTATCGCGGCCAGCATCGGGTGCTAAACATCATCATGACCTTTGTGGCCGGCGCGTCGTTATGGTACTGCTTTGCCGGCGAGGCGCGTATCGCCGGGTTGGTTGCGCTGCTGGGCCTGGTATGCGCCATTATTTTCATCAGTTTCATGGTGCAAAGCAGCGGTAAACGCTGGCCGACCGGCGTGATGTTGATGGTGGTGGTGCTCTTCGCTTTCCTCTACTCTTGGCCGATTCAGGCGCTGCTGCCTACTTATCTGAAAACTGAACTGGCCTATGATCCACATACTGTTGCTAACGTATTGTTCTTTAGCGGTTTTGGTGCAGCCGTCGGCTGCTGCGTCGGCGGTTTCCTCGGCGACTGGCTGGGGACCCGTAAAGCTTACGTTTGCAGTTTACTGGCTTCGCAACTGCTGATCGTTCCGGTATTTGCGATAGGCGGCACCAATGTCTGGGTGCTCGGTTTGTTACTGTTCTTCCAGCAAATGCTGGGTCAAGGAATTTCAGGGATCTTACCGAAGCTGATCGGCGGTTATTTCGAAACCGATCAGCGTGCTGCGGGTCTGGGATTTACTTACAACGTCGGTGCTTTGGGCGGCGCGTTAGCGCCGATTCTCGGGGCGTTAATTGCTCAACGCCTGGATTTAGGCACCGCGCTGGGTTCGCTCTCCTTTAGCCTGACGTTCGTGGTGATCTTACTTATCGGGCTTGATATGCCAACTCGCGTCCAGCGGTGGATCCGCCCGGAAGCCATGCGTACCCATGATGCGATCGATGGCAAACCGTTCAGCGGCGCAGGGCCGTTTGGTCGCGGTAAAAGCACATTAGCGAAAAGTAAAAATTAACCATGGCGCCCGGCCAATCACGAATGTTTGCCTAAGGATATGATGATGTCTCTACTTCAACAGCTTAATCAAAACATTGCGCAATCTGGTGGTTTGATAGTTTCCTGCCAGCCTGTACCAAATAGCCCGCTGGATAAGCCTGAAATTGTCGCTGCGATGGCCCTGGCGGCGGAGCAGGCAGGGGCGGTCGCGCTGCGTATTGAAGGTATTGATAATTTACGCGCCACCCGCGCCGTCGTTTCTATTCCTATCATCGGGATTATGAAACGCGATCTCGACGATTCGCCAGTCCGGATCACCCCGTTCCTTGAAGATGTTGATGCGCTCGCGCAAGGCGGGGCGGATATTATCGCCGTGGATGGTACCGATCGCCTGCGCCCGGTTACCGTTGCGGCACTGCTGGCGCGAATTCATCAGCATGCTTTGCTGGCGATGGCCGACTGTTCCACTTTTGAAGATGGGATGGCTTGCCAGCAGCAGGGAGCCGACATTATCGGGACGACGCTTTCTGGCTACACGACGGTAAAAACGCCGGAAGAACCCGATTTCGCTCTGGTGAAAACACTCAGCGAGGCCGGATGCCGGGTGATTGCGGAGGGGCGCTACAATACCCCGGCGCAGGCGGCAACTGCGATGCGCCAGGGGGCATGGGCCGTGACCGTTGGCTCTGCCATCACTCGTCTTGAGCATATCTGCCAGTGGTATAACTCGGCGTTAAAAAAGGCGGTGTCATGACTACGCTTGCTATTGATATCGGCGGAACCAAACTCGCCGCCGCGCTGGTGGATGATGACCTGAACCTCCTTAAACGCCGTGAGTTGCCGACACCCGCCAGCAAAATGCCGGAAGCGCTATGTTCGGCGCTGCAAGAGCTGATCGTGCCGTTATTTGCTCGCGCCCAGCGAGTGGCAATTGCCTCTACCGGAATAATTAGCGGCGGCGTGCTGTCGGCCATCAATCCCCACAATCTGGGCGGTTTGCAGCATTTTCCGCTGACGCAGACCCTGGAAAAAATCACCGGCCTACCCACACTGGCGGTTAACGATGCGCAAGCTGCGGCATGGGCGGAATACCATGCTCTGGGGGATGAATGTCGCGACATGGTTTTCATCACGGTATCCACAGGTGTAGGGGGCGGCGTAGTGAGTAATGGTCGGCTAATCACCGGGAATGGCGGTCTCGCCGGCCATCTGGGCCATACGTTAGCGGACCCGAATGGACCGCTATGCGGTTGTGGTCGGCGCGGCTGCGTAGAGGCTGTTGCTTCCGGACGTGGAATGGCGGCCGCCGCTCAGGGAGAACTCAGCGGATGTGATGCGAAAACGATTTTCATGCGTGCCGGGCAGGATGATGAGCAGGCTATTGGGCTTATTCACCGTTCGGCACAGACCTTAGCGAGATTGATCGCTGATGTAAAAGCGACAACGGATTGCCAGCGCGTGGTGGTCGGTGGCAGCATCGGCCTGGCGGAAGGTTATCTGGAGATGGTGAGAGCTTACCTTGCGCAGGAACCGTCGGTATATCACGTAATGTTACAACCCGCGCATTACCGACATGACGCGGGATTGCTGGGAGCGGTGTTACTGGCTCGGGAGAATAACTCATGATAGCAGGTGATATTGGAACGCTAACCGCCTCCGGGATACATCCCATTTTAGCCGAAGCGTTGATGCTGGCGGTAGCCGCTTGTCCACAGGAGAAATCTCCTGGACGTTTCAATCTACGCGGTGACGATATTTTTATGAACGTCATGGTATTTACTACCCAGCCAGCGGAAAGTAAAAAATCGGAACAGCATGCGCAATATATCGATATTCAACTGTTGCTAAGCGGTGAAGAACGTATTCTGTGGGGAATGGTAAATTGTGCACAGCAGTGCGAAGCGATACACGTTGAAGAGGATTATCAGTTGTGTAATGCGATTGAAAATCAGCAGGCCATTACGCTACGGCCTGGTAATTTCGTGATATTTATGCCTGGTGAGCCGCATAAACCTGGATGTATTACGACACTGCCGCAGGAGATTAAAAAGGTAGTCGTTAAGGTTAATGTTAGCCTTTTGCAAAACGAATACTGATGCTGAGATTATTCCTGGTTTTGTTTGTGTAATGTGTTCTTCATTTAAATCTGCAAAATTTAAACTAGCTTATTAGGGGGCTCCTTTTCTTAAAACATGCAATATAGGGACTGTTATGGCTATTGATATGTATCTGAAGGTTGATGGGGTAACCGGTGAATCTAACGACTCAAATCATAAAAATTGGATAGATGTTTTGTCATTTAGCTGGGCGGCTGAGCAACCTGGGAATATGAGCGTTGGCGGCGGTGGTGGGGCGGGTAAAGTTAATTTTCAGGACCTTTCGGTACAAGCATTGATAGATAAAGCAACGCCGGCAGTTCTCAAGTTTTGCGCTAGCGGTAAACATGTCGCTAAAGTCGAACTATCAATTTGCAAAGCCGGCGGCTCGCAAATTGAGTATTCGCGTGTTGTTCTTGAAGATGTTCTGGTAACGAAAACCAGTTTTAGCGGTGTGGGTCATACCGACACTATTATGGTGAATTACCTGTTTCAGGCATCTAAAGTTAATCTGCATTATTGGGAGCAGTCTTCTCAAGGGACCAAAGGCGCAGAAACTAAATCGGGTTGGGATATCAAACAGAATAAAGAAATTTAATCGACGCTGGAGCGCCTGCAATGCCAGATATTACCTCCGAGATAAATGCGGTTCTCTCCGATCATTCCCGGTTTGACGCAGAGCAGCTGGATATTATTATTTCATTCGTCAATGAACTGGATAAAGGAACTTTGAGTCAGTTTGAGAACGCTCCGGATCGCACGATTATGGATACCTATGAGCGCTTGCTTTCTGCCAGTAAAGAGCCTGCCAGAAGACAACGCGACGAAGAATACGAACTGGAATCTCTGACGGGGGCCAGTCGTCGTACTACCACCATGAGCAATCATGCCGCGTTTTTTGATCGCTTCAGAACAACGCCCGCGCATATGTATGGTTACGGCGGCAACGTCTACCGGGATCAGACAAAAAGCTATTACGATGTGGCTGGTAAAATACTGGCAGGCATTGGCGGTCTCGCTTCTTTTGGCGCAGGTACCGCCGCCATCGCCGCCTCGCAGGCGGGTTCGTCGCTTTCGGGTATAGCGGCGCGTTATGCGTTATCTTCTGTCGGCGCGACCGGCCTGGCCGCTGGCGCGATGGCGTTGCTCCGTAATAATTTTTCCGATGTTCAGGTAGCGACGAATAAAGATTTCCTCGAAACCATCAAGTCTATCGCCAAGCTAAGAAACAAACTGAATGATTTCTTCCAGGGCCTCAACAACAAGGTCTATTCGGATAAGACAAAAGCAGAAACGGCGCTCAACAATGAAATGAAGTCACATCCGTTACGTTTTGGCGTCGGTTCAGGAAGTCAGGTAGTACATGCCAACCTGGCCCCGATTCAACGTTTGGTCACTCAGGACTTTGTTACCGTAAACCACGAGATCAGAGCCAAAATTCTGCCGAAGGGTACAAATTCAGCCTGGAGTGTTGCGGTTTCGAGCTCAGAAATGGGTTGGGATGAACGGGTATTGGACCAGGCTAACATGGGCATTCTGCAGCAGGTCGTTCATCAGCTTTAACGCGGTTGTGTTGGCGGCGAAGGGGACGACGTTCGATGGAGAGTCCGGTTGCAGAAAAGCAAAAACCCAGCCATAGGCTGGGTTCTCTGAATTAGTGGTGCCGGACTCGGGAGCATATCTACGATTAACATTCTTTTTATTGGTATTTCTTACAAATTGAGCCCTCACGAAGGACCATAAAAAATCACTTTAGTTTTGTGATGGTTTTCACGAAAAATCGGCAATTAGTGAGTGATATTACTATGAGGCCGTTGAGATAACTAAACATCATGGCTCAATTCACTCCCTCAGAATCAGAGCTAAAAGTACTGCTCCAGAACGCCTTCTAACTTGCTCACCGCCGTCGCATACTTGGCCGGGTTCTTTTCCTTCAGTACCGCCAGATTACGCAGCTTCCAGCGAATAGCCGGTAGGTGTTGAATTTCAGGATAGCGATACAGCGACCAGTCAGGGGTATTTTGCTTATAGCTGAGCAAGAACTGGCGATCTCTGTTCGTAAGATGCGATTGCAGCGCTTGTGGCAGCAATGTCGTTACTGATAAAAGGGACTTCAGCGACGTTTCCTGCTGTGTCATTCCTGAAAATTCCTGTGCGTAAAGAGTTGCGATCCGCGGTGTATCCCAGTTCGGTGACAGCAGCTCGGCAATGGGGCGGGGATGTCCAGCCAGATAGCAAAGAAAACCGTCAAAGATCTCGCGCGTCAGGCCCGGTTTCTCCAGCATATTCAGTACGTCAAACAGATCGCGTGGATGCTGGCGGTCGAGCGCGGCACAGATTTTACCGCCGTAAAGATCCGCCTGCGAGACGACATTCATGGTGGTGAAGCCATATTCCATTTCCACCTGTTCACATACCGGCATTTCTGTTGGTGGCAACAGCAGCCCACGCCAGACTGGACTAACTTCAATCTTTATCTTCGCATCAGCGGTGTTAACGATGATGCGCTTTTCATCCGCTTTGTTCTCCTGCCGGATAGCGGTGATCCCCGCTCTGCCGTTCAGTGATTCAGTAATACGCATCAAGGCGTCATTGATGGCAGCCAGATCGGTATCGCGATCCGTATAGGTCTTATACGCCAGATCGATATCTACCGACAGGCGAGGGAAATCCTGTACAAACAAATTGATTGCCGTGCCGCCTTTCAGGGCGAAACAGGACTCCTTTGCCACATGCGGCAGGGTAGCCATTAATAGCCTGACCTGTCGGGCATAACTATCACGCAGATCCATCTTCGACTCCTTCCGGTTTAAATGCGCGGGGAACGGTTATTTGATAATCCGGCTCCAGCCAGCCGCCGGGAACGATTTGCCGCTTTCCCGTACCTATTTCTATACCGCTTTGATCGAGATACCGAAAATAAGGATGCTCATTGCGCCGGGCAAGATAGAGCATTACCCGGTTGGTTTTAACCGAATAGCTGGCGCAGAGCAGTGTCTGTAATTTACGCGGGCTGAGAAGGTTCATCCCCTGAAACAGGGCATCGGCATGTTCGAATGAGATCAATGCAGGAACGCCGCTGGCGATCTCATACGCGGCCAGTTCTGGGACACTACCTATTAACTGTCGGTCACCGATATTCAGTGTTGTCGTAAATCGTGTTACATCGACGGTGAGGCCAGAGGTATACAGCGTGACAAATGTCGCGGATGGCTCAAAGGCGGCGAACCATCCCGGCAGTTTGGCGTAGGCCGGAAGTGTGAGCCAGACCTGAGGTTTACCCGGTTCGGTATAGTGGGCATGGCCCTGTAGTGCAAGGCTGGTAAGGCCCGCCACGCGAACCGGTTTTTCCCACTGTGTTTGCAGGCAATAAACCGCGTCCACCCAGTCTGGTTCACGGCCTGTCCGGCAGTATACGCCGTGCGCGATCCGCCTGAGCCAGCTATTCTGCACATAGAGGTATGAAAGCTTACGATCTATGCCGTTGCGGGTAAGCCATGACTGGAGCAACACCTGACCGGGTAGGGTGTTTTGCATCAGCCAGTTTAGATAGTTTGACAAATGTCGCCTCTGGGTGGACAAATACGTAAATTATTAAACTAATTTAGAACGGAAGTGATTTTATCGCAACATTCGGTTTGGTTATTTTCGTATTTGTCGATTATAAATCGACATTTTTTATAAAATATAAACTATAGATCATTACAGAAAATAGGGCTAAATGTATTTGGTAGCTAACGTGGGCGTGTACCAGGCAAAGGATGTAGTAGAGGTTTACCGCTCCTGATGGGAAATTGAAGTCGGGTTCAGATGTCAAAAAACCGCTATCCAGTTAACTCCCGTGCCGCTCCGCTTAATTGAACGGTATTGGCCTTTTTGGCGGGTTCTTTAAATAGTGGTGCCCGGACTCGGACTAACGCCGCAGGCGTTGAACAGCGCGCTTGTCGCGCTGGCCCCGAAGGGGTGAGCCGCGTTGCGGCGAATAATCGAACGCAGCTAGATGAAGAGTCCGGCTGCAGAAAAGCAAAAACCCGCCTTTTGGGCGGGTTCTTTGAATAGTGGTGCCCGGACTCGGAATCGAACCAAGGACACGGGGATTTTCAATCCCCTGCTCTACCGACTGAGCTATCCGGGCAACGGGGCGCATTAAACCTGATTCACCGCGCCTCGTCAACGAAATTTATAAATTTCGCAGCAGACTGCACAATCTATCACCACTTTGCCGTAAAAGCACGCGTCGTCAGGCAAAAAAGGCCGTCCACGCGACAGAAATCGGCATTGCCAGCAGCAGGGCGGGGAGCATATTGACCACCGCGAACATCTTAATCCCGCAGATACGCAGGCCGGTCGCCACCAGCAGCATACCGCCGACGGCGCTGAAGTCGGCCATCATCATCGGCGTGGTCAGCGGCATGATAAGCGAGGCGCAGGCCGCCAGACTCAGCTGAATCAGCAGCATCGGCACACAGATTGCCGACACCGCCAGCCCCAGCGTGCAGGCGAAAATAGTAGCGGTGAAAAAGTCGAGAAACGCTTTGGCGATAAGGATGCTGGCGTCGCCGGTCATTCCTTCGCGCATGGCGCCAAAAACACCGGTACCGCTGGCGCAAAACAGCACGATGATCGCCACGTAGCTCTGAATATAAGACTCGTGGGCCGAGGCCTTTTTCCTGCCCTTTGGCGACAATAGTTGCTGGAGTTTGCTCACCAGAGTATTGATGCCTTTCTCCATGTTGCACACTTCACCGAGCAGCGCGCCGACCAGCGTCGCCAGCACCATCACCGGCAGGTTGGCGCACTTGATGACCAGTAAAATACCAATCCCTAGTGATGCCAGCCCAAAAATCGAGGTCATCGAGGTGCGGATCCGTTCCGGCAATCGTTGGCTCAGCAGCGCGCCCAGTACGCCGCCGACAAGCACCGCGCTGGCGTTAATAAATGGCCCTATAACCAAAGTAAACTCCTGTTAAGTATTCCTGATGTCCGCATTATTATGACGTTGTTTCGCCGCTAAGGCTTGCGGATACGTGGGGATAATGCATATGGATTTCATCTTGCGCCACTTTCGGAAAGGTGCCATGATTGCGCGGATTTTCACCTCTTTACCCTGAGGCCGCCGGGATGACGACATCGCCATTACATCGCCGTTGCCGCTGCGTACTGCTGCGCGGTATGCCTCGTTCCTTACTCTCCCTGTTCACCATGCGGTGAAGGCCACGTATGCTCACTGTAGGACAACAGTAAGATCGGACGCGTCTGCTTTTACTGATGTCCGGCGGTCGGAGCTGAATTCCGTCAGACCCGGACACATCGTTGGGCAAGGCTCCACCTTTGCCTGAGATTTTTACACTCCCGATACGGGCATTTGCGCTTATGAAATCTATGCACATTGCCGCCAGCTGCGAGCTGGTCTCCCGTCTGTCCACCCATCGTCAGGTTGTGGCGCTGGACAGCACTGATTTTACCGATGCGGCAGCGGTCGTCATCACCGCGGCGGATAGCCGCAGCGGTATCCTGGCCCTGCTCAAGCGCAGCGGATTCAATCTGCCGGTCTATCTATTTAGCGAAACGCAAACGGATAAACCGGAAGGAGTCGTCGCGGTGATTAGCGGCAAAGAGCAGGAGTGGCTGGAGCTGGAAGCGGACGCCTGCGGCTATGAAGAGAAACTGCTGCCGCCATTTTTCAATACGCTTAGCCAGTACGTTGAGATGGACAACAGCACTTTCGCCTGTCCCGGCCATCAGCATGGCGCGTTCTTTAAAAAGCATCCCGCGGGCCGCCAGTTCTACGAGTTTTTCGGCGAGAACGTTTTTCGCGCTGACATGTGCAACGCCGACGTCAAGCTCGGCGATCTGCTGATCCATGAAGGTTCGGCGAAGCACGCGCAGAAATTTGCGGCAAAAGTCTTCAATGCCGATAAAACCTACTTCGTGCTTAACGGCACTTCCGCGGCGAACAAGGTCGTGACCAATGCGCTGCTGACCCGCGGCGATCTGGTACTGTTCGATCGCAACAACCATAAATCAAACCACCATGGCGCGCTGATCCAGGCCGGGGCGACGCCGGTCTATCTGGAAGCCGCGCGCAACCCGTTCGGCTTTATCGGCGGCATCGACGACCACTGCTTTGATGAAACCTACCTGCGCGAGCTGATCCGCGAAGCAGCGCCGGAAAAAGCCGACGCGGCGCGCCCGTTCCGCCTGGCGGTGATCCAACTGGGCACCTATGACGGCACGGTGTATAACGCGCGCCAGGTGGTCGATAAAATCGGCCATCTCTGCGATTACATCCTGTTTGACTCGGCGTGGGTCGGTTACGAGCAGTTTATCCCGATGATGGCTGACTGCTCGCCGCTGCTGTTGGATCTCAATGAAAACGATCCGGGCATTTTTGTGACGCAATCGGTGCATAAGCAACAGGCCGGTTTTTCGCAGACCTCGCAAATTCACAAGAAGGATAACCATCTGCGCGGCCAGGCGCGTTTCTGCCCGCATAAGCGGCTGAATAACGCCTTTATGTTGCATGCTTCCACCAGTCCGTTTTATCCGCTGTTCGCCTCGCTGGATGTGAATGCCAAAATCCATGAAGGAGAGAGCGGTCGGCGGCTGTGGGCGGAGTGCGTGGAGCTGGGTATCGAAGCGCGTAAAGCGATACTAGCGCAGTGTAAATTATTGCGGCCATTTGTGCCGCCGCTGGTCGGCGGGAAACCGTGGCAGGAGCATTCGACGGCGACTATCGCCAGCGAACGTCGCTTCTTTAGCTTCGAGCCGGGCGCGAGCTGGCACGGCTTTAGCGGTTATGCTGACAATCAATACTTTGTCGATCCGTGTAAGCTGCTGCTGACCACGCCGGGCATCGATGCCGATAGCGGCGACTATACCGAGTTTGGCATCCCGGCGACCATCCTGGCGCACTACCTGCGCGAAAACGGCATCGTGCCGGAGAAGTGCGATCTCAACTCGATTTTGTTCCTGCTGACGCCGGCGGAAAGCGCGGAAAAACTGGCGCGACTGGTGGCGATGCTGGCCCAGTTCGAACAGCATATCGAAGCGGATTCGCCGCTCGCCGAGGTACTGCCGACTATTTACAACAAATACCCGGTTCGCTACCGCGATTACACCATTCGCCAGCTGTGTCAGGAAATGCACGATCTGTACGTCAGTTTTGATGTTAAAGACCTGCAAAAGGCGATGTTCCGCAAGCAGAGTTTCCCGCCGGTGGTGATGAACCCGCAGGACGCCAACCGCGAATTTATCCGCGGTAACGTTGAGCTGGTGCGCCTGAGCGAGGCCGAAGGCCGCATCGCAGCGGAAGGGGCGCTACCGTATCCGCCGGGCGTGCTGTGCGTGGTGCCGGGCGAGATCTGGGGCGGCGCGGTGCTGCGCTACTTCCTCGCGCTGGAAGAGGGGGTCAATATGCTGCCGGGCTTTTCGCCGGAGCTGCAGGGGGTTTATAGCGAAACGGATGCCGATGGTATTAAGCGGTTGTATGGGTATGTGTTGAAAGCGTAAACCGGGACCAGGCATTGTGCGCGTATTTTGCCGGATGGCGGCTGGCGCCTTATCCGGCCTACGGTCCGTGCGGCCTGCCTTTAATTTAATCATCGTGCTGGCTGAAACTGCCGGTAGCAATGGCCTCAAAACCCCGGTGGCGCTGCCGCTTACCGGGGCTACAGCGCTGTGCGGTTTGGTAGCCCGGAGAAGGCGCAACGCGCCGCCTCCGGGAAAACCCCTGTGCGACAAAACCGTTGCAAACCGATAACAGTATCTACAAATTCTGTAGGCCCGGTAAGGCGTCAGCCGTCACCGGGCAATGACGATCAGGCGTTCTGGCGCGCGGCGGCAGGCTGTCTGACGTGTTGATACTTGAACAGCGCCACGAAAGCGACGGCCAGCACCAGCGAGTAGGCGGCGAAAATCAGCCACACGCTTTGCCAGTTAGTGATCCCCTCAATGGTAAAGTGCTCGACAACTTTGCCGCTCACCATCCCACCAAGGATACAGCCGAAGCCGTTGGTCATCATCAGGAACATTCCCTGGGCGCTGGCGCGGATTTCCGGACGCACCTCTTTCTCAACGAACACTGAACCGGAGATGTTGAAGAAATCGAAGGCGCAGCCGTAGACGATCATCGACAGTACCAGCAGCACGGTACCGAACGGCGTCGGGTCGCCGAAGGCGAACAGGCCGAAGCGCAGCATCCACGCCACGATACTAATCAGCATCACGTTCTTAATGCCGTAGCGGCTAAGGAAGAACGGGATGGTCAGGATAAACAGCGTTTCGGAGATCTGCGAAATCGACATCAATACCGACGCGTGCTCGACGATAAAGCTGCCGGAGAACAGCGGGTCTTTATCGAAGCTGTGCAGGAAAGTGTTGCCAAACATATTGGTGATCTGCAGTTCGGCGCCGAGCATCATAGAGAAGATAAAGAAGATTGCCATACGCTTGTTTTTAAACAGCGCAAAGGCGTTCAGGCCGAGCATCTCGGTCCAGCTCTGGTTGCGCTGGGCGTTGGCGACCGGAATATGCGGCAGCGTCAGGGTGAACAGCGCCAGCAAGACCGACAGCGTCGCGCCGATATAAAGCTGCATATGGCTAAGCTCGAAGCCCGAGAAGCTGACGCCCCACATGGCGAGGATAAAGCCGATGGTGCCCCAGATACGAATTGGCGGGAAATCGGTCACGATATCCAGCCCCGCCGACTGCAGGCGGTAGTAGGAGATGGTGTTGATCAAGCCAAGCGTCGGCATATAGGCCAGCGAGTTAAGCAAGATCACGAGGAACATCTCGCCTGGCGTAGTGACCTGCGCCGCGAGGTACAGCGTTAACGCGCCGACCAGGTGGCAGATGGCATACACCCATTTGGCGCTGATCCATTTATCGGCGACGATCCCGAGCAGCGTTGGCATCAGAACGGCGGCGATACCGAGCGAGCTATACACCGCGCCGATGGCCGCGCCGTCAAACTTCAGGGTGACGAACATGTACGAGCCGAGCGTGGTTAGCCAACTCCCCCAAAGGCAGAACTGCAGGAACGACAGTATTTTTAACTGCAGCTTAAGATTCATGTATTTATCCTCACGAATGTGGGCTGGTGATGTTTTTTAAATAACATAACCGCCGTTATTTTGATGCGATTCTATCATTCACCGGTTGAAGGCTTCTGTTAACTGCCGCAGAAAATCGAAAGATATTACGAAGTATGTCGTAAAAAAGAGAGGCCCGGCGAGATGTCCGGGCCTGGGTGAAAGAAGCGTTACTTACGGCGGTAGCTTTTCTGCGCGGTATTCACTTTATACAGATAACGGCGCGATTCGGCAGACGGATGGCGGGTGGTGAGCGTCTGGTAGACGTCGCCTGGCGCCATGCTGTTAATGATGTTCGCCGCCTGGACTTTATCGCTGGAGAAGACGCGCAGTACGCTGCCGGCGCCGCCGTTATAGGCGGTGATCACCGCGTAGCGACGCGAGGTGGGGTTATCGATGCCGGCGAGATAAACGTTGTTCAGCATCGCCAGATAGGCGGTACCGGTATCGATGTTATTCGCCGGGTCAAACAGATAGCTGCGGCTCGGCAGGCCGGATTTGCCCTGCGAGCGGAAGACGTCTTTCCCCGCGCTATGCTGTACGACCTGCATCAGCCCCATGGCATCCGCGTGGCTCACCGCATAGGGGTTAAACGATGATTCTGTTTGCATAATCGCAAGGATCAGCGACTCATCAACGCCATATTTACGCGAGGCCTGGCGCACCATGCCGAGATATTTATGCGCACGTTTATCGAGGTGGTTAGGCACCAGGTTGATAGTGATGCTATAGACCACGCGCAGGCCATTGCTGCGGCTCTTCAGACGGGTTTGCAGCAGATAATCGGCATAGCGCGCGGCGCGCCACTCCCAGCGGATGGATTCGCCGGTGTTATCGACGACCTGGCCGTAGAGGAACGGTTCTTTGGAAATCTGAATATCATCGACATCGGAATAGAGGTCGATAGAGTTGGGGTCATCGCCCATCAACAGAGTTTTGATAATCGCCTGGCGTAACCGTCCTTGCGGATCGGTTCCGGCGATGGTCTCGACGGTAATCGTACCGGCATCAAAGTTGATGTGGCTGCGGGTTTGATATTGATCGGTATATTTTACGTAGTCCTTCGGCCCGGCGAGCAGAACTTCGTTATACCCCCAAATGTTCTCGATGTTATGGGCAAACTGGCCCATCAGGATATCGAATCCGTTAGTGTCCTTGACCCAGGCCTCGTTATATTCGGCGCCTTTTTTATTGGAACTGGAACAGGACACGAGCAGTGGCGCAATCAGCGCGAGCGCTAAGTATTTTTTCATCATTCCGGGAGTGCGTGTTGTGTTTGTTTGGTAAAGGCCGTGAGGCCCTTACTGTTTTTCCGGCGGCGTGTAGCCTTCGATGTGAACGTCTTTCCCTTCAAACAGGAACTGCACCATCTCCTGTTCCAGCAGCTTGCGGTGCTCCGGGTTCATCATGCTGAGTTTTTTCTCGTTGATCAGCATGGTCTGCTTATGCTGCCACTGCGCCCAGGCCTCTTTGGAGATTTCGTTGTAAATGCGCTTACCGAGCTCGCCCGGATAGAGCTGGAAATCCTGGCCGTCCGCTTCACGCTGCAGGAAAGTACAAAAAATCGTTCTGCTCATAATCAATCCTCTTTTATAGCCGAAAAAACTAGACCGGCGTTCCGGCTTTCAACTGTTGTAACAAGCGCTCCACGGGGGCCGCCAGTCCGACCGATGGCGGCTGCGCTAAGTTATACCAGAGTGCGTTACCTTCATCCATGCATGCGCCAGATGAGTGCACTGTAAGCCACATCGGCACAATATCCAGGTGGAAATGGCTGAAAGTGTGGCGGAAGGCGGTTAATTGCGTCAGATTATCGGCCTTTATCTGACGTTGCGCCAGCCACTCACGCAGCCCGGCTTCATCCTCAAATTGCGGAAAACAGAACAACCCGCCCCATAAACCCACCGGCGGACGTTGGGAAAGAAATACCTCGTCGCCGTGCTGCATCAGCAGGAAGTAGCCGGTGCGTTCCGGGATGGTCTGCTTCGGTTTTTTCCCCGGATATTCCGCCCATGAATGGTTAGCGTAGGCCACGCAGCCGTTACTCAGCGGGCACAGTTCGCACTTCGGCTTCGAGCGGGTACAAACCATGGCGCCGAGATCCATCATCGCCTGGTTGAAGCGTTCTACGCCCTGCGCCGGCGTCACCTCTTCGCTTATTTCCCACAGCCGTTTTTCCACCTCTTTTTTCCCCGGCCAGCCGCTCACAGCATAGCAGCGGGCGAGTACCCGCTTCACGTTGCCGTCGAGAATCGGATAATGCTGACCGAGCGAAAGGGATAAAATCGCCCCCGCCGTCGAGCGCCCGACGCCGGGAAGCGCGGCCACCTCTTCAAAGGTTTGCGGGAACACGCCGCCGTGTTGCGTGGCAACCTGCTGCGCGGCTTTATGTAAGTTGCGCGCCCGTGCGTAGTAGCCAAGGCCGGTCCACAGATGCAGCACTTCATCCAGCGGCGCGTTGGCTAAATCAACAACCGTTGGGAAACGCGCCATAAAGCGTTCAAAATAGGGAATAACCGTGGTGACCTGGGTTTGTTGCAACATCACTTCGGAGAGCCATACTTTGTAGGGCGTCTTGGCGATTTGCCAGGGCAGGGTTTTACGGCCGTATTTGTCGTACCAGTCCAGGACCTGGGCTGAAAATTGCGCGGCGAGAAAAGTCAAAGCTACGGCTCCGGAATCGCGATTACAGGGTGGCAGATTGCAGCACAAGGGCGAGTGGCTGTAAACCCTTGCATCCGCCGGGTAACTTTGGATAATGCCCGTTTTCCGAACACATTCACAAGCAGACTTAACTTTTATGAAAAACGACGTCATTTCTCCGGAATTCGATGAAAACGGTCGCCCGCTGCGCCGTATTCGTAGCTTCGTCCGTCGCCAGGGCCGCCTGACGAAAGGGCAGCAGCATGCGCTGGATAACATTTGGCCGGTGATGGGCGTTGAATTCAACGATGCGCCGCTCGATTTCGCCGCTCTGTTTGGCCGCGAAGCGCCGGTCACCTTAGAAATTGGTTTCGGTATGGGCGCCTCGCTGGTGGCGATGGCGAAAGCTAAACCGGAGCAAAACTTCCTCGGTATTGAAGTGCACTCGCCGGGCGTCGGCGCGTGCCTGGCTTCCGCGGAAGAAGAAGGCGTACAAAACCTGCGCGTAATGTGTCACGATGCGGTCGAAGTGCTGCACACTATGATCCCGGATAACTCGCTGAATATGGTGCAGCTGTTTTTCCCTGACCCGTGGCATAAAGCGCGTCATAATAAACGTCGTATCGTGCAGCCGCCTTTCGCCGAGCTGGTAAAAAGCAAACTGAAGCTGGGCGGTGTCTTCCATATGGCGACCGACTGGGAAGCCTATGCTGAGCATATGCTGGAAGTGATGTCTTCGCTGGAAGGCTATCGTAACCGGTCGGAAAGTAACGATTACGTACCGCGCCCGGAATCGCGCCCGGTAACCAAATTTGAACAACGTGGCCATCGTCTTGGCCACGGCGTATGGGACTTAATGTTCGAGAGGGTGAAATAATGGCCAAGAATCGTAGCCGTCGTCTGCGTAAAAAAATGCATATCGACGAGTTTCAGGAGTTAGGTTTCTCCGTAGCCTGGCGTTTCCCGGAAGGGACCAGCGAAGAGCAGATCGACCAGACGGTCAACGATCTGATCGAAGAGGTCATTGAGCCGAATAAACTGGCCTTTGACGGCAGCGGCTATCTCTCGTGGGAAGGGCTCATCTGCATGCAGGAAATCGGTAAATGTACCGAAGAGCATCAGGCCATCGTTCGTAAGTGGCTGGAAGATCGTAAATTAGCGGATGTGCGCACCAGCGAACTTTTTGACGTCTGGTGGGACTAAGTTTGACAAGGGTCGGCAATTGCCGGCCCGATTTGTCTTAAGGGAGTAAAATGATGCGCAAAACGCTGCTGGCGGTGGCGCTTTCCGTCACCGCTTTGTCTGCCCACGCGGACTACCAGTGTAGCGTCACGCCGCGTGACGATGTGATCCTCAGCCCGCAGCAGGTGCAGGTGAAGGGTGAAAACGGCGATCTGGTGATTAAGCCGGACGGTAATCTGACCTTTAACGGTAAAGCCTATGCCCTTAGCGCCGCCCAGCGCGAACAGGCGCAAGATTATCAGGCCGGTCTGCGCAGCAGTCTGCCGTGGATTGATGATGGCGCGCGTTCGCGGGTCGAAAAGGGCCGCAAGGCGCTGGATAAAATCATCACCGAACAGGTCGGCGCCAGCAGCAGTATGCATAGCCGCCTGACCAAGCTGGACGCGCAGCTGAAAGAACAGATGAACCGCATTATCGAACGTCGCAGCGATGGCCTGACTTTCCACTATAAAGCCATCGACCAGGTTCGCGCCGATGGCCAACAACTGGTGAATCAGGCGATGGGCGGCATTCTGCAGGACAGCATTAACGAGATGGGCGCCAAAGCGGTGCTTAAAGGCGGCGGCAATCCGCTGCAGGGCATTCTCGGCAGTCTTGGCGGCCTGCAAACCGCAATCCAGGATGAGTGGAAAAACCAGGAAGCGGATTTCCAGCAGTTCGGCAAAGATGTTTGCAGCCGGGTGGTCTCGCTGGAAGAGAGCCGCAAAGCGCTGGTTGGTTCGTTAAAGTAAGCAAGATTTCGCGGCCCGCATTTCTTTGGGCCGCGCACTTATCCACTCAGGCGCGGCCGTGCGACACGCGTGAACGGCGAGCCAGAGAATCAATGATTACCGCAATCGCCAGTACCGCGCCGGTAATGATATAGCGCAGCGAAGACGGCAGGTTCAACAGCGTCAGCCCATTTGAAATCGACTGAATCACGATGATCCCCAATAGCGCGGACCAGGCGCTGCCGCGTCCGCCGAACAGGCTGGTGCCGCCGATCACCGCCGCGGCGATGGCGTTGAGGTTGACGTCGCCGGTGCCGGCCTGCTGGCTGGCGGAAGCCAGTCGCGACGCCGCGAGAATGCCGCCGAAGGTCGCAAGCGTGGTACACAGAACAAAAGCGCTCACATAAATCGCCCGCACGTTAATTCCCGAACGGCGCGCCGCTTCACGGTTGCCGCCGACCGCGAACATCGAGCGACCCCATTTTGTCCGTTTCAGCGCGTAGTTGAGGATCATCACGCAGGCGACAAAGAGACCGAAAATCCACGGAATACCGCGCCCCTGATTGAGGTAAAGCACCGCGGCCTCGAAGATAATCGTCAGCGCGATCGCGCGCGCCAGTAGCGAGCTGACTCCCTCGGCGGAAAGATTGGCCGCCAGCCGCCGCGAGCGTTTTTTCAGACCAAAGACAATAATCGCCAGTCCTGGCAGCAATGCCATCAGGTGTGAGAACCAGCCGGGCATCACCAGCAGTTGGCCAAAGCGCACCAGCGGCGAAGTATAGGGCAGGTTGATGCTGCCGCTCGGCCCGAGGATATACAGCTGCATGCCCAGCAGCGCCAGCAGGCCGGCGAGAGTGGCGACGAAACTTGGCATTCCGACGCGGGTATACAGTAGCGCGTAGACCAGCCCGACGGCCACGCCGCAGGCCAGCGCCACGGCGATGGCTCCCGCCAGCGGCCATCCTGCGTTCACCCACAGCACGCCGACGATAGCCGATGCCAGGCCGCTCATGGAGCCGACCGACAGGTCTATCTCACCAAGCATCAGCACGCAGACGATGCCGAGCGAGATAAACCCGACCGTCGCGCAGTCAAACAGCAGGTTCACCAGGTTATTCGGCGCGATATAGACCGGGTTGAGAAAGGTGAAAACCAGGGAAATCACAATCAGCCCGGCTATCACCGGCGCGGTGCCGAGATCGCCGGTTTTGATGCGGGTTATCTGCGCGCGCAGGGCGCCAAACAGCCCCTCGTCGTGACGAACGCGCTCATCGCTGCGATCCAGCGCGGTGTGGGATGCGGTCTTACTGTTCATAAAATTACATCGCTCCGGAAGTTGTTGGCTGTGATTTACGTTCAACCCGGCGTGAAACGGCGTTTTCCGTCGCGCCGGTGATCGCGGCGACCAGATCCTGATTGGAAGCATCGGGCGTGAAGATCCCTTTGTTGCGCCCGAGACGTAGCACCACGATACGGTCGGCGACGGCGCGAACGTCTTCCATGTTGTGGCTGATGATGATGACGCCAAGCCCGCGCTCGCGAACGCGCTCAATCAGGTTGAGCACTTCCGCGGTCTGCGCGACGCCCAGCGCCGCGGTGGGCTCATCGAGCATAATGATTTTAGGGTTCAGCAGCAGCGAACGGGCGATGGCGACGGTCTGCCGCTGGCCGCCGGAAAGCGATGCCACCGGTTCGCGTACCGACGGAATACGTGCCGCCAGCTCCTGCAGCAGCGTCCAGGCTTTCACTTCCATCGCCACTTCATCGAGCTGGAACGGCGAAATTTCATGACCCAGAAACAGGTTTGCTACCACATCAAGGTTTTCACACAGCGCCAGATCCTGAAACACCGTGGCAATACCGTATTCCAGCGCTTTGCCGGGGCTATCGAGGGTGACAGGGTTGCCGTCAAACTCAATGGTGCCGGAGGTCGGCTGGTGGACGCCGGCGAGGATCTTCACCAGCGTGGATTTGCCCGCGCCGTTGTCGCCGACCAGCGCGACCACCTCGCCGGCGTGGACTTCTAATTCGATATCCGTCAGCGCCGACACCGCGCCAAAATGTTTAGAGACGTTGCGCAGTTGCAGTATTGGCCGCCCGGCGGCGGAGTTGTGTTGTTGTTGCGGCATACAAAACGACCTCAATAATGGCGAAATCACGCCCGCCGCGGCGGGCGCAGGGTCACAGGTTACTTGCTGATGCCTAACTTCTGGCAGGCGGCGGCGTATTCGCCGCTACACACCTGATCCCAGGTCTGGATTTTTTTATCGAAGATTTCCGCTTTGATGTTTTTGGCGGTCACCACTTCCGGGGTAAATAGCTGGGAAGGGGTGTTGTACAGGGTGGTGCTGGCCTGCGGTTTTTTGCCCTGAATAAAATCAACCGCCACTTTGGCCGCCGCTGCGGCAACGATCTCCGATGGCTTGGAGATGGTGTTGTACTGGTCGCCGGCGATGATCAGCTGCAGCGCGGCGATAGTGGCGTCATTGCCGGTGACCGGCGGCAGCGGCTGGACGCCGGCAGCCTTAAAGGCGGCAATCGCCCCGCCGCCGGTACCGTCGTTCGCCGCGACCACGCCCTTAATTTTGTCGCCAAAGCGGGTAACCTGCCCGGCGGTCCACTCCTGGGCTTTCGGCGGCGCCCACTCCGGGGTGTCGAATTCGGCCAGCGTTTTGTAACCGGACTCTTTCAATCCGCGATGGATACCGTCGCGGATCAGCCCTGCGGCGGCATCGGTTGGCGAACCGTTAATTTGCAGCACGCCGGCATCCTGCGGCACGCCGCTCGCTTTCAGGTGGTCGGTGAGGGATTTCGCGATGGCGTAGCCAATGCCCTCGTTATCAAACGAAACATAAAAATCGGCCGGTTTGTTTGGCACCGGGCGGTCATAGGCGATGACCTTGACCCCCTGCGCCTGGGCGTTTTCGACCAGCGCGGCGGCGGCGGAAGAGTCAACCGGATCCAGGACGATCACTTTCGCTCCCTGGGCGATTACCGAGTTGAACTGCTGCTGCTGGAGCGACGCGTTGGCGTTGGCATTCTGATAGATGACCTTACATTCCGCGCAAAGCTTGCTCATTTCCGCCTTAAAACCGGGGAAGTCGTGCTGCTCATAGCGGGTAGAGGCCTGATCGGGCATTAAAAAGGCCACGGTGGCGGACTCTGCAGACCAGGCTGAAGCCGTGACGGTGCCGGATAGTGCGGCGAGTGTGATAAATATATTACGGTAATTCATTGTGTTACCCTCTTTTTTATAGGCTTAAGCCCGCCGGGTTGCGCCGACGTTACAGAGACTTTTTTTAATCAGAGTTACCAATAATTCACATGTAGGATACGTCGGTTTTACATTTGCTCAACCGATGAAGCAGGATTACCACTGCGCAAAAAATGAGTCAAGAAAAGGAAAAAAGTCGATCGGATTTTGTGATTCGCTGCAAATAAGTGAACAAAAAAACGCCAGTCTATTTGACCGTGGCGGGAGAGGATGTAAGGGGAAAGATACGGGCGACGACGTGCCGCCCGCAGGGATTACTCTTCGCTGAGGAACAGCTCCAGCAGCGAATTTAAAAACAGCTTACCGTGCTCGGTAATCTGCCAGTTTTGCGTATCTTCCAGCAGATAGCCTTCGGCGATGGCGGCATCGATTTGCGGACGGATAACCTGCTCATCAAGTCCGGTATACAAGCTGAACTCCGCGCGCGGCGCGGCCTCCAGCAGGCGGAAGCGGTTCATAAAGAACTCGAACGGTTTATCCGCCGCCTCCACGTCGTGCTGACGCTCCAGGTAACGGCCTTCCATGTAGCCGCGCGGGTGACGGGTTTTTGCCGTACGCAGAATGCGGCCATCAGGGAAGGTCACTTTGCCGTGTGCGCCGCAGCCGATACCGAGGTAGTCGCCAAAGCGCCAGTAGTTGAGATTGTGCTGGCACTGATAGCCTGGTTTGGCGTAAGCGGAGGTCTCGTATTGCTGATAACCTGCGGCGCTCAGCAATTGATGTCCCTGTTCGAAAATATCCCACAGCGCATCGTCATCCGGTAACACCGGCGGGCGCGAACCAAACAGCGTGTTCGGCTCAATAGTCAACTGATACCACGACAGATGCGGCGGATTCAGCGCGATCGCCTGGCGCAAATCATCCAGCGCCTCATCCAGCGACTGGTCCGGTAGGCCATGCATTAAATCGAGGTTAAAGCTACGCAGCCCGAGGCCGCTCGCCAGCCGCGCCGCGCGTTTTGCCTCTTCCGGGCCGTGAATACGTCCCAGACGCTGCAATTTGGGCTCGCTAAAGCTCTGTACGCCGATGGAGATACGGTTGACCCCGGCACGCTGATACTCAACGAAGCGATCGGCCTCCACGGTCCCCGGATTGGCTTCCATGGTGATCTCCGCATCCGCCGCCAGCGGCAGGCAGGCGCGCACGCCATCCAGCAGGGTTTGCATCGCCGAGCCGGAAAGCAGGCTCGGCGTACCGCCGCCGATAAAAATAGTCTTAATTTCACGTCCTTGTGCGTATGGCGCATCGTGGCGCAGATCGGCAAGCAGGTGCTGGACGTAGTCGTCGTGCGGCACTTCGCCCTTTAACGCATGCGAATTGAAATCGCAGTACGGGCATTTCTGCACGCACCACGGGATATGAATATAAAGACTGAGAGGCGGCAAATTAGCCATTACGTAATGCTTCCAGTAACAGTTTCAGCGCCTGCCCACGGTGGGAAATGGCGCTTTTCTCTTCACGGCTCAGTTCCGCTGCGGTTTTACCCTCGGACGGAACAAAGAAAATCGGGTCATAACCAAAGCCGCCGCTACCCGCCGCCTGGCGAGTAATCACGCCCGGCCAGCTGCCGTGGCACACCAGCGGTGTCGGGTCTTCGGCATGGCGCAGATACACCAGCACGCAGTGGAACTGGGCCTGGCGTTGCTCATCGGGCACGTCCTGCAGGGCATCCAGCAGCTTTTCCAGATTCTGCTGGTCGCTGGCGTTTTCACCCGAGTAGCGAGCGGAGTAAATGCCCGGCGCGCCGCCCAGCGCATCCACCGCCAGACCCGAGTCGTCGGCGATGGCCGGCAGGCCGGTGACCTGCGCGGCGTGACGCGCTTTGAGGATCGCGTTTTCGATAAAGGTCAGGCCGGTTTCTTCGGCGGAATCGACCCCAAGCTCGGTCTGGGCGACGACGTCGAGCCCAAAATCTTCCAGCAGCGAGGCCAGCTCGCGAACTTTACCGGCGTTGCCGGTAGCGAGTACAACTTTTTGCATATTCAATCCTGTTTAGTCAGTCAGCGCCGCGACGGCGGGCGGGATCTGCTGCGGGTGAATGATTTTTACCTGTTTGTGACGGCCCAGTTCGCCTTTTTCGATAAGCACCTGGCTTTTCGCGACGCGGAACTGTTTAGCGAGATATTTAACCAGATGGGCATTTGCCTGGCCGTCGACGGGTGGGGCGGTGATGGCGACTTTGAGCTCGTCGCCATGCAGACCAACAAGGCTGTCGCGGCTGGCCTTTGGCTGAATATACAGCCTGAGCACCAGCCCGTCAGCGCAGACTTCAACGGCACTCATAGCGCCATCCACAGCCCCGGAAGCAGGACATTGCCAGTAGCTTGCAGCAGCTCGGCGATACCCATGTTAATCACGTATAGCAGCAGGACCAGCACCATCGGCGAAAAGTCGATGCCGCCCATGGATGGCAGCAGGTTGCGGATCGGGCGCAGCAGTGGGTCGGCCAACTGCATCAGCACGTATTCCACCGGGCTGCGGCCCTGGCTTACCCAGCTCATGATCGCCATCAATAGCAGCACCCAGAAAATCAGCGAACCGATGGTTTTCAGCAGGATCAGCACCGCGGCAATCCAGATAATCGGCTGGAAGGTGACCACCATAAACAGCACGATCGCCTTGATAACGCAGAGCACGAAGGCGACCAGCAGGGAGGCGCTATCCAGCGGCCCCATTGCCGGGATAATCCGGCGCAGCGGCCCGACGATTGGCTGGGTCGCTTTCACGACGAACTGTGAAAACGGATTGTAAAAGTCGCAGCGCGCCCACTGCATCCAGACGCGTAACAACATGACCATTGTGTAGAGCTCAATGACCGTTGAGAGCAGGAAGGTCAACGTCTTCATGGCGTTCCTCAGATTCCTTATTTTTTGCTGTAGTCGCGCGCGCCGAAGATTGCGGTCCCGATGCGCACCATAGTGCTTCCCGCCGCGATAGCGGCTTCCATGTCATCCGACATGCCCAGAGAGAGCGTATCAACCGAAGGGTAGAGCGTTTTCAGTTGCGCGAATGCTACCGCCATTTGTTGGGCGACGGCAAACTGCCTTTCATATTCTGACTCTGGCGCCGGAATGGCCATTAACCCGCGAAGCTGGAGGTTCGGTAAGGCGGCGACACCGGCGGCTAAAGCGTCAAGCTCCGCCAGCGGGATCCCGGATTTACTCTGTTCATCGCTGATGTTGATTTGAATCAGCACGTTCAGCGGCGGTAAATCCGCCGGACGTTGCTCGCTCAGGCGGGTGGCGATTTTCAACCGGTCGACGGTGTGGCACCAGTCAAAATGTTCGGCCACCAGCCGGCTTTTGTTGGACTGCAGCGGGCCGATGAAGTGCCACTGCAGACCGCTGGCGCCCGCCTGCTGGAAATAGCGGATTTTATCCACCCCTTCCTGGACGTAGTTTTCGCCGAATGCCCGCTGTCCTGCGGCCATCGCTTCTTCGATAGCGCTCGCAGGTTTGGTTTTACTCACTGCAAGCAACGTAACTTCTTCTGGAGCGCGGCCGCAGCGGGCGGCGGCGCCTGAGATTTTATCCCGGACCTGTGCCAGGTTATGCGCAATATCGTTCATATTCCGAGGATCAGTTATGGAGCTGGAAGAAATCGTGGCCCTTAGTGTAAAGCATAACGTCTCCGATCTACACCTGTGCAGCGCGTATCCGCCGCGCTGGCGTCGTTTGGGAAAGCTTGAGCCTGCACCGTTTACTTCGCCGGATGTTGAGGAAATCCTCACTCGCTGGCTTAACGACCCACAGTTGGCGCAGTGGCGTGCCGATGGCCAGGTGGACTTTGCCCTGGCCCTCTCAGATGGGCCGCGGCTGCGTGCCAGCGCTTTTGCCCACGCGCGCGGCTTGTCGTTGGCGCTGCGTCTTTTGCCGCAGCGATGCCCGCAGTTGGGTGATTTGGGCGCGCCCGCCGCGCTTAGCGAACTGTTAAATGAAGAGAGTGGTTTGATCCTGGTTACCGGCGCTACCGGTAGCGGCAAGTCGACCACCCTGGCGGCGATGGTGGACTACCTCAATCAACATCGCCATGGTCATATTTTAACCCTTGAGGATCCCGTGGAGTTTATTCACGCCAGCAGGAACTGCCTGATCCAGCAGCGCGAAATCGGCCGCCATTGCTCCTCCTTCGCGGCGGCGCTACGTGTGGCGCTGCGTCAGGACCCGGACGTCATCTTATTAGGCGAGCTGCGCGATAGCGAAACCATCCGCCTGGCGCTGACCGCGGCCGAAACCGGGCACCTGGTGATGGCGACGCTGCATACCCGCAGCGCGGCGCAGGCCGTCGAGCGGCTGGTGGATGTGTTTCCGGCGGAGGAAAAAGAGCCGGTTCGCAGTCAGCTGGCGGGGAGTTTATGCGCCGTGGCGGCGCAAAAATTGTTGCCAAATGCTTCCGGTGGCCGGGTTGCGCTATACGAACTTTTAGTGAACACGCCAGCGGTGGCAAATTTGATCCGCGAAGGAAAAACGCATCAGCTACCCGGCGTGATGCAAACCAGTCAACAGGCAGGAATGCAAACCTTTGCGCAGAGTTTTCAACAACGTGCGTTAGCAGGTGAGTTATAGCCCATGCCGTGATGAAACAAAGGTGGTATTCATTAAATTGTTAATTCAGTGTTCAATTAATGTTTTGATTAATGATTTCATAATACAAATAAGTGGTACGACCTAAGCCGAAATAATGAATGTTATGACAGCGGGCTTACATTTACCCCGCTTAACCAGGAAAAAAATGGGATTACCTTTTGACACTTTTGCGGGGTTCGATTTATGCTGTTTACGGGAACAGGAAGATTCTCATGAAATGATGTTTCAATATCCAAAGTGTATTTGAAAATATAAATACATTATTGAACGTTTAATTTTCAGTTAATTTAACCGCTAAGATGGCGGGGTACTGCTAAGGAGAGTTTCAAGTGATTAATTTATCGGAGAATTTACTGCATTCGCGTCAGGTGACTTTCATTACTCATCCGTCCATTCAGAGTAATGCATTTGCGACGTGGTTGACTGAGAAGCTATCCGTAAACGTAACTCTGCATAATATCAACAAACCGCTAACTCAACGTCTGGCAAAAGACTCTGTAATATTGTTTGATATTGCCGTCTCTAATAAGAAATTGAATGGCGTGTGGCGAGATATTATTCGCGTACAGGCAGATAATCCGCGTCTGTTGATTATCAATAGCGCGCAAAAGTATGAGCTTTACGAAATGGCGCAATGGCCTGCGTTATATGGCGTATTCCGCCATGACGATGACCAATCGCGCTTAATTGAGGGCGTCAAAGCCGTATTAAATGGCGAGCAGACGGCTGAATTGAGCGTGATGCACCCGGCGCTGTATTCTGCGGATCAGGTCACGGCGCCGACGGAGAACTCACCGTTGACCGAGCGTGAATGTGAGATCCTCAACGAGCTGCGCTGCGGCGCAACGAATATGGATATTGCCCGCGCGCTGTTCATCAGCGAAAACACGGTACGTACTCATCTGTACAATGTGTTCCGCAAATTGAGCGTGAAGAACCGTACCCAGGCGGTAAGCTGGGCGAATGAACATCTGCGTCACTGATTGCCCGGCGGCGCTACGCTTGCGCGGGCCTACGGGTTATGCCAGCGAGGGGGTTGTAGGCCGGGTAAGGCGAAGCCGCCACCCGGCGCAAAAGCGGCTCCGCATCCGCTGCCATGATTGCCCGGCGGCGCTACGCTTGCGCGGGCCTACGGGTTACTCCAGCGGGGGTTTTGTAGGCCGGGTAAGGCGAAGCCGCCACCCGGCGCAAACGCGAATCTATGCTTCGCTTTCATCCCAGAGCTACCGATCAGTATCCCTGTTCGAAATAGCTTTCGAGGATAACCACGGCAGAGGCGGAATCAACGCTGCCTTTATTGAGCGCGCGAAAACCTCCGTGTTCGAACAGCCCTGCGCGGGCTTCGACGGTGCTTAAACGCTCGTCGTGGAGGGTGATTTTCACGCCGAAGCGGCCATGAATTTTATTGGCGAAGTTACGTGCGCGCGCGGTTAGCGGCTGTTCGGTGCCGTCCATGTTCAGCGGCAGGCCGACAATCACCGCTTCCGGCTGCCACTCTTTCAACAGCTTTTCGATGATGTTCCAGTCCGGTTTGCCGTCCTGCGCTTTCAGCGCCGGGAGCGGACGCGCCGTGCCGGTAATGCGCTGCCCAACGGCGACGCCAATGCTTTTAGTGCCAAAATCAAAACTCAGAAAGGTACCGCTCATTATGCATGCCCCGCGTCGGCAGGCATCGTCACGATATCGATACCGATAAGTTTGGCCGCTTCGCGCCAGCGGTCGGCAATCGGCGTTTTAAACAAAATATTCTGATCGGCCGGTGCGGTAAGCCAGGCGTTATCGAGAATTTCCTGTTCCAGTTGCCCTTTTTCCCACGACGCGTAGCCCAACGCCACCAGCACGTTGCTCGGTTGTTTATCGGTACCGAGGGTTTCCAGCACGTCGCGTGAGGTGGTAATCACCGTGTTGTCGGAGATACGGATGCTGGAGGAAAAATCAGACGGCGGCGTGTGCAGAATAAAACCGCGATCCTCCGCCAGCGGGCCGCCGACCATCACCGGCTTATCCAGACGGATATCCGGGTTGCGCGGCTGCGGCGCGATTTTCAATTTTTCCAGGATCCCTTCCACCTGCAAATTTTCCAGCGGCTTATTGATGATAATGCCCATGGCGCCATCGTCGTTGTACTCGCAGATATAGACGACGGAGCGACGGAAAAGAGGGTCCTGTAGCGCAGGCATGGCAATCAGAAAGTGATGCTGTAAATTCATTGTCAGAGGTTCTGTTCCTGGTTTAAAAAAACAACACCCAGTATGCGGGTAAAGTAGAAACGTGTCGATGCACTTTGTTTTACCGGCGCCCGAGGGGCGCCTTGCGGGCGGGCGTTTGCCCGCCCCAGTGCTTATTTGTTGATACGTTTTTCGATGGCGTCCATCAGCATGCCGGTAATCGACACGTCCGGGAAAGCGGCTTCGATTTCGCGCACGCAGGTCGGGCTGGTAACGTTAATTTCGGTCAGGCGATCGCCGATGATGTCCAGGCCGACGAAGATAAGGCCTTTAGCTTTCAGCGTTGGGCCAACGCGGCGGGCGATTTCCCAGTCGCTTTCGGTCAGCGGACGCGCTTCGCCACGACCACCGGCAGCCAGGTTGCCGCGCGTTTCACCGCCCTGCGGGATACGCGCCAGGCAGTATGGCACCGGCTCGCCGTCTACCACCAGCACGCGTTTGTCGCCGTCTTTGATGGCCGGCAGATAATTCTGCGCCATGCAGTAGCGGCTACCCAGTTCAGTCAGGGTTTCGGAAATGACGCCGAGGTTCGGGTCGCCCGCTTTCACGCGGAAGATTGAGGCGCCGCCCATGCCGTCCAGCGGTTTGAGAATGATATCGCCGTGTTTTTCCCAAAACGCTTTCAACTGGGCTTTATTACGGGTGACCAGCGTTTCCGGGGTTAGATCGGAGAACCAGGCGGTAAACAGCTTCTCGTTACAGTCGCGCAGGCTCTGCGGCTTGTTGACGATAAGCGTACCTTTCTCTTCCGCGCGTTCGAGAATGTAGGTGGCGTAGATAAACTCGGTATCGAACGGCGGGTCTTTACGCATCAGGATAACGTCGAGATCCGCCAGCGGCAGGTCCTGTTCGCCGGTGAACGCGTACCACTTGTCGTAATTCTGCTCGACGCTCAGCGTGCGCGTACGGGCGCGGGATTCGCCGTTGATGAGATACAGGTCGTTCATCTCCATGTAATGGAGTTCATAGCCGCGACGCTGCGCTTCCAGCAACATAGCGAAGCTGGTGTCTTTTTTGATGTTGATGGATGCGATAGGGTCCATCACGATGCCGAGCTTGATCATTCTTTTCTCCATTAGCGCTGTCGTGTTTGCGGAACGTTGCGCCAGATTTTAGCCCAGATCGCCAAAACGCACCTGCAGCGCGGTGATGGCGGTGAGCGCGGTGGTCTCAGTACGCAGAACGCGCGGTCCCAACAGGATATCAGTAAACTGATAGCGAGCGGTCATCGCTATCTCTTCCGCCGACAGACCGCCTTCCGGGCCAATCAGCAGGCGAACACGTTCAACCGGCAGCGGCAGCGTATTGATGCTGGCGCTGGCGCGCGGGTGCAGGTTGAGCTTAAGGCCGTTTTCTTCCTCGGCGCACCAGGCTTCCAGCTGCATCGCCGGGCGAATCTCCGGCACGATGTTACGGCCGCTCTGTTCGCAGGCGGCAATAGCGATTTTCTGCCACTGCTGAATCTTCTTCTGCAAGCGTTCGGCATCCAGTTTAACGCCGCAGCGCTCGGAAAACAGTGGCGTTATGAGGCTTACGCCAAGTTCGATCGATTTCTGGATGGTGAATTCCATTTTTTCGCCGCGTGACATCACCTGGCCGAGATGGATGTGCAGCGGTGATTCACGATCGTCGATCTGGCCACGGATAACCTCGACCATGACGTTTTTCTTACCCGCTTCGGTGATGACCGCATCGAAAACCTGATTGCTGCCGTCAAACAGCTGGATTTCCTGACCTTTGCTCATGCGCAGGACGCGGCCAACGTGGTTGGCTGCGTCTTCGCTGAGGGCAATGTGGCTGCCGGGGGTAATGCGTTCCGGGTGGTGGATGCGAGGAATGCGCATGCTTGATATTCCGTTCTTCGCGCAGATAGCGTCTTCCCCATAGCGGGGAAGACGGCGGCTGCAAATTAACAATTGCCGCTAGTGTAGGTTAGCTCTTTTGCGCCTGGCAAGCCTGCTGGACGTAAGGATTATGGTTGCCCTGTACTTTGGCGATTCGCTCATCGCGCTCGCACTCCCAGGAGGTCACCGGATACTGCTTATCCCAGGCGGTAAATAGCTGGGTTTGCTGGCGGGAAAGAGTCAGCTGATAGCGGTCGCGCATATAGAAGTAGGTGCGAGCGATCGAGCCGCGGGCGCGTACCGGCGGTTCGGCGACTTTATCTTTGAAATCGACCTTCATGGCGCATTGACCATACTGCCCGTCGCCGCCATTCCACTGGCTGTACATAAAGTTGCCGCGATCGCCATTGACCTCGCCGACCGCAGGCTGCAGGTTATGCATATCGCTTTCCATCTTGCGATATTCCGGATCTTTGGCGCAGTTTTTACGTCCACCATCCTGCCAGCATTGGCGCTGGTGGCCGAACTGCCACGCCGGAACCACATGTTCCCATTCGACCCGGCTGGCGCGGTTCTCGTTTTTACGCACTTTGTAGCCGCAAGATTCCAGATCGATAACGCCTTTTTTACCCTGCCAGTCGATTTTACAACCGCAATAAAAGTCGCCGGGAACGTCGGCATTCACTTTTACGCCTGCGGCTTTCGCCTGGGAAAAACTATGAATACCAGCTGCCGCAAGCGGGCCGCTGGCTGCCACGCTGAACAACGCGACGGCAAAAACATACATACGGGACATCGTAAACTCCGTGTCAAAACGAGCCCGCAACGTAGCGAATGAGGGTGTCAGATGCAATCAGTCAGATCAGAAAGTTTCTAATTAATTCCGGTGGTTACTTTTCCGCCACCAGCAGATCGCCGCAGCGAACGCAGCGGTAGGTGGCTTCACCGCGCACCACGCGGTTATGACGACGAACGGTGAGCTGATGCTGCTGGCACTGGCAGCGATAGGGGAAGGTGTTCTGGCGTACCGAATCAAGCTCAAAGCGATGGGTGCGGCGGGCGGGGACGCCCAGCACGACCTCCATCATCCATTTCCACTCTTTACCGTGCGGCGCGACGCGGCCAAAGTGTTTCCACACCAGCAGATGCGCCAGTTCGTGCGGCACCACTTCATCGATAAACGCCTGCTGATTTTCCAGCAATAGCACTGGATTAAGGCGGATCTCGTTTTTCTCAAGCCACGCGGTGCCTGCGGAGGTGCCGCGCTGCTGATAAACCAGCGTCGGTTCCGCATAGCGGCGTTCCAGCTTGAGATTGGCGGTGGCAAGGTGCTCCCGCAGGCTACTCATGACGGCCTGCTGGATAGCGATGGGAATACGGGGTGTTTTCATAGCGCCAGAGGATAGTGCGCCGCGCGGGGGAGAGCAAGAAGAAGCTTCCTCCCAAAGGGGAGGAAGCACAGAGGGGATTAATCGCGAGCGCCGATTTCGCGCAGCGGACGTCCCTGCATCAGGTTGCGTTCAATATGTTCCAGCGAGACGTTTTTGGTTTCCGGAATCAGCCAGATAGTCAGCAGGATAAACAGCACGTTCAGACCGCCGTAGACCCAGAAGGTGTTGGCGCTGCCGAGAGAGTTCAGCATGGTCAGGAAGGTGGCGCCGACGATCATATTGGCAATCCAGTTGGTCGCGGTGGAGCAGGTGATACCGAAATCGCGGCCTTTCAGCGGCTGGATTTCCGAACACAGTACCCAAATCAGCGGGCCGGCGCTCATCGCGAAGCCGACGATAAACATCAGCAGCATCAGTACCGCGAAGTACTGTGCGGTAGCAGAATGAATACCGATATGCATCATGCTGCCCAGTACGCCCATACCGGCGGCCATCACGATAAAGCCGAGGATCAGCGTCGGTTTGCGGCCCCAGCGGTCGACCAGGCCGATAGCGATAAAGGTGGCCAGTACGTTGGTCAGGCCGACGATCACGGTGCCCCACATTTGCTCAGTGGTATTGGCATAGCCCGCCAGTTCAAAAATCTTCGGCGCATAGTACATGATGACGTTCATCCCGGTGAACTGTTGCATGATCTGCAGCAGTACGCCGAGGAACACCGCGCGGCGGAAGTTACTGTTCTCTTTGAACAGCGCCCAGCCGGACTGTTTGACTTTCAGGCTTTCGCGGATTTCATCAAGCTCGCGTTTGGCTTCGGCGCTGGTATCTCGCAGGCGCAGCAGGACGCGCTCGGCATCGACGAAACGGCGTTTAGCGGCAAACCAGCGCGGGCTATCCGGCAGGAAGATAACGCCGATCAGCAGCAGGACTGCCGGGATGATAATCACGCCGAGCATCCAGCGCCACGCGCCGCTATAGCTGAAGGCGGTGTCGGAAAGATAGGCGCCGAGAATACCGATGGTAATCATCAACTGGTACATCGAAATCATACTGCCGCGGATTTTCTCCGGCGCGATTTCCGACAAGTATAGCGGCGCGGTGTAAGAGGCGACGCCAACCGCCAGCCCCAGCAATACGCGGGAAATTAGCAGGATTTCGACGTTCGGCGCGGCGGCGGAAAATAGCGAGCCCGCAACGAACAGGATCGCGCCGATCATCAGGCTTTTTTTACGCCCAAGTTTGAAAGAGAGCCAGCCGCTGCCCACTGCGCCGACGGCGGCGCCGAACATCATGGAGCTGACCACCCACTCCTGGGTGTGTGCGCTGATTTGGAATTCATTGGCAATGAACGGTAAGGCGCCGGCAATAACGCCGATATCAAGGCCGAACAGTAAGCCGGCCAGCGCGGCGAGGAAACAGACAAAGAACGTCATCGTCTTGTTTGAACGCCCTTGTTTTTTATTGTCAGGCATAACGCCCTCCAGTTGAGTTATTGATTCTGTCGATGCTTAGAGTAGGGGAGTGCAGGACAAAAAAACGTGATTACAATCACGACTGTGTAATCGGTTACACTAAGGTAAAGATATGTAATCAGCAAAAACATATTCAAATCATAGATATAAAAGGCAATTATCGCCAATAAGATTGCGCTGAAATGGCGAAATTCGACATGGTATGTAACATTGTGAAAAGAATTGGCGTCAACAGAAAGCTCAGTTACGCCAGGCTCTATAGCAGATATGTAATCGCTTCCATTATCTATGGCCTGCATGGCAAAAAAAGGGCAGGAAGCGTTAGATGTGGGGAATGAGGGGCAACAAAAAGGCCAGCGCGGGGCTGGCCTTAAGTAGTCAAGCGGGGTGGCTTATTTCAGGCCAGCCGCTTCGCGCAGCAGGGCTGCTTTGTCGGTTTTTTCCCATGGGAAATGTTCGCGACCAAAGTGACCGTAAGCCGCGGTCTCTTTGTAGATCGGGTGCAGCAGATCCAGCATCTGAATCAGGCCGTATGGACGCAGGTCGAAGAACTCGCGTACCAGCAGGGTCAGCTGTTCAGAAGGCACTTTTTCGGTGCCGAAAGTTTCTACCATGATCGAAGTCGGTTCAGCGACGCCGATGGCGTAGGAGACCTGAATCTCACAACGATCGGCAAGGCCTGCGGCAACGATGTTTTTCGCTACATAGCGCGCCGCGTAGGCTGCGGAACGGTCAACTTTAGATGGATCTTTACCGGAGAACGCGCCGCCGCCGTGGCGAGCCATGCCGCCGTAGGTATCAACGATGATCTTACGACCGGTCAGACCGCAGTCGCCCATCGGGCCGCCGATAACGAAACGGCCGGTCGGGTTGATGAAGAACTTGGTCGAAGCGTTCAGCCATTCGGTCGGCAGAATCGGCTTGATGATCTCTTCCATCACTGCTTCCTGCAGGGATTTCTGATCGATATCTTCAGCGTGCTGAGTAGACAGAACTACCGCATCGATGCCGACGATTTTGCCGTCGTCATACTGGAAAGTGACCTGGCTTTTCGCGTCCGGACGCAGCCACGGCAGGGTGCCGTTTTTGCGGACTTCAGCCTGGCGCTGTACCAGACGATGAGCATAGGTCACCGGAGCCGGCATCAGCACGTCAGTTTCGTTAGTGGCATAACCAAACATCAGGCCCTGGTCGCCCGCGCCCTGTTCCAGCGGGTCGGCACGGTCAACGCCCTGGTTGATGTCCGGGGACTGTTTACCAATGGCGCTCAGGACGGCACAAGAGTTGGCGTCAAAGCCCATATCGGAATGCACGTAGCCAATTTCACGCACCGTGTTACGGGTGATCTCTTCGATATCAACCCATGCGCTGGTGGTGATTTCACCGCCAACCAGAACCATGCCGGTTTTAACGTAGGTTTCGCAGGCTACGCGCGCTTTCGGATCCTGTTCGAGGATCGCGTCCAGCACGGCATCGGAGATTTGGTCAGCAATTTTGTCTGGATGCCCTTCTGATACAGACTCGGACGTAAAGAGGTGTTTTGCCATGTTTTATTTTACCTGTGAGTATTCGTGTAGCTCATACTGTTGTGTAGAGAGGCTTTGATAGATGACCCTACCAAGGCTTGCAGGTAGTGACACGAGCAGTCTGAGTGTTAATCAGTATAGATGGATTAACTTCTGGATGGCTATTTTAGGTCAGAACTTCATCGCATTTCCACATTTTTTTGACATCACCCGCATTAATGGAAAAAGCGTGGTGGAAATTTTTCCTGACAACCCCGGCAAGGCGCGTATTTTTATTTTGCATTTTACCCCGCTTCTCGGTATAAAACGCCGCGCGCGGCTCATTAAAAAAGCGCACGAAGCCCCATCTCGTGACGCCACTTCCAGCCGGGTTAAGCACTCTGTTACACAGCGGCGGTTTCGCCGGCTGTACGATATGTATATACCCTAAATAATTTAAGTTGCAGGAAGGCGGCAAGGGCGCGAATTCCCAGGAGCATAGATAACTATGTGACTGGGATGAACGCACGCAGCCAACGCATCTGCAGCTTGAAGTATGACGGGTATAGCTTTGGCTTGTCGCTGGCCTGTTACGGGGCAGTGTGGAGGTGATACCAGATAATGAACCAACGTTTTTCGCCTGATTCGTCGCGTCGTTCTGTCGCGCAATTCTATCCCGCAATCTGCATCTCTTTCGTGCAAACCTGCCGATGTTCTACCCATCTCGGCGCTTCTCAGGATTCCAGGGCCTCCAGGCTTTTTGAAAACTGAACAAGGGCGCTCTTGCGTGAGCAAGGGTTTTCTCGTGGTTTCTCCGGGCTGTCATACCAGCTTCGGGTACGTGTTTTACTATATATGAATAAGAAACCGGTCGCGCAGCTGCAGTGCCAGCACTATCTGCTGGGATTAAAGGCTGTTCATGGGTTGTTATCGCGTCTGTCGACTGCGATAGTAGTTAATATTACAAGTTGAGGTTCGCTATGTCTGACGACATGTCTTTGGGTTCGCTTTCGTCAGCAGGCGAACACGGTGTACTACGTTCCATGCAGGAGGTTGCGATGAGCTCCCAGGAAGCCAGCAAAATGCTACGTACCTACAATATTGCCTGGTGGGGTAATAACTATTACGACGTTAACGAACTGGGCCATATCAGCGTTTGCCCGGATCCTGACGTCCCGGAAGCGCGCGTCGACCTGGCCGAGCTGGTCAAAGCGCGCGAAGCCCAGGGACAACGCCTGCCGGCGCTGTTCTGCTTCCCGCAGATCCTGCAACATCGTCTGCGCTCGATTAACGCCGCCTTCAAGCGCGCGCGTGAATCCTACGGTTATAACGGCGACTATTTCCTTGTCTACCCGATCAAGGTTAACCAGCACCGTCGCGTGATTGAATCCTTGATCCACTCCGGCGAACCGCTGGGGTTGGAAGCCGGTTCGAAGGCTGAACTGATGGCGGTGCTGGCGCACGCGGGGATGACCCGTAGCGTGATCGTCTGCAACGGTTATAAAGATCGCGAATACATCCGTCTGGCACTGGTGGGTGAGAAGATGGGCCATAAGGTCTATCTGGTCATCGAGAAGATGTCGGAAATCGCCATCGTGCTGGAAGAGGCCGCCCGTCTGAACGTGGTGCCGCGCCTTGGCGTGCGTGCGCGTCTGGCTTCGCAGGGCTCCGGTAAATGGCAGTCCTCCGGCGGCGAGAAATCCAAATTTGGCCTCGCGGCGACGCAGGTGCTGCAACTGGTCGAAATTCTGCGCGAGGCAGGCCATCTTGAGAGCCTGCAACTGCTGCACTTCCACCTCGGCTCGCAGATGGCCAACATTCGCGATATCGCCACCGGCGTGCGCGAATCGGCGCGTTTCTACGTCGAGCTGCATAAGCTGGGCGTTAATATTCAGTGCTTCGATGTCGGCGGCGGTCTGGGCGTGGACTATGAAGGGACCCGCTCGCAGTCCGACTGTTCGGTGAACTACGGCCTGAATGAGTACGCCAACAATATCATCTGGGCGATCGGCGATGCCTGTGAAGAGAACGGCCTGCCGCACCCGACGGTGATTACTGAGTCCGGCCGCGCGGTGACCGCGCACCACACCGTACTGGTTTCCAACATTATCGGCGTCGAGCGCAACGAATACACCGAGGCGACCCCGCCGGCGGAAGACGCCGCGCGTCCGCTGCAGAGCATGTGGGAAACCTGGCTGGAGATGCACGAAACCGGCAACCGCCGCTCGCTGCGTGAATGGCTGCATGACAGCCAAATGGATCTGCACGATATCCACATCGGCTACTCCTCAGGCACCTTCAACCTGCAGGAGCGCGCGTGGGCGGAACAGCTGTATCTGAACATGTGCCATGAGGTACAAAAACAGCTCGATCCGAGCAACCGCGCCCATCGCCCGATTATCGATGAGCTGCAGGAACGTATGGCGGATAAAATCTACGTCAACTTCTCGCTGTTCCAGTCGATGCCGGATGCCTGGGGTATCGATCAGCTGTTCCCGGTGATGCCGCTGGAAGGGCTGAACAAGTCGCCGGAACGCCGCGCGGTGCTGCTGGATATTACCTGCGACTCCGATGGCGCCATCGATCACTATGTTGACGGCGACGGGATCGCAACCACCATGCCGATGCCGGAATACGACCCGGAGAACCCGCCAATGCTGGGCTTCTTTATGGTTGGCGCTTATCAGGAGATCCTCGGCAACATGCACAACCTGTTCGGCGACACCGAAGCGGTAGACGTCTTCGTCTTCCCGGACGGTAGCGTTGAGGTTGAGCTCTCCGATGAGGGCGATACGGTGGCGGATATGCTGCAGTATGTTCAACTGGATCCGAATACGTTGCTGACCCAGTTCCGCGATCAGGTGAAAAATACCGGCCTCGACGCCGAGCTGCAGCAGCAGTTCCTCGAAGAGTTCGAAGCGGGGCTGTACGGGTATACTTATCTTGAAGATGAGTAACTAAGAGTTATCCGCTGGCGGGCCGGTTTATATTCCTGAACCGGCCCTTTTTTATAAATGAAATCTGAAACATCATGGTAGCTGCTTTTTAAAATGACAAAGGTCCGTACACTGCCGCAGGGAATTAACATTCAGCGAAACAGGGACGGAATATGAAAAGCATACCGCGTTACGGTCTTATTATCGGTTTATTATTTTTAAGCGGCTGCGCAAAACAGCCGGAGTACAATACCCGCACGGCACTCTCCACTGAGGTTGCCACCCGCTGGGGCAGCGACGTTCACTCAACGGTTAAAGGCGTGCCTGCAGAGCGCGTAGATTCCCATCCTGATGAGATCGTATTAATTAATTATTCCGGTCAATATCAAACCGGGTTTGACCAGCGCTATAGCATTCGTAATAGCGATCTGGAATATGCGGTACGCGATGCTAATTTTAACTCTCTCCCTATTACTCGCCGCTATAATAATTCCACGGGAAAATGGCAATACGCCATTGCGGCCCGCGTTGGTACTCAGTATCAATTATATGTCCGTAATTATAGCCACAGCGTGGATTATGAAATTGTCGCCACGGTGGATGGTCTCGATGTCCTGAGCGGTAAGGCCGGTTCGCTTAACAACAACGGCTACATTGTGCCTGCTGGTGGCTCGTTAGCGATCAAAGGCTTTCGTAAAAACAGCCGTATCGAGGCGGCATTCGAATTTTCAAACGTCGCGCAATCTTATGCCGCCCATTCCGTAGAGGGCGACACGCGTAACGTTGGAGTCATTGGTTTTGCGGCCTTCGCTTTACGTGGAAAAGAGCAAGCGTCGCTACCGCCGTGCGCGAGCCAGGCCTTCCCGGCGGACGGTTTCGCCCCGGCGCCTTGTCAAAAATAAACGTCCCGCTTGCTGCCGAGCGTTTTTCGGGCGATAATTTATGCCCATAAGCAGTAACCCAATTCAAACCCTTCCTCGTCGGGCCTAACGACGCGGAGGGGTTTTTTTATACTTATTTTTTACGTACCACGACTGCGAAAAGAGGTCATATCCATGAGCACTTTAGGTCATCAATACGATAACTCCCTGGTATCCAACGCCTTTGGTTTCCTGCGTCTGCCGATGAACTTTATGCCGTATGAAAGCGATGCGGATTGGGTCATCACCGGCGTGCCGTTTGATATGGCGACCTCCGGGCGTGCGGGCGGCCGTCATGGCCCGGCGGCGATCCGTCAGGTGTCAACCAACCTCGCCTGGGAGCACAACCGTTTCCCATGGAACTTCGACATGCGCGAACGCCTGAACGTCGTGGACTGCGGCGATCTGGTCTACGCCTTCGGCGACGCCCGCGAAATGAGCGAGAAACTGCAGGCGCACGCGGAGAAACTGCTGGCGGCCGGTAAACGCATGCTTTCCTTCGGCGGTGACCATTTCGTCACCCTGCCGCTGCTGCGCGCCCACGCCAAGCATTTCGGTAAAATGGCGCTGGTACACTTCGATGCCCACACCGATACCTACGCCAACGGCTGTGAATTCGACCACGGCACCATGTTCTACACCGCGCCGAACGAAGGGCTTATCGATCCGAACCACTCCGTGCAGATCGGTATTCGTACCGAATTCGATAAAGATAACGGTTTTACCGTGCTTGATGCGGGCCAGGTTAACGACCGCAGCGTCGATGACATCATCGCTCAGGTGAAGCAGATCGTCGGCGATATGCCGGTGTACCTGACCTTCGATATCGACTGTCTGGATCCGGCATTTGCGCCGGGTACCGGTACGCCAGTGATCGGTGGACTCACCTCCGACCGCGCGATCAAACTGGTGCGCGGCCTGAAGGATCTGAACATCGTCGGGATGGACGTGGTTGAAGTCGCCCCGGCCTATGACCAGTCCGAAATCACCGCCCTGGCGGCGGCGACTCTGGCGCTGGAGATGCTTTACATTCAGGCGGCGAAGAAAGGCGACTAATTTTTAAGCGTTTACTGCTGCTGCGCGACGCATGCGCAGCAGCAGTACGCCGCCGGCGCACAGCGTGATCAGCTGCGAGGCCACCAGAACGGAAAAACCTGAACTGACCGATCCCACCGATTTCATCACCACTCCCATCAGCAGCGGAATAAACGCCGCGCAAATATTGCCAATGCCGTTAATGATCCCATAGGCGCTGCCCACCGCTTCGCGCGGGGCGTGATGCTGAACCACCGCGGGGATCGCCGCCCCCTGTAATCCCCAGAAAACGTTCGCCGCCAGCATAAACAGCGCCAGCATCGCCGGCTGATGGCTGAGCATCAGCGCCAGCACAGAACCGGCGGTGAGTAGGCCGCCGATAATAAACAGCAGCGGTGCCTGCTCCGGGCGCATTTTGTCGAGGAGCACGCCGCCAAGAAACTTTGAGCCGAGGCTTAACAGAAAGGGGACTGCCGCCAGCAGCCCGGTGGCCTGTAGTGAGAAGTGGTGCTCGTCGCGCAGCCAGGCGGGCAACCAGGCGCTACTCCCCCACAGATAGCTGAGCGTGGCGATTTCCACCAGCAGGATCCAGCCTAGCAGCGGCGTACGCCAGGCGAGGGAAAAAGTTTGGCTGAAGCCCGGCTTCGCGCGCTGGGCGGTCACTTGCGGCGCGGGGAGAAACCGCCAGATTAATCCGCCGCCGAGTAGCAGGTTAAGCAGCGCCAGCGCGTAGAAGGAGCCGATCCAGCCAACGTGCGCCATCAGCCAGGTGACCAGCGGGAAGCCTACCGCCAGCCCCAACGATACGCCAAGGGCGGTCAGCGCATTCGGCTTGCCTATTTCATCGGCGGCGAAGTTGTCGTTGATAAAGCGCGTTTTCAGTGAGAACAGCGGCCCCTCCGCCACGCCAAGAACAATGCGCGCGATTAACATTCCCATTAGTGAACCGAGTAACGGGGAAATGGCGCACACCAGCGCCCATATCGCAATGCTGCTTAACAGTCCCTGACGATAATGCCATCTACTTTCTATAACTGGTGTTAATAATAATGCCGAAAACCCATAACCCAGAAGAAAGCATGTCATTAGCATGCCTTGTAACATTCTGTTTTCATTTAACTGAAAATGGGCAGCGAATTCCGGGTTAAGGATCATCACCGAGATATTTACCCGATCGACGTAGGAAATAATTATTAACAAAAGTAATGCTATTACCCCTTGCCATCTTGCCGCCATTCGTTGTCTCCACGCTTAATTTAATGATTGCCAGTTATTATTTTTTAACGCCAGAAATAGTTACATGAGTAAAATGGTTCACCTGTGAAACTCATTGTTTTTAAATGATTAAATAAAGAGTTGTTTCATGGGTGAAACACCATGGCTTCCACTGTTGCCCATTTTTAATGATCGATTTGAAAAGAAGTCAATAGTCGGATGTGAAATTTAAATTGGCATTTTTATTTATAATGGATCACCGCTTTAAATATCATCATTTCATCTGAATGCAGTTTTTCGTGATCAATTGCACACTTAGCTAATTTAAAAGCCATTCATTAACAAGTTCGTCACATTAACGCTTGACGAAACATTCACCGCTTTTATATTGACCGTATTAAATAAGAAACAGAGTTTCATATATGAAACAAAAGCCTGGAGGATTGCGATGAGCTGGATAGGCGTATGTGACGCGGAGCAAGTACAGGAAGATTTCCCATATAGCGGCAATATCGACGGTAAGGAAATCGGTATTTATCTGATTGATGGCGAATATTACGCGCTGGAAGACGTTTGCCCTCATGCCTATGCGCTCCTGAGCCAGGGCTTTGTCGAAGATGGCAAGGTGGAATGCCCGCTGCATGAGGCGGTATTCGACGTGAAAACCGGCCAGTGCCTGCATGGCCCCGGCGGTCGCAACCTTAATCGTTACCCGGTGCGGGTATACGACAATCAGATCCAGATTACCTTTATCGAGGAGAACGTGGCATGAGCGAATCCCTGGACTTCAACCCGGCGCTACCGGAAAGCCGCCAGTTTACGCCACCGGCGGAAGGCGGAAACGGCAATATCCATAAGCCTGGCGACTATCACAATCTGATTTGGCAAACCCGCAGCCGGGTGCCGGAAAACTGGGAACTGCAGCTTATCGCCACCCTGGAAACGTTGTTCGAGCAGGGCGCGGAAAGTCTCGGTGAGCTGGTGAACGGCCTCAATGGCGTCAGGATGCATGACCAACAGGGCGAACCGTGGAGCGAAAGCAGCTTCCAGGCATTTTTACAGGTTAACGGCTACTGAGGACACAGCGATGACGACAACGGTACAAAACTATCTTGATAAAGGACTGCGCGGCCTGTGGTATCCGGTGCTGGCGAGCTGGGAAGTGCAGTCTGCGCCGGTGGGCATTACCCGTCTCGGCGAGCAGATCGTGGTCTGGCGGAATAAAGACGGTCAGGTGCAGGCGCTGGAAGACCGCTGCCCGCATCGCGGCGCGCGCCTGTCGATGGGCTGGAACTTAGGCGATCGTATCGCCTGCTGGTATCACGGCGTGGAAGTCGCCGGCAACGGCGAAGTCAAAGACGTCCCGGCGGTTGACCGCTGCCCGCTGGTCGGCCAGCAGTGCGTGCGCAGCTACAACGTGCAGGAAGCGCATGGGGCAATCTTCCTGTGGTTCGGCGTCACCGCCGACCAGCAGCCTGATGAACTGAGCTTCCCGGAGGAACTGGCCGATCACGAAAAATACAGTAACTTCCTGTGCACCGCGGCGTGGAAATGCAACTACCAGTACGCGCTGGAAAACGTGATGGACCCGATGCACGGCACCTATCTGCACTCATCATCGCATTCTATGGCGGAAGGCGATCGCAAAGCCGATATGGTGCTGCAGCCGACGAAAACCGGCTTTATCTTCGAGAAAAAAGGGCAGAGCGGCGTCAACTTTGACTGGGTTGAACTGGGCAACAGCGGCGCCTACTGGATGCGCCTGTCTATTCCGTACAAAAAGCGTTTCGGGCCGGGCGGCCACTTCTGGATCGTCGGCATGGTGGTTCCGGAAGATAACGACAACTGCCGCGTCTTCTTCTGGCGCATCCGCGGCGTTCAGGGCTGGCAGCGCGATCTGTGGCGCTTTATGTACCGCAACCGTCTGGAAAAACTGCACTGGGAAGTACTGGAACAGGATCGCGTGGTGCTGGAAAGCCTGGCGCCGAACGCCCGCGATCATGAATATCTCTATCAACATGACGTCGGTTTGTCCCGCCTGCGCCGCATGATGCAGAAAGCGGCGAAAGAGCAGTTAGCGCTTCGCGAAGCGCAGCAGGGTGCCGCCTGATGAACGGCCTGCTGAACGGTAAACGTATTGTCGTCACCGGCGCGGCGCGCGGCCTCGGTTACCATTTTGCCGAATCCTGCGCCGCGCAGGGCGCGACGGTGGTGATGTGCGACATCCTGCAGGGGGAGCTGGCGGAAAGCGCTCATCGCCTGCAGCAGAAGGGCTATCAGATCGAATCCCACGCCATCGATCTTGCCAGTCAAGCGTCGATCGAGCAGGTCTTCAGCGCCATCGGCGCGCAGGGGCCTATCGATGGCTTAGTCAATAACGCGGCGATGGCCACCGGCGTCGGCGGTAAAAATATGATCGATTACGATCCGGACCTGTGGGATCGGGTGATGACGGTCAATGTCAAAGGCACCTGGCTGGTGACCCGCGAGGCGGTACCGCTGCTGCGCGAAGGGTCGGCGATCGTCAACGTCGCTTCGGATACCGCGCTGTGGGGCGCGCCGCGGCTGATGGCCTATGTCGCCAGTAAGGGCGCGGTGATTGCGATGACCCGCTCCATGGCCCGCGAGTTGGGTGAAAAGCGGATCCGTATCAACGCCATCGCGCCGGGACTGACCCGCGTTGAGGCCACGGAATACGTTCCCGCCGAGCGTCATCAGCTGTATGAGAACGGCCGCGCGCTCAGCGGCGCGCAGCAGCCGGAAGATGTCACCGGTAGCGTGGTCTGGCTGCTGAGCGATCTTTCGCGCTTTATCACTGGCCAACTGATCCCGGTCAACGGCGGTTTTGTCTTTAACTAACAAGTGAGGCGGTATGGCGAACGATCAGGAAGTGAAGTACCTGGTACCGGGTCTGGAGCGCGGTTTACAACTGCTGCTGGCGTTTGGCGAACAGCATCGCGATCTGACCTTTGCCGAGCTGCATCGGCTGGTGGATATGCCGAAAGCGACCGCCTATCGCGTGGTGCAGACGCTGGAATATATGGGCTTTCTCGAGCGTAACGCCCGAACCAATACCTTTTCGCTGGGCATGAACGTACTGCGTCTGGGCTTTGAATATATCGCCTCACTGGATGTCGCTCAGGTGGGTCAGCCGGTCATCGAGCAACTACGCGATATCAGCCAGTGCAGCAGCCATCTGGCGATCCGCGACGGCCGCGACATTATCTACATCGCCCGCGTCAGCGCCGCCGGTTCGCGTATCAACCAGGTCAGCGTCGGAACGCGGCTACCGGTGCACTGCACCTCGCTTGGCCGCATGCTGCTGACCGATGTTTCCCGCAGCGAGTTTGAACAATTGTTCCCGAATGAACGTCTGCCGGGCAATACGCCGGGCCAGCTGTACGACCGCGAAGCGCTGTGGCAGATGGTGCAGCAGGATAAAGCCCGCGGCTACGTGATTGGCGAATCGTTCTATCGCCACGGCATCTCATCGATTGTCTATCCGGTCTTTGACCGCAGCGGCCGGGTGGCGGCGGTCGTCAGCATTCTGGTGCCGTCGGACGAGATCCCGCAAAGCGATCGCGAACGGTTGCAGAACGACGTCAGTATGGCGGCGGACAAAATTTCCGGCTTCCTCGGATATTTGTCACAGGCAAGTTAAATCAACAACTTAACGGCAGACGCTTGATTGCGTCGGGCATGTTTTACGCCCAAATTCGGGCGACTGAACGGTAAAGAGGCGACGAATAATGAGTATTACCGGAATTGAAAAGCTGGAATTTGGCGTAGACGACCTGAACCACAGCGCCAAATTTATGCGCGATTTTGGCCTGACCGGCGACGCCAGCGGCCGCGCGTTTACCACCCTCAGCGGCGCGCGGGTCGAACTTAACCCGACCGATGCCGCCGACCTGCCGCCAGCCTTTGAGGCGGGCAACACCCTGCGTCGCATGACCTGGGGCGTGGCGGATCGGGCGGCGCTGGATGCGCTGCGCCCGAAGCTGGAACGTCAGCCCGCTTTCCGTGAAATCGACGGCGCGCTGGAGTGCCGCGATCCCAACGGTATGACGCTGCGGGTGCAGGTTAGCCAGCAAACGGCGGTTGAACTGAACGTTGAACCGATCAACCAGTGGGGCGATGTGCGTCGCATCGACACCCCGAGCCCGGTGTACGACCGCGCGCAGCCGATTAATGTCGGCCACGTGGTCTTCTTCGTGGAAGAACTGGCGGCGGTGGAAAGTTTCTATCGCGAAGTACTCGGCTTCCAGGTGTCAGACCGCTACATCAATCGCGCGGTGTTCCTGCGCTGCGGCGTGCGCGGCGGACACCATAACCTCTTCTTATTGCAGTTGCCCAACCGCAAGCGCGGGCTAAACCACGTCGCGTTTACCGTACGGGATATTCATGAAGTGATCGGCGGCGGCATTGCGATGAATAAAAACGCGTGGAGCACGTTTATCGGTCCCGGCCGCCATCCGGTCTCCTCGGCCTACTTCTGGTATGTCAACAGCCCGACCGGCGGCGCTTTTGAGTACTACACCAACGATGACTATCTGACGGAAAACTGGCAGCCGCGCGAGCTGGAGCATTCACTCGTGTCCTTTACCGAATGGGCGGTGGAAGGCGGTATCGATCACGATACCCGTCGCCAGCAGAAAAAACCGGAGGCGGTATGACGGCGCGGATAGTCATTATCGGCGGCGGCCAGGCTGGCGGCTGGGCAGCGAAAACGCTGCGTGATGAAGGGTTTAGCGGCGAGATTTGCGTGGTTGCCGAAGAGCAATGGGATTTTTACGAGCGCCCGCCGCTGTCGAAAGCGGCATTGCTGGAGGCCGAACCGGCGCTGCCGCGGTTATTCAGCGCCGAGGCGCAGCAGGCGCTGGATCTGCGCTGGTACCGCCCGCTGCGCGCGGAATCGATCGACCGGCAAAATAAAACCCTGGCGCTGAGCAACGGCGAAACGCTGGCGTACGACCAACTGCTGATCGCCACCGGCGGCCGCGCGCGGCTGCCGTCCGAGGCCTGGGGGCAGCATCCGCAGGTGTATACCCTGCGCCACTGGCAGGACGCGCAGCGTCTGAAGCAGCGGCTGGCGTCGGCAACGCGGCTGGCGATCGTCGGCGGCGGCTGGATTGGCCTCGAAATCGCCGCCTCGGCGCGCAAAAGCGGCGTGGCCGTGACCCTTTATGAACAGCAGCCGGCGCTGTGCATGCGTTCGGTCAGTATGGAGGTCTCGCAGGCCCTGGATCAGTTGCATCGCGGGCAGGGCGTTGATATTCGCCGCGGCTGCGGCGCGCTGGAGCTGGAAGATGATAACGGCCTGCCGACGCTGCACTGCGATGGCCAGCGGGAAACCTTCGATGCGGTGGTGGTGGGGATCGGCGTCGATCTGAATCTCGAACTGGCGCGCGATGCCGGGCTCACTATCGAGCGCGGGATTGTCGTCGATGCCCAGGGACGCAGCAGCGATCCGGCGATTTTCGCCGCCGGCGATGTCGCTCAGCATCATCAGTATGGCCTGTGCATTCAGTCGTGGGCCTTTGCGCAAAATCAGGCCATCGCGACGGCGAAAGCGATGCTCGATCCGCAGGCCAGCGGCTACGACGAGGCGCCGTGGCTGTGGTCGGATCAATACGATCGCAATATCCAGATCCTCGGGATCCCTCAGGCGGGCAGCCGCACTATCGTGCGTGACGAGCCGCAGGGCGCGCTCTATTTCTCGCTCAATGCCGATGGACGTTTAACGCAACTGGTGGCCTTCAATAATGCACGTACCGTGAAGCTGGCGAAGCGCTGGATGGCGGCGGGGAGGGAGCTCTCTGACGTCCCGCTCGCTGACCCGACTTTCTCGCTGATGTCATTGCGATAATTAACGCGAACCCTTAAGGGAGAGAAATGACCACATTAGAGACTAACGCCGCGCCTGCTGAGGCGAGCGGCGAGGGCGTCCGCACGCCTGAAAAGGCGGTTCGTTGGGCCATTCCGCTGTCGCTGCTGGCCTGCGTACTGCTGGCGTTTTTCGACAAAATCAGCATCGCCGCGCTGTTTTCCGATAGCCATTTCCAGCAGGCGATGGGGATCGATTTCGATACCACCCGGCTGGGCATCTTGATGAGCGCCTTTCTGTTGAGCTATGGCTTCTCATCAGTGTTGTTAAGCGGTCTTGGTGACCGGATTGCGCCGCTGCGCTTGCTAACTGGAATGATGGTGGTGTGGTGCATCCTGATGGTGATCATGGGTTTCACCCACAACTACGCGCTGATGGTGACGCTGCGCATCCTGTTGGGCATTGCTGAAGGGCCGCTGTTCCCGTTGGCGTTCGCCGTGGTGCGTCACACCTTCCCGCAGCGGCTACAGGCCCGCGCCACCATGCTGTGGCTGCTTGGCACGCCGGTTGGCGCGGCGCTGGGTTTCCCGCTGTCAATTTGGCTACTCAATACCTTCGGCTGGCAGAGCACCTTTTTCGTGATGGCGATGCTGACGGTACCGGTGCTGATTTTTGTGCGCATCGGGCTGCGCGGCGTGCAGCTGGAGGCGAAAGTCGGCAGCGATAAAACGTCGCAGGAAGCACGCCGCAGCGCGCGTCGCGAGCTCTTCGTGAGTCCGCATTTCTGGATGATCTGCATTTTCAACATCGCCTTTCTCGCCTATCTGTGGGGGATCAACGGCTGGCTACCGGGCTACCTGATTAAAGGCAAAGGCATTCATCTGGAACACGCCGGCTGGCTGTCTTCGATGCCGTTTATCGCCATGCTGCTGGGCGAAATTATCGGCGCCTGGCTGTCCGACCGCGTCGATAAGCGCGCCGCCGCCTGCTTTATTTCCCTGGCGGGCGCCGGAATCGGGCTGGCGGCGGTGATGCATTTTAGCGCGCCGTTGCCGGTGATCGCGGCGATGAGCTTTAGCACCTTTATGTGGGGCACCGGCGCGCCAAACATTTTCGCGCTGCTGGCTAAAGCGACCCATCCACGGGTCAGCGCCACGGCGGGTGGAATTTTCAACGGACTGGGAAACTTTGCCGGGGCGCTATCGCCGGCGGTGATGGGCGCGCTTATCGCCTTCACCAATAGCATGGATTCCGGGCTGATTTTTCTGGCGGTGATGGCGGCGGTGGGCTGCGCCCTGTTACTGCCGCTGCTGAGACGTTACTGAGGATAAAACGATGACTGATTCAACCGTAACTGCAAAACAGAGTTTGAAACCTGACCATATGACGATGGAAGAGTGGGTGGAGTCGCGTATCGCGCGCTTTGAAGGCCGTAAATACGACTGGAATGCGCTGAAATTCCAGGCCGATTTCGATCCGAAATATCGCCGCGCGCAGATGCGCTACATCGGCACCGGCGCCACCGGCGTCGCCAGTGATACCAACACCGTTCCGGCCGAGCACTTCACCTTCTCCACCATGGTGTTGCCGTCCAAATGTGAAGGCCCGCTGCACCTGCATGATGACGTAGAAGAGGTGTTCTTCATGCTCAAAGGGCAGATCACCCTGATGATTCAGGACGGTGACAACTATACCGAAACCGTGCTGCGCGAACGCGATCTGATCTCGGTGCCGCCTGGAATTTACCGCGGTTTGTTTAACCACGGCGAAGAAGAGGCGCTGATGTGCGTGATGCTCGGCACCCATAAGCCGCATATTCCGACCTACCCGGAAGATCATCCGCTGGCAAAAGTAAAACGTAACTAAGGGGCGATGATGACGGGGTTTCGTGAACAAGGAAGCGGTATTCCGCTGACGCTGCTGCACGGCATCAGTTCCGGCGCGGCCTCCTGGCATAAACAGATGGCGCTTCCCGGCTACCGCGTACTGGCCTGGGATATGCCCGGTTATGGCGAAAGCCCGATGCTGGCGGCGGCGTCGGCGGATGCCGGTGATTACGCCGACGCGCTGGCGCGAATGCTGGACCGCGCTGGAGTAGAGCAAACCGTACTGGTCGGCCATTCGCTGGGCGCGCTGGTGGCGGCCGCCTTCGCCGCGAAATACCCGCAGCGGGTGCTTTACCTGGTGCTCGCCGACGTCGCGCAGGGCTACGGCCAGGCGGAAGCCGCACAGCGGGAAAAAGTCTGGCAGGGACGTCAACAGCAGATAGCGCTGGGCGGCGAGGCGATGGCGCAGGGGCGGGCGGCAAAACTGCTACGCCCCGGCGCGCGCGAAGCCGATGTGGCGACGGTGGCGGCAGGTATGCGCAGGCTGCGTAGCGAAGGCTACCTCGCCGCCGCCTGGATGCTGGCGCATGACGACATCCACCGCTGGCTTGCCGACTATCGCGGTCGTCTCTCGGTGTGGTGCGGCGAGCAGGATGCCATTACCCAACCGGAGCTGGTGCAGGGAGTGGCGCTGCGTTACGGCGCCCCTTACATCGCCATCCCGCAGGCTGGACATGCCAGCTATCTCGATAACGAAACCTTTTTTAATCAACAGCTTTTACGCATAGGGGAAGAGGTGCGCGATGAATGCACAAATTGAAGGACGCGTCGCGGTAGTCACCGGCGGCTCGTCAGGGATCGGTTTTGAAACGCTGCGCCTGCTGCTGGGCGAAGGGGCGAAGGTCGCCTTTTGCGGCCGCAACCCGGATCGGCTGGCCAGTGCCCATGCGGCGTTGCAAAACGAATATCCAGAAGGCGAGGTGTTCTCCTGGCGCTGCGACGTACTGAACGAAGCGGAAGTTCAGGCCTTCGCTGACGCGGTCGCCGCGCGTTTCGGCGGCACCGACATGCTGATTAATAACGCCGGGCAGGGCTATGTCGCCCATTTCGCCGATACGCCGCGCGAGGCCTGGCTGCACGAAGCCGAACTGAAACTGTTCGGCGTGATTAACCCGGTAAAGGCCTTCCAGCCGCAGCTTGAACAGTCGGATATCGCCTCGATTACCTGTGTGAACTCGCTGCTGGCTCTGCAGCCGGAAGAGCACATGATTGCCACCTCTGCTGCCCGTGCCGCGCTGCTCAATATGACGCTGACCCTGTCGAAAGAGCTGGTGGAGAAAGGCATCCGCGTGAATTCCATCCTGCTGGGAATGGTCGAATCCGGGCAGTGGCAGCGCCGTTTCGAAAACCGCAGCGATAAGAGCCAGAGCTGGCCGCAGTGGACCGCCGATATCGCCCGCAAACGCGGGATCCCGATGGCGCGCCTTGGCAAACCGCAGGAACCGGCACAGGCGTTGCTATTCCTCGCTTCGCCGCTGGCCTCCTTTACCACCGGCGCGGCGCTGGACGTTTCCGGCGGTTTCTGCCGCCATCTGTAAGGAAAGATGATGAAAAAGGTCATGTTAATCGGCTATGGCGCGATGGCGCAGGCGGTGATTGAACGCCTGCCGCCGCAGGTGACGTTGGGTTGGATCGTCGCCCGCGAATCGCATCATGCGGCGATCCGCCAGCAGTTCGGCCACACGGTGACGCCGCTTACCGATCCGCTGCAGTGCGAAGAGACACCGGATCTGGTGCTGGAATGCGCCAGCCAGCAGGCGGTCGCGCAGTACGGCGAAGCGGTGCTGGCGCGCGGCTGGCATCTGGCGGTGATCTCGACCGGCGCGCTGGCGGACAGCGAACTGGAACAGCGTTTACGTCAGGCGGGCGGCAAGTTGACGCTGCTGGCTGGCGCAGTTGCCGGGATTGACGGCCTGGCGGCGGCCAAAGAGGGGGGGCTTGAACGAGTGACCTATCAGTCGCGTAAAAGCCCGGCCAGCTGGCGCGGCAGCTATGCCGAACAGCTTATCGACCTCAGCGCGGTCAATGAAGCGCAAATTTTCTTCGAAGGCAGCGCCCGCGAGGCGGCGCGGCTATTCCCGGCAAATGCCAACGTGGCGGCAACCATCGCGCTGGGCGGTATCGGCCTTGACGCGACCCGAGTACAGCTGATGGTCGATCCGGCGACGCAACGCAACACCCATACGCTACACGCCGAAGGATTGTTCGGCGAGTTTCACCTGGAGCTGAGCGGCCTGCCGCTCGCCAGCAATCCGAAAACATCGACCCTCGCGGCACTGAGCGCGGTACGCGCCTGCCGTGAACTGGCATAACGCAGAGAGGCTGAGATGGACGAATTAGACATTTTTATCGGCGGCCAGTGGCGTCGCGGCGGCGGCAATTTGATGCACAGCCAGTTTCCGGCGGATGGCGCTATTAACGCGGCGCTGCATGCGGCAAGCCTCGATGATTTACAGGAGGCGATCGACTGCGCCGACCGCGCCTGGCGGCAGCCAACGTGGCGGGCGATGCTGCCGCATCAGCGGGCGAAGATCCTGCATAAAGTCGCCGATCTGATTGAAGCACAGCTTGATGCGCTCACCCAAAAGCAGAGCCGCGATAACGGTAAACCGCTGGCGGAAGCGCGAGGGCTGGTGATGAGCGCGGCGGGGACGGCGCGCTATTTTGCCGCCGCCTGCGAGTTACTGGAAGGCGAGCTGCCGACGCCGCGGCAGGCGGATCTATTGACTCTGAGCCGCTATGAGCCGTTGGGCGTGGTGGCGGCGATCACCCCATGGAACTCGCCGATCGCCAGCGAAATGCAGAAGGTGGCTCCGGCGATCGCCGCCGGAAATGCGGTGATCCTCAAACCGGCGGAAGCCACGCCGCTCATGGCGCTGGAGCTGGCGAAGATCTTTGAGCAGGCCGGTTTACCCGCGGGACTGCTGAGCGTGCTGCCGGGTAAAGGATCGATTATCGGCGATGCGCTGGCCCGCCATCCTAAGGTGCGCAAAATTTCCTTTACCGGCGGCACCACCACCGGACGTCACCTGGCGCACGTGGCGGCGGAAAAGCTGATCCCGGCGTCGCTGGAGCTGGGCGGTAAATCGCCGACCATCGTGCTGGAAGATGCCGATATCGAACAGGCGGCGCGGGGCATCTGCTACGGCATTTTCAGCTCCGGCGGTCAGGCCTGCATTGCCGGCTCGCGGCTGTTTGTTCATGACAAAGTGTATCCACAATTAATGGCCCGCCTGCTGGAGTTAACCCAAGGGCTGCGGGTTGGTCATCCGTTCAGCGCTGGCACCCACGTCGGGCCGCTGATCAACGATAAACACCGCCAGAGCGTGCTGGAGTACGTCGAGCTGGCGAAACGCGAAGGCGGCAGCGTGCTATGCGGCGGCGAGATCCCGGCGGATCCGGCGCTGGCGGCGGGGAGCTACTTCCTGCCGACCATCATTGAAGGGTTGAACAATCAGGCCCGCGTTTGCCAGGAAGAGATCTTCGGGCCGGTGCTGGTGGCAATGCGTTTTCACGATGAAGCGGCGTTGATCCGCGAGGCCAATGATTCGGTCTTCGGACTGGCGGCGGGGATCTGGACGCGCGATACCGGCCGCGCGCTGCGTCTGAGCGAGCAACTGGAAGCCGGTACGGTGTGGATCAACACCTACAAAGTTTTCTCCATTTCGACCCCGTTTGGGGGCTTTAAAGAGAGCGGTCTGGGCCGCGAAAAAGGGATCCAGGGGCTGAAAGCCTGGATGCAACAAAAGAGCATTTATCTGGCGACGGGTAATAGCGTCAACCACTGGTGCGACTGAGAAAGGGTGAGCAATGAGCGAAATGATAACCGTCGGCGATGCCATCGCCAGAACGCTGGAGCAGTATCACGTTGAAGCCATTTATGGCGTCATTTCTATCCATAACCTGCCGATCGCCGACGCCGTCGGCCAGCGGGAAAAAATCCGCTTTGTTCCGGCGCGCGGTGAAGCGGGCTCGGTGACCATGGCTGACGCCCACGGCCGTTTTTCCGGGCTCGGCGTGGCGCTGACCAGTACCGGCGCGGGCGCGGGTAATGCGGTTGGCGCGCTGGTTGAGGCGATGAACGCCGGTACGCCGCTGCTGCACCTGACCGGACAGGTCGAAAAAGCCTGGCTGGACGCCGACACCGGTTTTATTCATGAAACCCGCGATCAGTTGACCTTCCTTAAAGCCAGTTCGAAGCGCGCTTACCGCATTAGCAACGCCAACCAGGCGGTGGCTATCCTGCATAAGGCGATTCAGGAGGCGCAGACGCCACCGTGCGGCCCGGTATCGGTGGAAATTCCCATCGATATTCAGAGCGCCAAAATTCCGCTTTCACTGCTGACCGCGCCGTTGGAACGCGCTCCGGCGGTTGAGCCGGAAGTGTCGCTGGTCGATGCGCTGTGGGCGCAGCTTAAGCAGGCGAAGCAGCCGCTGCTGTGGCTTGGCGGCGGCGCGTTAGAGAGCGGCGAGGCGGTGAAGACGCTGGCGGATGCCGGGGTGACGGTGATTTCCAGTACCCACGGCCGCGGCATTCTGGCGGACAGCCATCGCGCCAGCCTACGCGCGTTTCATAATTCTCCCTCGGTTGAAGCGCTGATTTCACAATGTGATTTCACACTTGTGGCCGGTTCCCGGCTACGCAGTAACGAAACGCGCTCGTGGACGTTGGAACTGCCCACGCCGCGGGTGCAGATTGATATCGACCCGGCGGCGGCCAGCCGTAACTACCTGATGGACAACACGCTGGTGGCGGACTGCCGCGCTTTATTAGACGCGCTGGCGAAGCGAGTACAGGGCCGGATGTGGGGCGATGCGCGTTGGGATAGCCAGCTTAAAGCGGCGGTAGAGGCGGCGGAGCAGGGGCTGCGCGACCAGTGCGGCGCTTACGCTAAATTGAATGACGCGATTGCGCAGGCGCTGCCCGATGACGGCATCCTGGTGCGCGATATTACCGTTTCCGGCAGCCTGTGGGGCAGCCGTCTGTTCCGCGCTCACGGCCCGCTGATGAATATCCATTCTCTGGCCGGCGCCATCGGTATGGGGCTACCGATGGCGGTGGGTACCGCGATTGCCAATCCGCAACGGAAAGTGGTCGGCCTGGTCGGCGACGGCGGCCTGAGCCTCAACCTTGGCGAACTGGCGACTCTGGCGCAGGAGAAGGCCAACGTGACGCTGTTGATTATGAACGATGGCGGCTACGGCGTGATGCGCGGTATTCAGGATAAGTACTTTGGCGGCCGCCAGTATTACAACGAGCTGCACACGCCGGACTTTACCCTGTTGGCGCAGGCGATTGGCCTGCAGGCGTGGAGCGTGGAACGCGCGGAGGATTTCCAGGCGGTGATGACCGAGGCGCTGGCGATGCCGGGGCCATCGGTGGTGGAAGTGAAAATGGGCCAGATTGGCGCGCTGCGCTTTGCCGGCCCGCCGCAGAAGACGCTGTATTAATGATAACCCAGTGACCCCAACCCTCTCCCTTCCGGGGAGAGGGTACCGCACGGCACAGGGGGTTAATCAAGGCGCCGGACGGTTGCTCCTGCGCGCCGGGAGAGGGCCGGCTCACAGGAGAGGGTTCATGACACGGTTAAAACACGTTAAACGGATATTCGACGTAGAACCGCACTTCATTACCGCTGACGTTATAGTCGCTGGCGTTGCTGGAAACGCGCAGCATCGAATAGCGGAGTTTCAATTTCAAATCTTTCGCCATGCCGTTTTGCACCTGGTACTGCACCTGGTTGAACCATTCGTGTTCTTTGCCGTTGCTGGTCTCGGCGGTTTTAATGTTATCGCCGCGAACGTAGGCGGTGGTCCAGCTCAGGCCCGGTACGCCCAGTCCGGCAAAATCCAGGCCATAGGAGGCCTGCCAGGAACGCTCATCCTCGCCGTTAAAATCGGACCAGTAGGAGTTAGCCAGCCAGATGGTGTTGCCGCCATCGCCAACGCCGCCCTGATTCTGATACCCGCCGTAGTGGTAGCCGGTGCTGCCGCTGCTTTGCTGGTAAGCGACTTTAAAGGTATGAATATCCCAGATGTAGCTGGCGGCCAGGCTCCAGATGCTGTTGCTGCGCCCGGTGTCATTGGCGTCGGCATATTCTTGATCTAAGCGCGAGTTATAGCCATTGAAGTCAACAATCAGCTGCTGGTCGGCGGCGAACGGCTGCTTGTAGTTCAGGCCGAGATACTGCTTATTCAGCACGTCCTCGACGTGTGAAGCGTAAAGCGCGCCGCTAAGCTGGTCGTTGAATTGATAGCTGGCGCCGCCAAAGGTCAGGCTCTTCAGGCCGCTATTGTGGCTGTCGTCGCTTTTGCGCTGCTGATCGGTGAAATACCCGGCGTTAATTTCCAGGCCGTCGATTTCTCTTGAGGTCAGCATGGTACCGGTATAGCTCTCATACAGCAGCCGCGAGTCATCGGCGTAGACGATAGGCAGCATCGGGCGCTGGCTGCCGTAGCTGAGTACGGTATTCGAGAAGCGCATTTTAGCGGTAGCGCCGAATTTGGCTAAATCGGACTTCGCGCGGCCATCATCATCCTGGGCGAAAAAGTCGATACCGCCCGCGCCGCTGCGGCCGCGGCCGCCGTCGAGGCGCACGGCGTACTGCGCAATGCCGTCAACGCCGAAGCCGACCGGCCCTTGAGTAAAGCCGGACTCGAAGGTAGCGATGATACCCTGACCCCATTCGGCTTTATCCGGCAAACCATCGCGATAATCGCGTTTGATATAAGCGTTACGTAAAAAGAGATCGAGGTGGCTGTCTTCAATAAAGCCCTGACTGGTAGATTGTTGGCTGGCGAAAGCCGGCGCGGCGGCAATAATGCCAAGTGCGAGTAATGATAATTCTTTTTTCACTGAGGGCACTTCTCTGTCTGTCGATATATTCATGGGAATCACTGCCAGTCAGATATTCTCCTGAAATAATGTCGAAAGCAATCATTGTGTGAGCAGTTATTGCAGCCGGAAACAGGCTGTATGGCGCATGAGCCGTGCGCCAGGTAGTAAGGGGTGGACTATTTATTATTCGGCTAAAGACGATTCTGGAAGCCAGATAGTGTGCGGCCTTTTTAATTTACCAAATAATATATTTCTGAATCGCCGGGCATAAAATAATTGGCTGTGATGCGCTGTGATAATAATTAACGGTTTGTGCGCTTAAATTATCAATTGATGCGGCTAAATATTTTTACGGGTATATAAAAAAGGGAGGCAATAATGCCTCCCGCTGTCGCTTATTTAATACCGTCGGCCTTCATGCGATCGCGAATATGCTGCGCGCGGGCTTCCGATGCCGGGTGATCGTCAAACATGGAGCTCTGACGGCCGGCTTCCAGCTTGGCCAGTTTTTCGAAGCTGGTGGCCAGTCCCGATGGATTGATGCCGCGTTTACGCAGCAGGTCGTAAGAGTAGTCGTCCGCTTCCGACTCCTGGCGTTGGGAGAACTGCGAGTTCACCAGTTTTTCGCCGAGATCGCCCAGCTCCGACTGCGACAGGCTACCGACGATACCACCAGCGGAGGCCGCCGCCGCGCGCACGGCGTTGGTGCCCAGCGCGACCTGCATCCCTTTCTTCACGTGGCCCAACGCAACGTGGCCCATTTCGTGGCCGATAACCGCTTCCACTTCATTATCGTTCATCAGGTCCATCAGGCCGCTATAAACGCGGATGCAGCCGTTGGCCATCGCGAAGGCGTTGACGTCTTTTGTTTCATAAACCTTGTAGTTGACCGGCTGACCGTTGATGTTATCGCCCAGCGCCGCGGCAATCTTGCTCAGGCGTTTGCTGTACTCGCTGCTGGCCGGAGAAATAGTGGCTTTGGCGTCCATCTCTTTACACGCCTGGTCACTTAAGGTTTTTACCTGTTCGTCGCTAAGAGAGTAGGCCTGGAATGCTTCCGCGCCCGAGCTCAGCAGGGCGTTGGAGTCCATGTTCTGACATCCGGTTAACGTTGCTGCGATCCCGAAGGCAAGAAGGGTTGAGCGAATTTTCATTTTTATCTTCCACAATCTTATGGTTTTTTATCTGAATAATGGGCGACGACGGACCCGCCTCGTCCTGTGCAAAGTATAAATAGTATCTCATGATCCGGGCGAGTGGATTCCGCGGCAGCACAACGTGTTCCAGAGATTTCTTAATGGGCAAAAGGATGCTCCATGTACATGCTTTGTCGCTTGGGTTACATTGTTCACACTTTTTTCCGGCGTAGCCCAAAACGCGCTCTCGTCAAGTCGTTAAGGGCATGGCCTTATAACATCCGAACTGGAGTCAAAATGTCCTCACGTAAAGAGCTTGCCAACGCTATTCGTGCGCTGAGCATGGACGCTGTACAGAAAGCCAAATCCGGCCACCCTGGCGCCCCGATGGGCATGGCTGACATTGCCGAAGTCCTGTGGCGTGATTTCCTGAACCATAACCCGCAGAACCCGTCCTGGGCCGATCGCGACCGCTTCGTGCTGTCCAACGGTCACGGCTCCATGCTGATTTACAGCCTGCTGCACCTCACCGGTTATGATCTGCCGATTGAAGAACTGAAAAACTTCCGTCAGCTGCACTCTAAGACTCCGGGCCACCCGGAAGTCGGCTACACCGCAGGCGTGGAAACCACCACCGGCCCGCTGGGCCAGGGTATCGCTAACGCAGTCGGTATGGCTATCGCGGAAAAAACGCTGGCGGCGCAGTTTAACCGTCCAGGACACGACATCGTCGATCACTTCACCTACGCCTTCATGGGCGACGGCTGCATGATGGAAGGCATTTCTCACGAAGTGTGCTCCCTGGCCGGTACCCTGAAACTGGGTAAACTGGTGGCGTTCTATGATGACAACGGCATCTCCATCGATGGTCACGTTGAAGGCTGGTTCACCGACGATACCGCGAAACGCTTTGAAGCCTACGGCTGGCACGTGGTGCGCGGCGTTGACGGTCACGACGCTGACGCCATCAAACGCGCGGTAGAAGAAGCGCGCGCGGTCACCGACAAACCGTCCCTGCTGATGTGCAAAACCATCATCGGCTTCGGTTCGCCGAACAAAGCAGGCACCCATGATTCCCACGGCGCGCCGCTGGGCGACGCGGAAATCGCGCTGACCCGCGAAGCGCTGGGCTGGAATTACGGCCCGTTTGAAATCCCGTCTGACATCTATGCGCAGTGGGATGCGAAAGAAGCTGGCCAGGCGAAAGAAGCCGCGTGGAACGACAAGTTTGCCGCCTACGCCAAAGCCTTCCCGCAGGAAGCAGCCGAATTCACCCGCCGTATGAAAGGCGAAATGCCGTCTGACTTCGACGCGAAAGCTAACGAGTTCATCGCTAAGCTGCAGGCGAATCCGGCGAAGATCGCCAGCCGCAAAGCATCGCAGAACGCCATTGAAGCGTTTGGCCCGCTGCTGCCGGAATTCCTCGGCGGTTCTGCCGACCTGGCGCCGTCCAACCTGACCCTGTGGTCCGGCTCTAAGCCGATCAACGAAGACACCGCCGGTAACTACATCCATTACGGCGTACGTGAATTCGGTATGACCGCGATTGCCAACGGTATCTCGCTGCACGGCGGTTTCCTGCCGTACACCTCTACCTTCCTGATGTTCGTGGAATATGCGCGTAACGCGCTACGCATGGCGGCGCTGATGAAACAGCGTCAGGTGATGGTCTACACCCACGACTCCATCGGTCTGGGCGAAGATGGCCCGACTCACCAGCCGGTAGAGCAGGTGGCTTCCCTGCGCGTCACGCCGAACATGTCCACCTGGCGTCCGTGTGACCAGGTTGAATCCACGATTGCGTGGAAATATGGCGTAGAGCGTCAGGACGGCCCGACCGCGCTGATCCTCTCCCGTCAGAACCTGGCGCAGCAGGAGCGTACCGCAGAGCAACTGGCAAACGTGGCCCGCGGCGGTTATGTGCTGAAAGATTGCGCCGGCCAGCCGGAACTGATCTTCATCGCCACCGGTTCAGAAGTGGAACTGGCGGTTGCCGCGTGGGACAAACTGACCGCTGAAGGCGTGAAGGCGCGCGTGGTCTCCATGCCGTCCACCGACGCGTTCGACAAGCAGGATGCGGCCTATCGTGAATCCGTACTGCCGAAAGCCGTTTCTGCCCGCGTAGCGGTAGAAGCCGGTATCGCGGACTACTGGTTCAAATACGTTGGCCTGAACGGCGCCATCGTTGGCATGACCACCTTCGGTGAGTCTGCGCCGGCAGAGCAGCTGTTTGAAGAGTTCGGCTTCACCGTTGACAACGTTGTCGCCAAAGCGAAAGCACTGCTGTAATCGCTGGTACGGTGCGGGCTGATGCCCGCACCTCAACCCTATCCTGTGGGAGAGGGTGCGAACACCAAAAACGGTAACCCCTGGGTTACCGTTTTGCTTTTATCTCGCCACCCGGTTTTTTTGAAGGCACTATTCCTCGAACATGTAACCACCCTGTGAATTATTCCAAAGAAAATGTGACGCAAGTCATATAGCTGGTTTATTGCTCTGGACAAACATTCCTTTTATTCCGACTTTGGCTTATTCTAGCTGAAGCGTTTCAGTCGTATAAATGTTCGACAATTAATCAATCAGTCGCAGTTTGCGACAGGTAAGGTTCCCCTAAAGGCGTTGCTGGATTACTCTGTCAGCCACCTCAAATCAGGGATAACCTTGCAGGAGACCTATGACCATACGCATCGCGATTAATGGCTTCGGTCGCATAGGACGCAACGTGGTTCGCGCTTTGTATGAATCCGGGCGTCGTGCGGAAATCACCGTGGTGGCGATCAATGAACTGGCGGATGCCGCAGGCATCGCGCATTTATTGAAGTACGACACCAGCCATGGCCGTTTTTCCTGGGATGTTCGCCAGGAGCGGGAACAGCTGTATGTCGGCGATGACGTCATTCGTCTACTGCATGAGCCTTCTATCGCCGCGCTGCCCTGGCAGGAGCTGGCGGTAGATGTGGTGCTGGACTGTACCGGCGTATACGGTAGCCGTGAACATGGCGAAGCCCATCTTCAGGCTGGCGCGAAGAAAGTGCTCTTTTCACATCCTGGCGGCAACGATCTCGACGCAACGGTAGTCTTCGGCGTCAACCATGATGAACTGCGCGCGGAGCACCGCATTGTCTCCAACGCCTCCTGCACTACCAACTGCATTATTCCGGTCATTAAACTGCTAGATGATGCCTACGGCATTGAGTCAGGAACGGTCACGACAATCCACTCCGCGATGCACGACCAGCAGGTGATCGATGCCTATCATCCGGATCTGCGGCGAACCCGTGCGGCCAGCCAGTCAATTATTCCGGTTGATACTAAACTTGCGGCGGGGATCACCCGTATTTTCCCGCAGTTTAACGACCGTTTTGAGGCGATCGCGGTACGTGTACCGACGATTAACGTCACCGCAATTGACCTGAGCGTGACGGTGAAAAAACCGGTAAAGGCCTGTGAAGTCAACCAGTTGCTGCAAAAAGCAGCACAGGGAGCATTTCATGGTATAGTTGACTATACGGAATTACCGTTGGTCTCGACAGATTTTAACCACGACCCGCACAGCGCCATCGTCGATGGCACGCAAACCAGGGTCAGTGGCGCGCATCTGATCAAAACGTTGGTCTGGTGCGATAACGAATGGGGCTTTGCTAACCGAATGCTCGACACGACGTTAGCGATGGCCGCGCAAGGTTTCAGGTAAGGCGCTGCGGCGCTTGCAAAACTTTATCAAGAATCAACGAGAGGATTCACCATGTCTGTAATTAAGATGACCGATTTGGATCTGGCTGGTAAACGCGTTTTCATCCGTGCTGATCTGAACGTACCGGTTAAAGATGGCAAAGTGACCAGCGACGCGCGTATCCGCGCCTCCCTGCCGACCATCGAACTGGCGCTGAAACAGGGTGCTAAAGTAATGGTTACTTCTCACCTGGGTCGTCCGACCGAAGGCGAGTACAACGAAGAATTCTCTCTGTTGCCGGTTGTTAATTACCTGAAAGACAAACTGTCTAACCCGGTTCGTCTGGTTAAAGATTACCTGGATGGCGTTGACGTTGCTGCCGGTGAACTGGTGGTTCTGGAAAACGTTCGCTTCAACAAAGGCGAGAAAAAAGACGACGAAGAACTGTCTAAGAAATACGCTGCGCTGTGCGACGTATTCGTCATGGACGCTTTCGGTACCGCGCACCGCGCGCAGGCTTCCACCCACGGTATCGGTAAATTCGCCGATGTCGCTTGTGCAGGCCCGCTGCTGGCCGCTGAACTCGACGCGCTGGGTAAAGCGCTGAAAGAGCCGGCTCGTCCGATGGTTGCTATCGTTGGCGGTTCTAAAGTTTCCACCAAACTGACCGTTCTCGACTCTCTGTCCAAAATCGCTGACCAGCTGATCGTAGGCGGCGGTATCGCTAACACCTTCGTTGCCGCTCAAGGCCACAACGTCGGTAAATCCCTGTACGAAGCGGACCTGGTTGACGAAGCTAAGCGCCTGCTGAGCACCTGCGATATCCCGGTTCCGACTGACGTTCGCGTCGCTACCGAGTTCTCTGAAACCGCCACTGCGACCCTGAAATCCGTTAACGACATCAAAGATGACGAGCAGATTCTGGACCTCGGCGACGTTTCCGCACAGAAACTGGCTGAAATCCTGAAAAACGCCAAAACCATTCTGTGGAATGGCCCGGTTGGCGTATTCGAATTCCCGAACTTCCGTAAAGGTACTGAAATCGTCGCTAATGCTATCGCAGACAGCGAAGGCTTCTCTATCGCAGGCGGCGGTGACACCCTGGCGGCGATCGACCTGTTCGGCATCGCTGACAAAATCTCCTACATCTCCACTGGCGGCGGCGCATTCCTCGAATTCGTGGAAGGCAAAGTTCTGCCGGCAGTAGCAATGCTCGAAGAGCGCGCTAAGCAGTAATTTAGTTCAGGCGGGGAAACCCGCCTGTTTTTCAGCGCGCTAACGTACAATTTTGTACAGCTCGCGAACCTTCTTCAACGGTCGAAGATACAGATACAGGACTAAGTAACATGTCTAAAATTTTTGATTTCGTAAAACCGGGCGTCATCACTGGCGACGACGTTCAGAAAGTGTTCCAGGTAGCTAAAGAAAACAACTTTGCTCTGCCAGCGGTAAACTGCGTGGGTACTGATTCCATCAACGCCGTTCTGGAAGCTGCTGCGAAAGTTCGTTCTCCGGTTATCGTACAGTTCTCTAACGGCGGCGCTGCGTTCATCGCGGGCAAAGGCGTGAAAACTGACGTTCCGCAGGGCGCTGCTATCCTCGGCGCTATCTCTGGCGCGCATCACGTTCACCAGATGGCTGAACACTACGGCGTGCCGGTTATTCTGCACACTGACCACTGCGCGAAGAAACTGCTGCCGTGGATCGACGGTCTGCTGGACGCGGGTGAAAAACACTTCGCTGCCACTGGCAAACCGCTGTTCTCTTCCCACATGATCGACCTGTCCGAAGAGTCCCTGCACGAAAACATCGAGATCTGCTCTAAGTACCTGGCTCGCATGGCCAAAATGGGCATGACTCTGGAAATCGAACTGGGCTGCACCGGCGGTGAAGAAGACGGCGTGGACAACAGCCACATGGACGCTTCCGCACTGTACACCCAGCCGGAAGACGTTGATTACGCGTACACCGAGCTGAGCAAAATCAGCCCGCGCTTCACCATCGCCGCTTCCTTCGGTAACGTACACGGCGTTTACAAGCCGGGTAACGTGGTTCTGACCCCGACTATCCTGCGCGACTCTCAGGAATATGTTTCTAAGAAACACAACCTGCCGCACAACAGCCTGAACTTCGTCTTCCACGGCGGTTCCGGTTCTTCCGCTCAGGAAATCAAAGACTCCGTCAGCTACGGCGTTGTGAAAATGAACATCGATACCGATACCCAATGGGCGACCTGGGACGGTATCCTGCAGTACTACAAAGCGAACGAAGCTTACCTGCAGGGCCAGCTGGGCAACCCGAAAGGCGAAGACCAGCCGAACAAGAAATACTACGACCCGCGCGTATGGCTGCGTGCCGCTCAGACCTCTATGGTGACCCGTCTGGAGCAGGCATTCAAAGAGCTGAACGCGATCGACGTTCTGTAATTTAGCTTGCTGCGAGGTAATGAAGGGAAACGGCGTTTCCTTTTATTACCGGCATAAAAAAGGCTTCCTGCGGGAAGCCTTTTTTTTAGCGACTTACACAGGTCCCTTTCTCCCCGGCTAATATCTGTGGCGCATCCTTTAACGCGCCGATAAAGGCGTTATTTCCGGTCTGTTTGACAAACTGAATGACCGCTTCCGCTTTCGGCCCCATTGCGCCGTCCGGCGCGGCAAATGGCGCGAGCGTTGCAATGGTGGCGTGATGCAACGGGCGAGCCTGCGGCGTCCCCCAGTCAACATAGACCGCATCGGCATCCGTCAGTATCAGCAGGTGGTCGGCATGAATGGCGCTGGCAAGCGCCGCCGCCGTCAGATCTTTATCGATAACCGCTTCGACTCCCCGGTAACCGTGAGTATCGGCAACCACCGGGATCCCGCCTCCGCCGCAGCAAATCACCAGATGACCGGCATCCATCAGCGTCTGAATGGCCGCGCTATCAACAATATTTAGCGGTCTGGGGGAAGGGACCACCCGACGGATATAGTCGCCATCCGCTTTCATCTGCCAACCATAGCGTTTTTCCAGTTCCGCCTGCTGCTGCGGCGGATAAACCGGGCCAATATATTTCCCCGGCGCCGCGAAAGCGTCATCATTTGCCGCCACCTCTACGCGCGTCATCAGGGTGCTGACCGGCGCACCGGCGTACTGCATCAGTTCCTGAGCGATAGCGAAGCCTATCATCCCCTGACTTTCCGCGACCAGAATATCCAGCGGCCAGGCGGGAGATTCCTGATAGGCGGCGTTTTGCAGCGCCAGCAATCCGACCTGCGGGCCATTGCCGTGTACGATCACCAGTTGGTAATCGCGGGCTAATTCCGCCGCCATCCGGGCAAAAAGTTGAATGCTGCGCTGTTGGTTTTCCGCGCTGAGCACTTCTCCGCGCTGCAGCAGTGCGTTACCACCCAGCGCAATGACGATTTTCTTTTTCATGATGACCTCATTGAATTATAGAAGTGCGCTAAAAATATCGTTTTAGCGGCCAGGTAATGTGATGAGATCGCCACTTTATCGAGAGTAAAAAATATCTCGCTAATAAATATTATATTCGCTGGTTTTATTTAAATGTTTTTAAAGATGATTATTAGATTTTTTTTAATAATTTCGTCAGCAGTCTTTAGGAATTTAAAACAATGGATTTTGTGTGACTTTGTTCAAATGAAATACATGGTTACCCCGATATGGTTAGCAGAGTTAAAACATCAATCCTTCACCCATCCGCTGGGATGGCCTGAGGTGAATATTGCCGGGAGATAGCTTATGTCAGGAACGTATGAGGTAACCGAGGTGACCAAAAGAAAAGGAATACCCGCCTGGTGGGTCACGGTATTTCTTTTCTGGTTAGGTTGGGTATTTATGTATGCCGATCGCACGGTATTAAATCCAGTGATGGGCGAACTGGAAAAAGAATTTGGTTTAAGCGGTACGCAATTAGGAGTGCTCAACTCCGTATTTTATTTTTCTTATGCATTGCTGCAGGTGCCGGCGGGGATCCTCGGGGACAAAATCGGTAAGAAAAAAGTGCTGGTGCCTGGGTTTATTCTGTTTGGCGTTTTTACCGCGGTCACCGGTTGGGTAAAAAGCTGGTATATGCTGCTGTTTGCCCGCGTGGTCACCGGCGCAGGCGAGGGGACATATTATGGCCCGCAGTACGGATTGTCTTCCGAGCAGATCCCGAAAAAGTTCCGCTCGCTGGGTAGCGCGATTATCAATAGCGGAATGGCCTTTGGCATCGCGTTGGGTCTGATGACCTCCAGTTGGCTGGTTTATGACCAGGGTTACTCCTGGCGGATGCCGTTTTATGCCATGGCGATACCTTCGGTGCTGGTAGGGGTTGCTATCTGGCTCTTTGTGAAAGAGAAAAAACGCACCGCCGACGCCGAGGGCAAGCCGGTACAAAAAGGCAAATTTAGCGATCTGTTGAAGAATCGTAATTTAATTCTGACCTATATCATGGTGTTCTGCAGCCTGTTTGGTTTCTTCGTTATTCTGACCTGGCTTCCTTATTATCTGCAAAACGAGCGCGGTATTGCCGGTAGCGAAACCGGGTTTATTTCGTCGCTGGTCGCGTGGATCTCTATTCCCGGCGCGCTGTTGTTCTCGGGGCTGTCGGATAAATTAGGCCGCCGCAAACCGTTAATTTTATTCCTCGTGCCGGTGGCGATTGCCAGCATGCTTTCCATTATTTGGATGCCGAGTATGACCGGCGTCATCGTGGCGCTGTGCGTGTACGGCCTGGTTGGCAAACTGGCGCTGGATCCGGTGCTGGTGGCGCTGGTCGCCGATAGCGTCGATGAGACCAATTACAGTACCGCGTTTGGTTTATTTAATTTTATTGGGATGAGCTCATCGATTCTGGCGCCAATTATTGCAGGGGCGGCGCGTGATATTACCGGCAGTCTGGCTTCGAGTTTTTATGTTTCCGCGGCGCTGCTGGTCATTGGTCTGGTCGCCATGCTGTTTTTAAAAGAAAAACGCACATAAAGAGGTAGCGGTAATGATTTACGCTTTTATTAAAAAGGGAAGCTTTCAGGATTCCGTAAGCCTGATGATTATCTCCCGAAAATTAAGTGAACGCCCGGAAGTGGATCAGGTTTCGGTCATGATGGGTACCCCGGCGAATAAATCGATGCTGGAGTCGACCGGATTCTGGCACCCGGATTTCGCCGAGGCGACGCCCAACGATATTTGTGTCGCAGTCCGCACGCAGGAAGCGCAGCCGGAAATTCTCGATTTAATCCGTGAACAATTAGAGAAAGAGCTGAGCGCTATCGCTAATGCATCGGGCAGTTCAACGCAGCTGGTCAAGGCGCGGCGCTGGGAGAGCGCCTGCCAGAAATTACCGGACGCGAATCTGTTGCTGGTTTCGGTGGCAGGCGAGTACGCCGCCGGGGTGGCGAAAGAGGGATTGTTAGCCAATAAGAGCGTGATGCTGTTTTCCGATAACGTCCCGCTGGAGCAAGAAGTTGAACTGAAAACGCTGGCTCGCGAGAAGGGGCTCATTGTAATGGGTCCGGACTGCGGGACGGCGATGATCGCCGGTAGTCCACTGGCTTTCGCTAACGTTTTGCCGCAGGGCGGAATTGGCGTCATCGGCGCATCGGGGACCGGCATCCAGGAAATCACCTCGCAGGTGGCGCTGCATCAACAGGGAATTAGCCACGCCATCGGCCTTGGCGGGCGCGATCTCAGCGCCGAAGTCGGCGGTATCAGCGCCCTGACCGCGCTGGAGATGCTGGCGGCCGATAGCGCGACGCAGGTTATCGCTTTTGTCTCCAAACCGCCTTCGCCACAGGTGCGTGCCCGCATCATTGCCGCCATGCAAAAACAGAATAAACCGGTGGTGGCGCTGTTCCTCGGCAGCCGTGCCGAGCAGCGCCGCGAGGGCAACGTCTGGCTGGCGAACTCGCTGGCGGACGCCGCGCAACTGGCGGTACTGCTGATGCGGGTCGCGCAACAGCGGCAGAGCCAGCCGCAGGTTGCAGGCAAGGGGATTTATGGCCTGTACGCTGGCGGTACCCTTGCCGCCGAGGCCGCGATGCTGCTTTCCGCCCATCTGGGAGTGCCGGTCAGCGACAGCCACGCCGACGGTGTGATGCTGGAAGCCGGCGGGCATCGCATTGTCGACCTTGGCGACGATAGCTACACCCTCGGCAGACCGCACCCGATGATCGACCCCACCACCCGCAGCATTGAAATTGAGAAGCTGGCGGCGATGCCGGAAGTTGGCGTGCTGTTGCTGGATGTGGTGCTGGGCTATGGCGCCTGCGCCGATCCCGCCGGGGCAGTGGTTGAGGCCATCGAGCAGGTTCGCCGTAAACGTGTCGCGCCGTTGGTAGTTATCGCCACCATGACCGGTACCGATGCCGACCCGCAGGGCCGTAGCGAGCAGATAGCCATCCTGGACAATGCCGGGGTCGCGGTGGTCGAAACCCTCGAAGAGGCGACGCTACTGGCGGTTAGCCTGACGCAGCATCAGCCGCAGAGCGAATCGACAGCGCATAACCCGCTGCTCGACGGCGTGCAGGTCATTAATGCCGGGTTGCGCAGCTTCGCGCTGGATCTACAAAGCAGCGGTACGCCGGTAGTGCATTATCAGTGGGCGCCCGTTGCCGGCGGTAACGCTCGTCTTGCCAGTTTACTCAAGCAGTTACATTAAGTTCAGAGGTATGGATATGTACTCATCAATTGCACAGGCTAACGAAGCCATTATCGAACGAATTAAAGCCGCGCGCCCGCATTGGGTTGCCGTCCGCCCTGCGAAAGAGGCGGTGGCTGAATTATCTTCTGGACGTAAATTACTGCACGCCGGGCCGCCAATCGCCTGGCAAGAGATGACCGGGCCGATGCGCGGAGCCTGTATCGGCGCTTCGTTGTTTGAAGGCTGGGCGACGAGCGAAGAAGAAGCCGTGCGGATGCTGGAGCAGGGAGAGGTGGAATTCATCCCTTGTCATCACGTGGGCGCGGTGGGGCCGATGGGCGGGATCACCTCGGCGAACATGCCGGTGCTGGTGGTGCGCGATATGGTTCATGGCAACCAATCCTGCTGCAACCTGAACGAAGGGATCGGCAAAGTGATGCGCTTCGGCGCTTACGGCGAGGATGTGCAAACGCGTCTGCGCTGGATGCGCGACACGCTCGCGCCGGTGCTGCAGGAGGCGCTGTCGCGGATGGAAAACGGCGTTGACCTGACGGCGATGATGGCGCAGGCGATTACCATGGGCGATGAGTTTCACCAGCGTAATATCGCCGCCTCGTCGCTGCTGCTGCGCACGCTATCGCCGGTCATTGCCGGCCTGGATCGGCCGAATGCGGAAATTGTCGCCGTGCTGCAGTTCCTCAGCGTCACCGATCAGTTCTTCCTCAACCTGGCGATGGCTTACAGCAAAGCGGTGATGGATGCGGCGGCGGAAATCAAAGCCGGCTCGGTGGTGACCGCCATGACCCGCAATGGCCGCGAGTTCGGCATTCGCGTTAGCGGTACCGGCGATCGCTGGTTTACCGCACCGGTGAATACGCCGCAGGGGCTGTTCTTCACCGGCTACAGCCAGGCGGATGCTAACCCGGATATCGGCGATAGCGCGATTACCGAAACGCTGGGGATCGGCGGCGCGGCGATGATTGCCGCCCCGGGCGTGACGCGGTTCGTCGGCGCTGGCGGAATGGGCGCGGCGCTGGAAACATCTGAAGAAATGTCTGAAATCTATCTTGCCAACAACCCGCTGTTCCAGATCCCATCATGGGATTTCAAAGGCGCCTGTCTGGGGCTGGATGTTCGTCGGGTCGTAGAAACCGGCATCACGCCGCTTATCAATACCGGTATTGCCCACCGCGAAGCAGGGATAGGTCAGGTGGGGGCGGGAACCGTTCGCGCGCCGCTGCTGTGCTTTGAAAAGGCGCTGGAAGCGTTAGCGGAACTGCACCACATCACTGCCTGAGTCGAGAAAGGGGCGGCGCTGCCGCCCCGGAGAGACGTCGATGAAAACCCTCAATGCGCTGGCCTGTACCGGCCTTGAACAGTTAGCCGATGGCGTGTGGCAGCGTCATAGCCGGTTTTCACAGGCGGTTAATTTCGTCCACGCCGATGGGACTTTACTGACGTTGTTTCGCTACGGCAAAGGTATGGGTCCGACGGGGATTCTGCTTAGCAGCACACAGTTTGCGCAGTTGGCTAATCTTCCGCGGCTGGTTAAGCAAGGGCGCTTGTTATGGGGGGCGGGAGTCGCCATCCGCCCGCGTCGGACGCTCAAACTTCGCTTTCCCGTCGGCCACTCGTTTCCTCTCGATCTTTCGTCTTATTCATGTCAGAGCGGACTTCGCGTTGCGCTCAATCAACCGTTAGCGGATATGCCGCTTTATTCATCTATTATGGGCGAGCTTGAGCGCTGGCGGCACGGCGATCTCCCGGACTGGGGATGGCTGATTGGCAACGGGCCGGGATTAACCCCCAGCGGCGATGATATGCTCGCCGGGATGTTGGCGATGCTGTACGGCGCCGGTTTTTCTGACCGCCTGCACGCGTTTATCCCCCCGGCGGATCAACTTACCTCGCTGACAACTTCGGTAAGCTGTAGCTATCTGAATAGCGCCAGGCGCGGCGAGTTTTCGCTGCCGGTGGTTAAGGTAATGCGCGGGCTGCGGTCGACAGGCGATCCCAGGCGGGCAATTCAGCGTTTGCTGGCGGTAGGTCATACTTCTGGGGCTGATACGCTGCTGGGGATGGCATTCGCGCAGCACTGGTTACAGAGAGTGGATTCAAGGAGAACGCATGCTCGATCAGGAAACCATCCGCACGTTTATACAGGTCGCCGAGACCGGGAGTTTCTCCCGCGCGGCCAGCCTGCTGCACAAAACGCCGGCGGCGATTAGCTATCGTATCAAAACGCTGGAGGAGCAGGTGGCAACGCAGCTCTTCTTACGCACGACCCGCTCGGTAAGCCTGACGCTGGCCGGGCAACATCTGCTTGAGCACTGTCGGCAGTGGTTGAACTGGCTGGACGTGATGCCCGATGAACTCCAGCAGATTAATGCCGGCGTCGAAAGACAGGTTAATATCGTTATCAATAATCTTCTGTATCAGCCGCAAAGCGCCGCGGATCTTCTGACCTGGCTACATCAGCAGTTTCCCTTTACCCGCTTTCAGCTTTCCCGCCAGGTCTATATGGGGGTCTGGGACTCTTTGCTATACGACGATTTCCAGCTGGCGATTGGCGTCACCGGCTCGGAATCCCTGTCCAACAATATCTCTTTATTGCCGCTCGGCGATATTCGCTGGCAGTTTGTGGTGGCGCAGAATCATCCCCTTGCCAGTCACCCCGCGGCGGTACTCTCCGACGACGCGCTACGCCGCTATCCGGCAATTAACATTGAGGATACGTCGCGGACTCTGACGCGTCGTGTCGCCTGGCTGCTCAATGGGCAAAAAGAGATCAAGGTTCCGGATCTCAGCACCAAGTTGGCCTGCCATCTTAGCGGTCTGGGGGTCGGCTTTTTGCCAGAAAGAATGTGCCGCGCTTACCTGGAGTCCGGCGCGCTGGTGGCCCGTGCGGTCGCCAACCCCCGCCAGCCTTCGCCGCTCTCCGTTGCCTGGAAGAATGCCGGCAGCGGTAAAGTTGTCAGTGAAATCGCCAGGGCGTTCGAGCGCAAAGAGGCATTAGTCAGCGGTTTTTTGCGGATGGTGGATTGTCCTGCGCAAGCGTAATGCTGCGTTAGTTTCAACTGGATCAGATTGAGAAATGGCATCTTCGGTGGTTTTTGTTTACCTTTAAAAGGTCATTTTCGTGAGAATGATCTCATTTGCTTTTTTTTGATATGACCCAAGGATTACTAAATGGAAGATTTGAACGTTGTCGATAGCATCAACCATGCCGGGACCTGGCTGGCGCGCAACCAGGAGTTGCTGCTGAGCTATGCCGTCAACATCGTTGCCGCTATCGTTATCCTGATCATCGGGATGATCGTGGCGCGCATCGTTTCTAACACCGTCAACCGCCTGATGCTGGCGCGTAAGATCGACGCAACTGTCGCCGATTTTCTCTCTGCGCTGGTGCGCTATGCGATTATCGCTTTTACGCTGATTGCCGCTCTGGGCCGCGTTGGCGTGCAGACTGCCTCAGTGATTGCCGTGCTGGGCGCCGCCGGTTTGGCCGTGGGTCTGGCGCTGCAGGGGTCGTTGTCGAACCTTGCCGCAGGCGTGCTGCTGGTGATGTTCCGCCCGTTCCGCGCCGGTGAATATGTCGATCTCGGCGGCATCGCGGGCACCGTGCAGAACGTGCAGATTTTCTCCACTACTCTGCGTACCGTCGATGGCAAAATCGTGGTGGTGCCGAACGGCAAAATCATCGCTGGCAATATCATTAACTTCTCCCGTGAGCCGGCGCGCCGTAATGAGTTTATTATCGGCGTCTCCTACGATGCCGATATCGATAAGGTGAAACAACTGCTGACCGCGATTATCGAATCCGACGACCGCATTCTGCGCGATCGCGAAATGACCGTTCGTCTTAACGAACTGGGCGCCTCTTCGGTAAACTTCGTGGTTCGCGTATGGAGCAAAAGCAGCGACCTGCAAAACGTCTACTGGGACGTGCTGGAGCGCATTAAGCGCGATTTCGACGCCAACGGCATCAGCTTCCCGTATCCGCAGATGGACGTACACATGGTGAATCAGCAGGAAAAAGCGCAGTAATTTTTTCCAGCAATGGTGCAAGACCGGCACTGCCGGTCTTTTTTTGTCTTTGTATATTAGCTTTGCTTATTAATGATTAAAATTATCAATTTCCGCTAATGTTGACGGCGCGCTATATTCTCCGGCATTAACGATGAAACCGGAAAATAAAACGATGCTATCTTATTACTTTCAAGGGCTTGCGCTGGGCGCGGCGATGATCCTGCCGCTCGGGCCGCAAAACGCTTTCGTGATGAATCAGGGGATCCGCCGCCAGTATCATTTAATGATTGCGCTGTTGTGCGCGCTTAGCGATCTGGCGTTGATCTGCGCCGGAATTTTCGGCGGTAGCGCGCTGCTGATGCAGTCGCCGTGGCTGCTGGCGCTGGTCACCTGGGGCGGCGTCGCTTTCCTGTTATGGTACGGCTTCGGCGCCTTGAAAACGGCGATGAGCAATAATCTCGAGCTGGCCAGCGCCGAGGTCATGAAGCAGGGGCGCTGGAAAATCATCGTCACCATGCTGGCGGTGACCTGGCTTAATCCTCATGTTTATCTCGATACCTTTGTGGTGCTCGGAAGCCTCGGCGGACAGCTGGCGGTCGAGCCCAAACGCTGGTTCGCGCTGGGGACGATTAGCGCGTCATTCTTATGGTTCTTCGGCCTGGCGCTGCTGGCCGCGTGGCTGGCGCCGCGTTTACGTACCGCGCGGGCGCAGCGAATCATCAACGTGCTTGTCGGGCTGGTGATGTGGTTTATCGCCCTGCAGTTGGCAAAAGATGGCCTGCAACATATACAGATGCTCATCAACCAGGCTTAGTCCGATGGACTTTCCGCGCGTAAGCGCTAAGCTAGCTGGCATGCGTCCTTAAAATGGGCGACCTAAGCAAGATGGAGAAACGACAGTGAAGTTAAAAGTCTTAGCCCTGGCGGCAGCACTCGGATTCAGCACTATGGCGGCGCAGGCAAGTGAATTGCCGGATGGCCCGCACATTGTGACTTCAGGCACAGCAAGCGTTGCAGCGGTTCCGGATATCGCCACTCTGGCGATTGAAGTTAACGTCGCGGCAAAAGATGCGGCATCGGCAAAAAAACAGGCTGACGATCGCGTTGCGCAATATCTCTCTTTCCTCGAAAAGAGCGGCATTGCCAAAAAGGATATCAGCTCGGCAAACCTGCGTACCCAACCTGATTACGACTATCAGAACGGCAAAAGCATCCTCAAAGGCTATCGCGCGGTGCGTACCGTCGAAGTAACCCTGCGTCAGCTCGATAAGCTGAATGGCCTGCTGGACGGCGCGCTGAAAGCGGGGCTGAATGAAATTCGTTCCGTATCGCTGGGCGTTGCGCAACCTGACGCCTATAAAGATAAAGCGCGTAAAGCGGCTATTGATGATGCGGTACATCAGGCGCAGGAACTGGCTGCTGGCTTCCACAGCAAGCTGGGTCCGGTCTATAGCGTGCGTTACCATGTTTCCAACTATCAGCCGAGCCCGATGGTTCGCATGATGAAAGCGGCTGACGCCGCGCCGGTCTCCGCGCAGGAAACCTACGAGCAGGCGACCATCCAGTTTGATGATCAGGTTGACGTGGTCTTTGAACTGCAGCCAGCACAGGCCGCCGCGCCTGCCGCGCCGGCAAAACCAGCTGAAGCGCCGAAACCGGCTCAGTAAGCCGTAGCGACAAAAAAGCCACTTCACTGAAGTGGCTTTTTTTATGCCCGCCGTTTAATCCTGGCGCAGCACCTTGTGGCCGTAATCAATAAGCGCATCGGTCACCCGGCGCATCATGCGGCTTTCCGGCGCAAAGCGGTGCCAGTAGAGCATCCGGCGCTGGAACAGCCCCGGCGTCAGGTCGATAAGCTCGCCGCTCTTCAGCTCTTTCTCGATCTGCAGATGCGGGATCATACAGCAGGTGGTGCCCTGACGCGCCAGCTGCACGAAGGCCTCCGACGAGTTGACGATATGGCAGGGCACGCTGCCCGGCGGCAGGTCGAAGTTTTGCTGCAGGAACGCCTGGTGCATATCGTCGAGATGATCGAAGGCGACCACCGGCGCTTTCAGCAGCGCAGAACGCGTTACCCCGTTAGGGAAATAGCGTTGCGCAAACTCCTTCGAGGCGACGAACAGGTAATCGAGCGCGCCGAGTTGATCGACCAGGCAGCTTGGCAGCGCCTGCGGCTGAATACTCACCGCGCCGACCACTTCCCCACGGCGCAAGCGCTCCTGGGTGCGGGTTTCATCTTCAACCTGCAGATTGAGGCGAATAGGGGAGTCGGATAGCACGTTGGCCAGCGCCGGCAGCAGCCAGGTCGCCAGACTGTCGGCGTTGACCGCCAACGACAGCAGCAGCGGCGTGGAGCCGGTCTGCTCATCGCCCAGCCACTCTTCTTCCAGCAGCTCAACCTGGCGCAGCAGAGCCAACAGTTTTTGCCCCTGCTCGGTCGGGCGCGGCGGTACGGTACGCACCAGCAGCGGTTGGCCAAACATGTTTTCCAGCTGTTTGATACGCTGTGAGACGGCGGACTGTGTAATGCATAGCTTCTGCGCGGCGCGCTCAAACCCACGTTCCCTAATCACCGCATCCAGCGCTTGTAATGTTCTGTAGTCCGGTCGTTTCATTATTCTGGCGTACCCCCATAACTTTTCGTTAACCCGCACTATGACATAAATTTGTTTTTGATAAAGACGAAAATGGTCTGCTCAGATGTGTGATCGCCATCGCAGGGACATTTCATCCGCCGATGTTCTATAATGCGCGGTAAGTATTCACATCTCGGACGATAATCATGACGCAGGATGAACTGAAAAAAGCAGTCGGCTGGGCAGCGCTGCAATATGTACAACCGGGCACCATTGTCGGTGTCGGCACCGGCTCCACGGCGGCGCATTTTATTGATGCGCTTGGGACCATGAAAGGGCAGATCGAAGGCGCGGTCTCCAGCTCCGACGCCTCCACCGAGAAGCTGAAAAGCCTCGGTATCCCGGTATTCGACCTTAACTCCGTTGACCGCCTCGGCATCTACGTTGACGGCGCGGATGAAATTAACGGCCACATGCAGATGATCAAAGGCGGCGGCGCGGCGCTGACCCGCGAAAAGATCATCGCCTCGGTTGCCGATAAGTTTATCTGTATCGCCGACGCCTCTAAGCAGGTTGATATCCTCGGCAACTTCCCGCTGCCGGTGGAAGTGATCCCAATGGCGCGTAGCGCCGTCGCGCGTCAACTGGTGAAACTGGGCGGCCGCCCGGAATATCGTCAGGGCGTGGTGACGGATAACGGCAACGTGATCCTCGATGTATACGGCCTGGAAATTCTTGACGCTATCGCGCTGGAAAACGCCATTAACGGTATCCCGGGCGTGGTGACCGTCGGGTTGTTCGCCAACCGCGGCGCCGACGTGGCGCTGATCGGTACCGCCGACGGCGTGAAGACCATCGTCAACAAATAAGACGATCGGGGGGAAGTTTCGCGCTTCCCCCTAAATTTTTTTCTATGGCCTTAATTTGGTGACTTGTGTCACATTTACGTAACCTTTCTGAGTAACAATCTGCCATCTATTCTCTTTCTGGTGTTTTGTCCTGTCTTTTGCTTCAACGTGATATTTCTTCAGGTCGGCGAGGCAAACGTTCATATTGCCGCGATAGTTTTTTTTGATATGTTGCTGGAAGAGTTTTTGTTCAGCACGACATCAGTACCAATAAAAACAGGACGGGGAAATGGCTAAGGTATCACTGGAAAAAGACAAGATTAAATTTCTGCTCGTTGAAGGCGTGCATCAGAAAGCAATCGATAACCTTCGTGCGGCAGGTTACACCAACATCGAATTTCACAAAGGCGCGCTCGATACTGAAGAGCTGAAAGCGTCGATCCGTGATGCCCATTTTATCGGCCTGCGTTCCCGTACTCATCTGACTGAAGAGATCTTCGCCGCGGCGGAAAAACTGGTGGCGGTGGGCTGCTTCTGTATCGGCACCAATCAGGTCGATCTGGATGCGGCGGCAAAGCGCGGTATCCCGGTATTTAACGCCCCGTTCTCGAACACCCGTTCGGTGGCTGAGCTGGTCATCGGCGAGCTGCTGCTGATGCTGCGCGGCGTGCCGGAAGCTAACGCCAAGGCCCATCGCGGCGTGTGGAATAAGCAGGCGGTAGGCAGCTTTGAAGCGCGCGGCAAAAAACTGGGGATTATCGGTTACGGCCATATCGGCACCCAGCTCGGCATTCTGGCGGAATCACTGGGGATGCACGTCTATTTTTATGATATCGAAAACAAACTGCCGCTGGGCAACGCCACGCAGGTTCAGCATCTCTCCGACCTGCTGAACATGAGCGATGTCGTTAGCCTGCACGTGCCGGAAAACGCCTCCACCAAAAACATGATGGGGCCGGAAGAACTGGCGCTGATGAAGCCGGGCGCGCTGCTGATCAACGCCTCTCGCGGCACGGTGGTCGATATCCCGGCGCTGTGCGATGCGCTGTCGCGTAAACACCTGGCCGGCGCGGCCATTGACGTCTTCCCGACGGAGCCGGCGACCAACAGCGATCCGTTTAACTCTCCGCTGTGCGAATTCGATAACGTGATCCTGACGCCGCATATCGGCGGTTCAACTCAGGAAGCGCAGGAAAACATTGGTCTGGAAGTGGCAGGCAAGCTGGCGAAGTATTCCGATAACGGTTCTACGCTGTCGGCGGTGAACTTCCCGGAGGTTTCTCTGCCGCTGCACGGCGGACGCCGTCTGCTGCATATTCATGAAAACCGCCCGGGCATCCTGACGGCGCTTAACCAGATTTTCGCCGCGCAGAACATCAACATCGCCGCCCAGTATCTGCAAACGACTCCGCAGATGGGCTATGTGGTAATTGATATCGAAGCCGATGGCGACGTCGCGCAGCAGGCGCTGCTGGCGATGAAAGCGATCCCGGGCACCATCCGCGCCCGTCTGCTGTACTAATTTGTTGTTGCCTCACGGGCAGGTCGCATACCTGCCCGTATTTTTTTAACGCCTTCCGGGCGCAATTCTCGAACCCACATCACTTTCTACCAGCGCCAGGTTTTACCTGGCGTAATCACCGCCGGCAGCGGTATATCCCACTGTTCGCTCGGCAGCGTATCCACCTGCTGGCAGTCGTGGGCGTAGCCTACCGGCTGCAGGCGATACTGCCGCCAGTTCTGTAAAGTACGATCATAGAAACCGCCGCCCATCCCCAGGCGTTGACCGCTGGCATCGAAGGCGACCAGCGGGGTAATCAACACATCGAGCTCGGCCAGCGGCAGGACATCGCGCACGTCGAGCCTGGGTTCGTAAATCTTCAGGCGATTGAAAATCAGCTGGCTTTGCGGATGGTAATGTAAAAACAGCAGATTACCGGGGCTAAACGGATGCAGTACCGGCAGATAAACCCGCTTGCCCGCCCGCCACAATTGCTCAATCAGCGGTTGGGTGTCCAGCTCGCCGTCGAAGGAGAGGAACAGCGCCACGGTATGAGCGAGAACGACGGGCGGATACGCCATCATTCGTTCAGCGGCCTGCAGGGCGAAGCGCTGCTGCTGTTCGGCGCTAAGCGCGCGTCTACGCTCGCGGATCTGCTGGCGAATTTGCTGTCTGGAGAGCGGGATATCGGGCTGTATAGTCATGCTGGTCTCATTACGAGCAGGCGAAACGATACGGGAAAGTGTAATACAGGGCGGCACAGGCCGAAAACAACGTTGAGGGGATAATGCGAACTTAAGAAGGGAATCTCCGAGATGCCGCCGCAGGCTGTAACCCTTGAACCCTTGGTTCAAGGTGAATGCGTCGTCACAGTTTTAAGGCTTCTCGGGCGAACCGAGCATGCTCACCAACCGTGGAGCGCCACATTCTTGTGGTATGAAATATCGGCTCAGGGGACTGGCCCGCTTGCAAACATCTCAGAGAAATTTTGTTCTTGCGATTACTCTAACACAGTTAACGACAAAGTGTTATTCAAACTTCGACCCCGGTCTTTCGCTTATGCGACCTTGCTCAAGCAATGCCTGTTCGATGGTCTGCTGAAGCATGCGAATGCGCTGTTCCATACTGGAGGCGTAGTCGCGGGTCTTCGCTTTTTCCTGAGTCAACTCATAGCTGATGTTCAACGCGGCGATGAAGACCAGCTGCTCAGTATTTGTGACTCTAGTGCGTTCTTTTAAATCTTGCAACCGCTGATTAAGGTCTTCAGCTGCCTGATTCAGGGCATCCCTTTGTTCAGGCGGGCAATTCACTCGCAGTGAACGGCCAAAAATTTGGAGATCTACGGGTTGTGCAGACATGCCACCTTCCTGCTGATTGACTGCGCTGCCTTCACGTCCGAGCCCGGCTCTGCGAAGGGGCGACACTATAGCTACCCTGGTGCGGGGATACAAGCCCTTTTCTGGTTCACCAGGGTCCAAAGTGGTAGCATATCATGAATATTCCTCCCAACGATGACGAATGCGCATGTCTATACAGAACGAAATGCCTGGTTACAACGATGTAGACCAGTTACTGAACCAACAAGGGGTGGGATTAACCCCGGCCGAAATGCACGGTTTGATAAGCGGCATCCTTTGCGGCGGCAACACCGACAGCAGCTGGCAGCCCCTGGTGCATGACCTGACCAACGAAGGCCTTGCCTTTGGTCATGAACTGGCCCAGGCGCTGCGTAGCATGCATTCCGCCACCAGCGATTCGCTGGAAGATGATGGTTTCCTGTTCCAGCTGTATATGCCGGAAGGCGACAACGTCAGCGTTTTCGACCGCGCCGACGCGCTGGCGGGCTGGGTAAACCATTTCCTGCTCGGCCTTGGCGTGACCCAGCCGAAGCTGGATAAAGTGAAGGATGAGACCGGCGAAGCCATCGATGATCTGCGTAACATTGCGCAACTCGGCTACGACGAAGATGAAGACCAGGAAGAGCTGGAAATGTCTCTCGAAGAGATTATTGAGTACGTACGCGTCGCCGCGTTACTGTGCCACGATACCTTCGCGCGCCAGCAGCCAACCGCACCGGAAGTACGCAAGCCAACGTTACACTAAATAAAAACGACATTCAGGGGGCGTCATGACACAGCAGGAGTTTCTTTCTCGTCGCCAGGCATTATTGGCGCAGATGCAGCCGGGCAGCGCGGCGCTGATTTTTGCCGCGCCGGAAGCGGTACGCAGCGCAGATTCGGAATATCCCTACCGGCAGAACAGCGATTTTTGGTACTTCACCGGCTTCAACGAACCGGAAGCGCTGCTGGTGCTGATCAAAAGCGATGAAACGCACAATCATAGCGTGCTGTTTAACCGCGTTCGCGATCTGACGGCGGAAATCTGGTTTGGCCGCCGTCTGGGCCAGGATGCCGCGCCGGGTAAACTCGGCGTCGATCGCGCGCTGGCGTTTAGCGAAATCAACCAGCAGCTGTATCAACTGCTCAACGGCCTGGACGCTATCTATTTTGCCCAGGGCGAATATGCCTATGCCGATGAAATTGTGTTTAACGCCCTCGAAAAACTGCGTAAAGGTTCACGTCAGAACCTGCAGGCGCCGAACTCCGTCATCGACTGGCGGCCTGTGGTGCATGAAATGCGCCTGTTTAAATCCGCGGAAGAGCTGGAAGTGATGCGCCGCGCCGGTGAAATTTCCGCCCTTGCCCATACCCGGGCGATGGAAAAATGCCGCCCGGGCATGTTCGAATATCAGCTGGAAGGCGAAATTCTCCACGAATTCAACCGCCATGGCGCGCGTTTCCCGTCTTATAACACCATCGTTGGCGGCGGCGAAAACGCCTGCATCCTGCACTACACCGAAAACGAATCCGAACTGCGTGATGGCGATTTAGTGCTGATTGACGCCGGCTGTGAATACCGCGGCTATGCGGGCGATATCACCCGCACCTTCCCGGTTAACGGTAAATTCAGCAAACCGCAGCGTGAAATCTACGACATCGTGCTGGAATCGCTGGAAACCGCGCTGGAGCTGTATCGTCCGGGTACCTCCATTTATGAGGTTAATCAGGAAGTGGTGCGCATTATGATTACCGGCCTGGTGCGGCTGGGGATCCTGAAAGGCGAGATTGACGAGCTTATCGCCAACAACGCCCACCGCCCTTACTTCATGCATGGCCTGAGCCACTGGTTGGGTCTGGATGTGCACGATGTCGGTAATTACGACACCGACCGTTCGCGCGTGCTGGAACCGGGAATGGTGTTGACCGTCGAGCCGGGGCTGTATATCGCCACCGACGCCGACGTACCGGCACAATATCGCGGCATCGGCATTCGTATTGAAGATGACATCGTGATTACCGAAGATGGCAACGAAAATCTCACCGCCAGCGTGGTGAAGAAGGCGGATGAGATCGAGGCGCTGATGGCGGCGGCGCGCCAGTCATGAGCGTGCTGATTGTCGGCGGCGGGATGACCGGCGCGACGCTCGCGCTGGCCATCTCCCGTATGACCGGCGGCGCGCTGCCGGTTCATCTGATTGAAGCGCAGGATCCGGCGTCGTCACGCCACCCAGGTTTTGACGATCGGGCGATCGCCCTCGCTGCGGGCACCTGCCAGCAGCTGGCGCGCATCGGTATCTGGCAGAACCTTGCTAAACGAGCGACGCCTATCCAGCGGGTACACGTCAGTGACCGCGGCCATGCCGGGTTTGTAAACCTGGCGGCGGCCGATTACGGCCTGTCGGCACTGGGGCAGGTGGTTGAACTCCACGATGTCGGCCAGCGGCTGTTTAGCCTGCTGCGCGAGGCGCCGGGCGTCACCCTGCACTGTCCGGCGAAAGTGGAAGCGGTCAACCGCAGCCAGGATAGCGTCAGCCTCACCCTCGATAGCGGCGAAACGATCAACGGTAAGCTGCTGGTGGCGGCAGATGGTTCGCGTTCGTCGCTGGGCGCCCGCTGCGGCATTAGCTGGCAGCAGCAGCCCTATGAGCAACTGGCGATTATCGCCAACGTTAGCACCGCGTTGCCGCACGAAGGCCGCGCCTTCGAGCGCTTTACCGAGCACGGTCCGCTGGCGATGCTGCCGATGTCGCAAGGGCGCTGTTCGCTGGTGTGGTGCCATCCGCAGTCGCGGCGCGATGAGGTGCTGAGCTGGTCTGACGAACGTTTTTGCCAACAATTACAGCAGGCGTTCGGCTGGCGGCTGGGGCGCATTACCCATGCCGGTAAGCGTAGTGTTTATCCGCTGGCGTTAACCACCGCTATCCGTTCGGTGTCGCACCGTCTGGCGCTGGTCGGCAACGCGGCGCAGACATTACACCCGATCGCCGGGCAGGGCTTTAATCTCGGTCTGCGCGACGTGATGAGCCTGGCTGAAATGCTTGCCGACGCCCATGCGCTCGGCGAGGATGTGGGCAATTATTCTCTGCTGTGCCGCTACCAGGCGCGGCGAGCGGATGATAAAGCCGCCACCATCGGCGTGACCGATGGGCTGGTGCATCTCTTTGCCAACCGTTGGGCGCCGCTGGTGGCGGGGCGCAACGTCGGTCTGATGGCGATGGAATTATTTACCCCGGCGCGCGATGCGCTGGCGCAGCGTACCCTCGGTTGGGTTCCCCGTTAAGGAGTAGAACGTGCAAAGTGTTGATGTTGCCATTGTTGGCGGCGGAATGGTGGGACTGGCGGTAGCCTGTGGTTTACAGGGCAGCGGCCTGCGCGTCGCGGTGCTGGAACAAGCGGCGCCGCAGCCTCTTGACGCCGATGCGCCGCCGGCGCTGCGCGTTTCGGCTATTAATGCCGCCAGCGAAAAGTTACTGGATAAGCTGGGCGTCTGGAGCGAAATCATCGCCCAGCGCGCCAGCTGCTATCACGGCATGGAAGTGTGGGACAAAGATAGCTTTGGCCGCATTAGCTTCGATGACCAGAGCATGGGCTTTAGCCATCTGGGCCATATTATTGAAAATGCCGTGGTGCATCACGCGCTGTGGCAGAAGGCGCAGCGCTGTGCTGACGTTACCCTGCTGGCGCCTGCGCAACTGCAGCAGGTAGCGTGGGGCGAAAACGAAGCCTTTCTGAGCCTGCAGGACGGCAGCATGCTGACCGCGCGGCTGGTGGTCGGCGCCGATGGCGCCAATTCGTGGCTGCGTAATAAAGCCGATATTCCGCTGACCTTCTGGGACTATCGCCATCATGCGCTGGTGGCGACGATACGTACCACCGAGCCGCATCAGGCCGTGGCGCGTCAGGCGTTCCACGGTGAAGGCATTCTGGCCTTCCTGCCGCTTAGCGATCCGCATCTGTGCTCGATCGTCTGGTCGCTGTCGCCGGAGGAGGCGCAGCGAATGCAGCAGGCCGATGCAGCCGCGTTTAACCAGGCGCTGAACATCGCTTTTGATAATCGCCTTGGCCTTTGCCAGCTTGAAAGCGATCGGCAGGTTTTCCCGCTGACCGGACGCTACGCGCGTCAGTTCGCCGCCCATCGTCTGGCGCTGGTTGGCGATGCCGCCCACACTATTCATCCGCTGGCCGGGCAGGGGGTGAACCTTGGCTTTATGGACGCCGCCGAGCTTATCGACGAGCTGAAGCGCCTGCATGCGCAGGGTAAAGATATCGGTCAGCATTTGTACCTGCGCCGCTATGAGCGCAGCCGCAAGCACAGTGCCGCGCTGATGCTGGCGGGTATGCAGGGGTTCCGCGAAATGTTTTCCGGCAGCCATCCGGCGAAGAAACTCCTCCGCGATATGGGGCTCAAACTGGCCGATTCGCTGCCTGGCGTAAAACCACAGTTGATTCGCCAGGCCATGGGCCTCAACGATCTCCCCGCCTGGTTACGTTAACCCCGTCACACTTCTTTTACCCGGCCTGCGTGCCGGGTTTTCTCTCTCATTTGAAATATTCTAATTTCACCTCTTTTTTCGCATTAGTTTTATTAATGTGCTCTTTTTTTTGTTAAAGAAATTAGGCCCATAAAATCGCATAAAACACCATCATCACCTGACTGGTTTGCTCATTATGTTAATTTTATGTGGCACAAATCGCTTTTTTCCAGTCAATAACTCTGTAGGCTTTTCGGCGCGCTTTGGTCATAAGCTAATGTGATGTCCTGATTTACCTTATGGTTTAGCACCGGGTTCGGTGGTAAGTTCAGGCAAAAGAGAACGTTTGCGTCGGTGTCCGTAAGCGGTGCCGTCGCCGGATTTCGTGGCGCAAAATCGCCGACAATATCGTGGCTGGTTCCGTTTTATTCGATGAGGAAAAGATGGCTCAACAGACTCCGTTGTATGAACAACACACGCTGTGCGGCGCTCGCATGGTGGATTTCCATGGCTGGATGATGCCGCTGCATTACGGGTCCCAGATTGATGAGCACCACGCGGTGCGCGGCGATGCAGGGATGTTCGATGTGTCGCATATGACCATCGTCGATTTCCACGGCAGCCGGATCAGAGAGTTCTTGCGCTATTTGCTGGCAAACGATGTGGCGAAGCTTACCACCCCAGGCAAAGCGCTCTACACCGGCATGCTAACCGCTTCCGCCGGCGTCATCGATGACCTGATTGTTTATTTCCTTTCTGAAGATTATTTCCGCCTCGTTGTTAACTCCGCCACTCGTGAAAAAGACCTCGCCTGGATTTCCGAACAAGCCGAACCTTACGGTCTTGAAATTACCGTTCGCGACGATCTGTCGCTGATCGCGGTGCAGGGCCCGCAGGCGAAAGCGAAGGCGGCGACGCTGTTCACCGACGCTCAGCGCCAGGCCGTGGAAGGCATGAAGCCGTTCTTCGGCGTACAGGCCGGCGACCTGTTTATCGCCACCACCGGTTATACCGGCGAAGCGGGTTATGAAATCGCTATGCCGAACGAGCAGGCGGCGGATTTCTGGCGCGGTCTGCTGGACGCCGGCGTTAAGCCTTGCGGTCTTGGCGCGCGCGACACCCTGCGCCTGGAAGCCGGGATGAATCTGTACGGCCAGGAGATGGACGAAGGCGTCTCGCCGCTGGCGGCGAACATGGGCTGGACTATCGCCTGGGAGCCCGCCGATCGTAACTTCATCGGCCGCGAAGCGCTGGAAATGCAGCGCGAAAAAGGCACCGAGCAGTTGGTTGGCCTGGTGATGACCGAGAAAGGCGTCCTGCGCGGCGGCCTGCCGGTACGTTTTACCGATAGCGACGGTAATCAAAAAGAAGGCATTATCACCAGCGGCACCTTCTCGCCGACGCTGGGCTACAGCATCGCGCTGGCTCGCGTACCGGCCGGGATTGGCGACACCGCGGTGGTGCAAATTCGTAACCGTGAAATGCCGGTAAAAGTGACTAAACCTGGTTTTGTACGCAATGGCAAAGCCATTGTGTGATTTCCCTTTTTTGGAGATGAATTGATGAGCAACGTACCAGCAGAACTGAAATACAGCAAAGAACACGAGTGGCTGCGTAAAGAAGCGGACGGCACCTATACCGTCGGGATCACCGAGCACGCGCAGGAGCTGCTTGGCGACATGGTTTTCGTTGACCTGCCGGAAGTGGGCGCCACCGTTGAAGCGGGCGCCGATTGCGCCGTTGCCGAATCCGTGAAAGCGGCTTCCGATATCTACGCGCCGATTAGCGGTGAAATCGTTGCCGTCAACGAAGAGCTGAACGACTCTCCGGAACTGGTCAACAGCGACCCGTATAGCGACGGTTGGATCTTCAAAATCAAAGCCAGCGACGAAGCGCAGGTTGCCGCGCTGCTGGATGCCGCCGCGTATGAAGCTCTGTTAGAAGACGAATAAATGTGTGCCGGATGGCGCTGCGCTTATCCGGCCTACGAACTTTGTAGGCCCGGTAAGCGCTAGCGCCACCGGGCAATTCAGGTAAGTAGAGACAATCACGATTCACCGCACGTTTCAGGAACCATCGCTCATGACTCAGACTTTAAGTCAGCTTGAAAACCGCGACGCCTTTATTGAACGTCACATTGGCTCGGACGCTCAGCAGCAGCAAGAGATGCTGAAGACCGTCGGCGCGGATTCGCTTAACGCCCTGATCGGCCAGATTGTGCCGCAGGATATCCAGCTGGCGACCCCACCGCAGGTGGGCGACGCGACTACCGAATTCGCCGCGCTGGCGGAGCTGAAGGCGATCGCCGGTCGCAACAAGCGCTTCAAGTCTTACATCGGCATGGGCTACACCGCCGTGCAACTGCCGCCGGTCATTCAGCGCAACATGCTGGAAAACCCGGGCTGGTACACCGCCTATACCCCTTACCAACCGGAAGTATCCCAGGGCCGTCTGGAATCGCTGCTCAACTTCCAGCAGGTCACTCTGGATCTGACCGGGTTGGATATCGCTTCCGCTTCGCTGCTTGATGAAGCCACCGCCGCCGCCGAAGCGATGGCGATGGCCAAACGCGTGAGCAAACTGAAGAACGCCAACCGCTTCTTCGTTGCCGCCGACGTTCATCCACAAACCCTGGATGTGGTTCGCACCCGTGCGGAAACCTTTGGCTTCGACGTGATTGTCGATGACGCCGACAAAGTGCTCGATCACCAGGATGTTTTTGGCGTGCTGCTGCAGCAGGTTGGCACCACCGGTGAAATCCACGATTACAGTAAACTGATCGCCGAGCTGAAAGCGCGCAAAGTGATTGTCAGCGTCGCCGCCGACTTTATGGCGCTGGTGCTGCTGACGGCGCCGGGGAAGCAGGGCGCCGATATTGTCTTCGGTTCCGCTCAACGTTTCGGCGTGCCGATGGGCTATGGCGGCCCGCACGCGGCCTTCTTCGCGGCGAAAGATGAATTCAAACGCTCCATGCCGGGCCGTATTATCGGCGTATCGAAAGATGCGGCGGGTAATACCGCGCTGCGCATGGCGATGCAGACTCGCGAGCAGCATATCCGCCGCGAGAAAGCGAACTCCAACATTTGTACCTCGCAGGTTCTGCTGGCCAACATCGCCAGCCTGTACGCGGTATTCCACGGCCCGGCGGGCCTGAAACGTATCGCTGGCCGCATTCATCGCCTGACCGACATTCTGGCCGACGGCCTGAAGAAGAAAGGGCTGAAGCTGCGCCATGCTCACTACTTCGACACCCTTTGCGTCGAAGTGGCGGATAAAGCCGCGGTGCTGGCGCGTGCCGAAGCGCTGCAGATTAACCTGCGTAGCGATATTCACGGCGCGGTTGGCATTACGCTCGATGAAGCGACCACCCGCGAAGATGTGCTGAACCTGTTCCGCGCCATCGTTGGCGACGATCACGGTCTGGATATCGATACCCTGGATAAAGACGTGGCGCTGGATAGCCGTTCGATCCCGGCGGCGATGCTGCGCGACGATGCGATCCTCACCCATCCGGTGTTTAACCGCTACCATAGCGAAACCGAGATGATGCGCTATATGCACGCGCTGGAGCGTAAAGATCTGGCGCTGAACCAGGCGATGATCCCGCTGGGCTCCTGCACCATGAAACTGAACGCCGCGGCGGAGATGATCCCGATCACCTGGCCGGAATTTGCCGAGCTGCACCCGTTCTGCCCGGTCGAGCAGGCGGAAGGTTATCATCAGATGATCGCTCAGCTTTCAGACTGGCTGGTGAAACTGACCGGCTATGACGCCGTCTGTATGCAGCCGAACTCCGGCGCGCAGGGCGAGTATGCTGGCCTGCTGGCGATTCGCCACTATCACGAGAGCCGCAACGAAGGCCATCGCGATATCTGCCTGATCCCAAGCTCTGCGCACGGCACTAACCCGGCTTCCGCGCAGATGGCGGGTATGCAGGTAGTGGTCGTTGCCTGCGATAAAAACGGCAACATCGATCTTGCCGATCTGCGTGAAAAAGCAGAGCAGGCAGGGGCGAATCTCTCCTGCATCATGGTCACCTATCCGTCGACCCACGGCGTGTATGAAGAGACCATCCGTGAAGTGTGCGAGATAGTGCATCAGTTCGGCGGCCAGGTTTATCTCGACGGCGCCAACATGAACGCCCAGGTCGGGATCACTTCTCCGGGCTTTATCGGCGCTGACGTTTCGCACCTCAACCTGCATAAAACCTTCTGCATTCCGCACGGCGGTGGCGGTCCGGGTATGGGCCCTATCGGCGTGAAAGCGCACCTGGCGCCGTTTGTACCGGGCCACAGCGTGGTACAGATTGAAGGCATGCTGACCCGTCAGGGCGCGGTTTCCGCCGCGCCTTTCGGCAGCGCTTCCATTCTGCCGATCAGCTGGATGTATATCCGCATGATGGGCGCGGAAGGCCTGAAGCAGGCGAGCCAGAACGCGATTCTCAACGCCAACTATATCGCTACCCGGCTGAAAGATGCTTACCCGGTGCTCTATACCGGCCGCGACGGTCGCGTGGCGCACGAATGTATTCTCGATATTCGTCCGCTGAAAGAAGAGACCGGCATTAGCGAGCTGGATATTGCTAAACGCCTGATCGACTTTGGTTTCCATGCGCCGACCATGTCCTTCCCGGTCGCCGGGACGTTGATGGTTGAGCCGACGGAATCGGAAAGCAAGGTAGAACTGGACCGCTTTATTGACGCCATGCTGGCGATTCGCGCGGAAATCGATCGCGTTAAAGCCGGTGAATGGCCGCTGGAAGATAACCCGCTGGTGAACGCGCCGCACACCCAGGGCGAGCTGGTGAGCGAGTGGAACCATCCGTACAGCCGTGAGCTGGCGGTATTCCCGGCTGGGTTGCATAACAAGTACTGGCCAACGGTGAAACGCCTGGATGACGTATACGGCGACCGTAACCTGTTCTGCTCCTGCGTACCGATGAGCGAATACCAGTAAGTGGCGAATTAGCTAAACTTTTAAAGGCGCTGCGGCGCCTTTATTTTTTGGAGGGAAGGTATGGCGATAGCTCTGATTAGCGGCGCGAGCCGCGGCATAGGCCGGGCGACGGCGCTGCTGTTGGCGCAGGAAGGGTATACCGTCGCGGTCAATTACCATCACAACATTAAAGCCGCCACCGAAGTGGTCAATACCATAGTTGAATCTGGCGGCAAAGCCACGGCGCTGCGGGCGGATATCAGCGATGAAGCGCAGGTGATGGCGATGTTTGAGGCGATTGACCGTATGGGCGAACCGCTGACGGCGTTGGTCAACAACGCCGGGATCCTGTTTACCCAATGTACGGTGGAGAGCCTGAGCGCCGAGCGTATTAACCGCGTGCTGGCCACCAACGTCACCGGCTACTTCCTCTGCTGTCGCGAGGCGGTAAAACGGATGTCGCATCGCCATGGCGGCAAGGGCGGGGCGATAGTTAACGTTTCGTCGGCGGCCTCGCGCCTTGGCGCGCCGGGAGAGTACGTTGACTATGCCGCGTCGAAAGGGGCGGTAGATACCCTGACGACCGGGCTGGCGCTGGAAGTGGCGGCGCAAGGGATTCGAGTCAACGGCGTGCGTCCGGGGCTGATTTATACCGAGATGCATGCTTCCGGCGGCGAACCGGGACGCGTGGATCGGGTAAAAAATTCGCTACCGATGCAGCGCGGCGGCCAGCCGGAAGAGGTCGCTCAGGCCATTGCCTGGCTGCTGAGCGACAAAGCGTCGTATGTGACGGGTAGCTTCCTCGAACTGGCGGGCGGGAAATAACCCGTAGATGTCTATTGCCCGGCGGCGCTGCGCTTGCCGGGTAACCTTCCCGGATAGCGGCTACGCCTTATCCGGGCTACCCAACGATGCGTACCCGTAGCCCGGCTGAGCGCAGCGCGAGCCGGGGAAACCTTCCCGGATGGCGGTTACGCCTTATCCGGGCTACCCAACAACGCGAGCGGGGAACCTGACGGTCTACCAGGAGGCCAGCCACAGCCTCAGGCGCATTCCCCAACTGCTGGTCCAGCCGGTGGTAACCGACTTCACCTCGCCTTGAGAAATGACCACCAGCGTTGGCGTTACCTGGATATCCCACTGCCGCGCCAGCTGGCCGCTCGGATCATTTACCGTCGGCAGCGCCATTTTCTTCCTGGTCAGCCACTTCTCCAGCGCGGCGTTATCGCCGGAACGCAGGGCTACCGTCAGCACATTGCCGCCGTCGGCGGCAAGTGATGCCACCGACGGCGTGGTATAGCGACAGACTCCGCACCAGGTCGCCCAGACGTACAGCAGCAGCGGCTTTTGCTGACTCATAGCGTTCAGATCCAGCGTCCTGCCGTCGAGTGTCTGCAGCGATGTGGCGCTGAAGTTTTGCGGCAGCGCGGGCTGGCGAAAATAATCCACCGCCAGGCTCACCGCCGCGCCAATCAGCAGCCACACCGCCAGCTCGCGTAGCCAGCGCCTGATTTTACTGGCCACGGGCTTTCGCCAGCTGTTCTTTCACCAGCCCCTCCAGCTCATCAGCAGGGATCGCGCCAGCCACCATCTGATCGCCGATGATGGTCGCCGGGGTGCCCTGAATATTCAGCACCTGCGACAAAATCAGGTTCATCTTCAGCGAATCCATGGTCTTGTCATCAATATTCACGCTATCGGTGGCGGTTTTCTTCTGCGCGGCGGCGATGCTGGCGTCATCGTGATAGCCTTTTTTCGCCATCAGCCGCTGATGCAGCGCCCAGAATTTATCGGGCTGCTGACGCCAGGTGGAGAGCGCGGCTTTAGCGGCATTCACCGAACTCTGCCCTTTAAACGGCAGCAGCTTAACGATGAGCTGAATATCCGGATTATCGTGGACGATTTTTTCCAGCATCGGATCAAACTGTTTGCAGTAAGGACAGTTGTAATCGGTAAACGAGACGATTGTGAGTTTTGGCTCTTTCGCGCCGGAACGCGGGCTGTTCGGATCGTTAAACAGCAGCTGGGCTAACTGGTCATTACCGTTCGATTGTGGTTTTTCCGCCGGCGCGGCGAAGCTGAAGGCCGATACGCACAGCAGTAATAAGGCGGTGATAGCTCTCATGTTATTTTCCTTTAGCGGCGGACAGGGTGGCGAGAAGTTGTTCGCGGTCTAACAGCGCAGGCAGAATTTGTCCCTGCGGCAATCCCGGTCCGTAAATCTGGTTAAACGGCACCGCGGCGCTGCCGCGTGCGGTTAAAAACTGACTAATGTCAGGGGAGGGGCGGCTCCAGTCGCCGCGTAAGGCGATCACATCTGGCGCTGATAGCGCCTGCTGGATGTCGTCGCGCAGCAGCACGTTGTATTTATTGGCTTTACAGGTCACGCACCAGTCGGCGGTGACATCAATAAATACCCGTTTATGCTCCGCAAGGGCGTTAGCGATAGCCTGCTCGCTGAGCGGCTGCCAGTTAACCCGGTCTCGGCGCGGGCCCTGGCCGTCCTGTTGTGCGACAAAGGCGACGGCGCCCGCCACCACGATGGCCAGAGCGCCCGCGCGCAGCGCCGTACGCCAACGGTAGCGCCAGGCGGTGGCCAGGAGCAGGAAGATGGCCAGAATCACCAGCAGGGTAAGCACCGGCGTACGGCCGATGTGGATCGTCAGCAGGCTAACCAGCCATAGCGCTGAACCAAGCATCATTAGCCCCAACACCACGCGCAGATGATTCATCCAGCGGCCTGGACGTGGAAGTCGTTGCGCCAGACCCGGCCAGGCGACGATAAGCAGCCACGGCAGGCTCATACCGATCCCCATGGCGAAGAAAATCCCCCACAGCAGCGGCAGCGGCGCCACCAGCGCTACCGAAACGGCGGTACCGAGGAATGGTGCGGTACAGGGCGTCGCCAGCAGGGTGGCGAAGGCGCCCTGCCAAAAATGGCCCATCAAGCCGTTGCCGCCGCGGGTGGCGAGGAAGGTACTGGCGCTGGAGGAGAGACGGATTTCGAATAGTCCCAATAAACTGGCGCTGAACAGCACCATCACCAGCGCCATCGCGCCGATAAACCACGGGTTCTGGAACTGGATCCCCCAGCCGAGCGCCTGATTACCTAAGCGTAGCGCGGTCATCATCAGCGCCAGCGCCAGGAAGGAGACGACGATTCCGCATACCGAGGCGAGGAACTGCCGCCGCACCGCGCCGCGTTCACGACGTTCGGTTTGCACCAATGAGCCGAGTTTCATCGCCAACACCGGCAGCACGCAAGGCATGACGTTGAGGATAAGCCCGCCGGCCAGCGCCATCAGCAGCACCCAGCCTAACGCCAGCCCCGGCGCGGCACTGCCGGCGGCGATGGCGATATGGCTTTCCTGCGCCTGGCCGCTATCGGCCAGCACCAGCGACAGCGTTTTGCCGCTCAGATCCGGCGCCGCTTCGCCCCAGCTATCGGTGACCGGTACGGTGGCAGTCAACGTATCGCCGTGGCTGGTAAAGCTCGGCTTGCCGAAATCGACATCCTCCATGCTGTCGATAAACAGCGCTGGCTGCTGCCAGCCGGCATCGCGGCGGGCGGTTACCTTCAGCTTACCGCTGACGTAGCTGGCGCTAAGCGCCGAGGTGAGACCGTCGCGCAGGGGCAGCGTGCCCATCGCGCGGGTGAAATCGTAATTAAATTGCTCCCCCGCCGGAGCCGTCATATCCAGCGAAAAGGGGTAGTCAGTGAGAATGCAGACATTGCTGCAGGTAGAGAGCGTCAGTACGCCGCTGAGCGTCGGCGGTATTTTCCCGCGCAGGGTCATCGGGAAGCTGACGTCGCCGTGATACCCCTGAGTGGAAATGCCCGCGACGTCAAAGCGTTGCGGCGTCGGCCAGCGCCAGTTAACCTCCAGCGGCGTGTGCCAGGCGATAGCTGGCGCGATGCCGCCTTCGCCCGGCGAACGCCAGTAGGTTTTCCAGCCCTTTTCCAGCGCTACGTCTAAAAGCAGGCGGGTGTCGCCATTGCTTTCGCTTTGCGCCCGCAGGCGCACGCTGGCGTGTTGATTGTCGGCGACGCGCAGCCAGCCGCTATCGGCGGCCTGGCTGACGGGCAGCCATAGCCAAAGCAGGCAGACCAGCAGTCGCCTGAATACCATAAACATAAATTTTCTCCGTAAGTAATAAATTAACCTGAGCTGTCAGGAGAATTAATCACTCACGGAAGACGCATAATCGTAGATGCACCCGCAATCGGGGAGGAGAAATGACGCGGGGAGGCCAGATTCGCTCAATGCGCGGCGGGATGGCCGCCAGCACCGCCAGCAGCAGAGCGATCGCTAATAGCGCCCCTTCAAACAGCATCGGCGGAACGGCCATCAGCGACTTGGCGCTGAGTTCGCAGGGGGAGACCGGCGCCTCGGCATTATCCGGGCCAGGTTGGGCGGATTGGCTGGCGGCCGTGACGTTCATCACCAACGCATGCATCCCCGCCATTCTCTGGGCGGTGCAGATCAGCACCACCAGGCAGGCAAGAAGTACAAGAAGAATGGCTTTGCGTTGTCGCTTAATCATGGTCGCCTCAAATATTCACGAGGCCTATCTTATCGGGCGAACGCGTTTTAGCAATGGTAAAGCTGTAAAGAAGTGTCTGGCGGATAAGTGATTTGCCCCCTCCCGGCCGGGAGAGGGCGGTTAATTACAGATTCTCGCCGTTGCTGGCAATGACTTCTTTGTACCAGTTAAAGCTCTTCTTGCGCGAGCGGGACATATCGCCGGTGCCGTCGTCGTGTTTATTAACGTAGATGAAGCCGTAGCGTTTGCTGTACTGGCCAGTGGTGAAGGAGACGCAGTCGATGCAGCCCCATGGGGTATAACCCATCAGATCAACGCCGTCATAAGTCACCGCTTTAATCATCTCTTCGACGTGGGCGCGGAGATAATCGATGCGGTAGTCATCATTGATGCTGCCGTCGGCTTCTACTTTGTCGTAGGCGCCAAAGCCGTTTTCCACGATAAACAGCGGCTTCTGGTAGCGCTCATACAGTTCGCACAGGGCGTAACGCAGGCCAACCGGGTCAATCTGCCAGCCCCAGTCGGAGGCTTTCACGTGCGGGTTCGGCACGCTGCCTTCGAAGCCGGAAATGGCATCGCCGGTGCCGCCTTCGGCTTTCACCGCGTTGGTCATGTAGTAGCTGAAGCCGAGATAGGCGCAGGTGCCTTCACGCAGGATCTGCGCGTCGCCGTCTTCCATCTTGATGTTGAAGCCGCGGCGTTCCCATTCATTCAACACGTAGCTCGGGTAGTAGCCGCGCAGTTGGACATCGGTAAAGACATAGCGTTCGCGCATCGACTCCTGGGCAAACATGACATCTTCCGGTTTGCAGGAGTAAGGGTAGAGGGCGACCATCGCCAGCATGCAGCCGACCTGCATTTCCGGGTTGATACGACGCGCCGCTTTCACCGCCAGCGCGCTGGCGACGAACTGGTGATGCAGCACCTGGTACATGGTCTCTTCCGGGTTTTCATGCTCGGTATAGACCACGCCGGAACAGCAGTAGCCGAACAGCGGCGCGCGCCAGTTACGCTGGTTATTGATCTCGTTAAAGGTCATCCAGTATTTCACTTTGTGCTTATAGCGCTCAAAGACAACTTCGGCGAAGCGCACAAAGAAATCGACCACTTTGCGGTTGGTCCAACCGCCGTACTGCTGTACCAGATGCAGCGGCATTTCAAAGTGGGAAAGGGTGATCACTGGCTCGATGTTGTACTTCAGCAGTTGATCAAACATGTCATCGTAGAATTTCAGCCCTTCTTCATTTGGCTGAGTTTCGTCGCCCTGCGGGAAGATGCGGGTCCAGGCAATGGAGGTGCGGAAGCATTTGAAACCCATCTCGGCGAACAATTTGATGTCTTCTTTGTAGTGGCCGTAAAAATCAACCGCTTCATGGTTAGGGTAATACTTACCCGCTTCGACCTGTTGGGTGATTTCGCGCGGCACGCCGTGCGCCCCGCCGGTCAAAACATCGCAGATGCTGGGGCCTTTGCCGCCTTTATTCCAGCCACCTTCAACCTGATGCGCGGCGACCGCGCCGCCCCATAAAAAGTCTTTGGGAAGAGTCAATTTTTTCATCTTTGCTAATCTCTATGAATAACTATTGCGATTGAGTCTAGCAAAGCGAAATTGAATGTCACGATATAACAAATCCCGCTAAAGGTAATATGTTACATCGAAAAAACAGGCTGTTACTTTAAGCCGATTTTGCGCGCTAATTTACGCCCCAGTGATTCGAGAATATATATCACCGGAATCTGTGTTGTAATATCGTAAACGCCGCCGATGCGCGTTTGCGGCACGTGCCAGGAGAGATTGAAATCAGCCAGTTTTGCCAGCCGCGAATGTTCATGGCTGGTAATCGACATCACCTTACAGTGATGCAGGCTGAACTGGCTGGCAAAGCGCAGGATCTCTTCGGTTTCACCGGAGACGGAAAGCACAATCGCCAGCGCGTTGCGGGCCATATCATTGGTGACCGGGAAATAAGGATCGTCAATATGGTTGCTGAATTTCCCGACGTTGGAAAAGAAGCGCGCGCCATATTTCGCCAGCGCGCCGGAGGTGCCGGCGCCGACGAAAATAATACGCTCGGAGGAGAGAATAATATCGACGGCCTGTTCGAGCAATTGATCGAACTCGTCATTATTGACGCTTTTAAAAAAGCTCATTATTTCGCTGGCGCCGATATTTGCCTGTTGAGGCTCATTCTGCTCAAGATATAATTTAAAGCGTACGCGAAATTCAGAGTAGCCCTCGCACTGCAGTTTGCGGCAGAAGCGCAACACGGTAGTGGTGGAGACCCCGGCGGCCTCGGCCAGTTCGCGAATAGTCATGTACATCACTTTGTCACGATTCTTAATGACGTAGTGGTAGACCATCATCTCAAGATTATTGAGACTAGCGACAGCGGCGTGGGAGAACATACTCACAGTGGCGAACTCACAATTCATAAAGACCAGGACGGAATTATATCATGCAGGCTAATGACATTACCTTTTTTCAGCGTTTTCAGGACGACATCCTCGCCGGGCGCAAAACGATCACCATTCGCGATGCGGCGGAGTCGCACTTTAAGGCCGGTGATGTGCTGCGCGTCGGACGCTATGAAGATGACGGCTACTTCTGCACTATCGCCGTTACCGCGACCTCAACGGTGACCCTCGACACACTAACTGAACAGCATGCTCAACAGGAGAATATGACCCTCGAACAACTGCGGCAGGTCATCAGTGAAATCTATCCTGCGGAAGATCGGTTTTATGTTATTGAATTCAAACGTCTTTAAATAAAACCAGCACAACTGTTAGTTGAAATATTGTTGTAACACTATGATTTTAATGTATTTACAAATATACATCGTTTTATTTTAGCTAACAGGTGTTCACTGGAATCATTCTCAGTTAACCTAAGTGGGCAATGAAAGCGTTCTTGTTTTCACGGAGTCAAAATATGGTTCGCAAACCATTAATCACTCAGGGATATTCTCTGGCAGAGGAAGTTGCCAACAGCATCAGTCACGGGATCGGACTGGTGTTCGGTATTGTCGGCCTCGTGTTGCTGTTGGTGCAGGCGGTAGACACGAACGCCAGCGCGACGGCGATCACCAGCTACAGCCTGTACGGCGGCAGTATGATTATGCTGTTCCTCGCTTCCACGCTCTATCACGCTATCCCGCATCAGCGGGCGAAACAGTGGCTCAAGAAATTCGACCACTGCGCCATCTACTTGCTGATTGCCGGAACCTACACGCCATTTTTGCTGGTGGGATTGAATTCGCCGCTGGCAAAGGGGTTGATGATTGTCATCTGGAGCCTGGCGCTACTGGGGATCCTGTTTAAGCTGACTATCGCGCACCGCTTTAAAATTTTGTCGCTGGTGACCTATCTGACGATGGGCTGGCTGTCGCTTATCGTGGTCTATCAACTGGCGGTGAAGCTGGCGGTAGGCGGGGTAACGCTGCTGGCGGTTGGCGGGGTGGTGTACTCGCTGGGGGTCATCTTCTACGTCTGCAAACGTATTCCTTATAACCACGCTATCTGGCACGGCTTCGTGCTCGGCGGCAGCGTGTGTCACTTCCTGGCGATTTATCTTTACGTCGGCCAGTCCTGATCAAACGTCCACGGTGGCGCTGTGCTTACCGTGGCTACGATATTCTGCGGTCTGGTAGCCCGGCTGAGGCGCAAGCGCCGTAAGCCGGGAACTGTTCCTTAATCTTCTTCCAGCGAATACGGCAATGGCTTGATGCTCAGGCTGCCGGCATCATCACGCACGCGGAACACGCTGTCCGGTTCCATATCGTTATTCATCACCACCTGGACCATCAGGCTTCCGTCATCCAACTGTACGGCTGCCAGCACAGTACCAGTGCGGCGCCAGTTGTCGCCCATTTTCAGCTCCAGATCTTCCCCGGCTTCCGGCACCCTGCTGGCGGTGCCCGCCAGCGTCCACAGCGCGCGTTTATTGGCGCCGCGGAATTTCGCCCGGGCGACCATTTCCTGGCCGGTGTAGCAGCCTTTCTTGAAGCTGATACCGCCCAACGCCTGCAGGTTGGTCGCCTGCGGAATGAACTGCGCGCTGTTTACGCTGTCGATAACCGGCAGACCGGCCTCGATGTTCAGCGCCAGCCACTGCTGGCTGTTGTTAAGCTGCGCTTCGCCGCGCAGCGCGTCTGTCACCCGGTTGGCGGTGTCGGCATCGGTCACCAGCAGGAAGCGTTCGGCAGGGTGTTCAAACCACAGCAGGCTGGTCACGCCTTCGGTGACCACCGGTTTACCAGCGTCCGGCAGCGCAGCGAACAATGGAGCCAGCGCGGCGCGCGCCTGGAAACCGGCAACGCCCAGCAGGACCAGATCGTCGTTTGCGGCGATGGTGACTTTGGAGAAGACGGCATATTTTTTCAGTTCGGTCAGCTGCGCTTCGCGCAGGCTGCGGCGCTCAATCCACGCGAAACCGCCGTCGCGGTGGAAGACGCGCAGGTTGCTCCACATTTTGCCTTTGGCATCACAGTGCGCGGCAAGCAGATGCTGATCGGCGGTTAAATGGCTGACATCGGCGGTGATCTGCCCCTGCAGATACTTCTCGCCATCCGGACCGGTAATCGTCGCCAGCGCCCAATCATCCAGCGTCATCAGCGTTAACGGCAGACGAGCGGAAGAAGAGGGCTGACGCGGAGGAAAAGGTGTAAAAGCCATAGTCATATCCTGAATAGCTTAACGCAGAGTGAATGACTAATGGTAAAAGAGCTATGGTGCAATGCAAGCGCTTTCGGCAAGCCATTTGTGCCCTCAGGATGCGGTGAATAGCCAACCGTATTTTGGGCTTTTATGGAATGCTGCTCGCACAAGGCGATATTACTGTAAAGTAAGTGCCTAAAAAGGGTTAAACTAAGCTATATCTTGATGCTGGAAGGACAACATGGACATTAACAACAAAGCTCGCATCCACTGGGCATGCCGCCGCGGTATGCGCGAACTCGATATCTCCATCATGCCGTTTTTCGAGTATGAGTACGACACGCTCAGCGATGACGACAAGCGCCTGTTCATCCGTTTGCTGGAGAACGATGATCCGGATCTGTTTAACTGGCTGATGAATCACGGCAAGCCGGCAGATGCGCAACTTCAACGGATGATTAATTTAATCCAGACTCGGAATCGGGAACGTGGTCCTGTGGCAATCTGATTTACGTATTTCCTGGCGTTCGCAGTGGTTCTCGCTGCTGCTGCACGGGGTGGTGGCGGCGATAGTGCTGCTCATGCCCTGGCCGTTAAGCTACACCCCGATTTGGCTCCTGTTGCTATCGCTGGTGGTGTTTGACTGCGTGCGCAGCCAGCGGCGGATCCACGCCTGCCAGGGAGAAATTAAGCTGTTGATCGATTCCCGTTTACGGTGGCAAAAAACGGAATGGGATATCGTCGGGACGCCATGGGTTATCAGCAGCGGTATGCTGCTGCGCCTGAAGCATGCGGAAAGCGGCCGTAGCCAGCATTTGTGGGTGGCGGCGGATAGCATGGATGCGGGGGAATGGCGGGATTTGCGCCGGCTGGTGCTGCAAAAACCGGCGCACGACTAACTCAGGATCAGGCGAAGTGCTCCGCCATTTCGCCGAGGATCTGCTCGCACCAGTTCTGGATGCGCTCATCGCTCAGGTCGTATTGATTGGTTTCATCCAACGCCAGGCCGACAAACAATTGGCCATCGGCGATAACTGGTTTCGGGCTGGTGAACTCATAGCCCTCGGTTGGCCAGTAGCCGACAAACTTCACGCCTTTGGTCGCCAGCTTATCGTGCAGCATCCCCAGCGCGTCAAGGAACCATTCGCCGTAACCAAGCTGATCGCCCATGCCGTACAGCGCGACGATTTTGCCATTCAGATCTAAGGCGTCGAGCTGTTCCCAGACCGCTTCCCAGTCTTCCTGAATTTCGCCGAAATCCCAGGTCGGGATGCCGAGAATCAGCACGTCGTACTGGCTCATCAGCGCGGGGGAGTCATCTTTCAGATTATGCAGCGTCACCAGCTCGGGGCCGATGATATCGCGGATTTTTTCCGCGGCCATTTCGGTGTAGCAGGTACTGGAGCCGTAAAAAAGACCTATATTCATCGCGTAAACGTCTCAATTCTTGCCGTGAATTGCGCCCAGTGTACCAGAAAGGCGGCCTCTTAAGGCATAATGAGGGCGTATAACGAACAAAGAGGCCGATGTGAAACAGGATCTGGCACAAATTGAACAGTTTCTCGATGCCCTTTGGCTGGAGCGTAATCTGGCGGAGAACACGCTCAGCGCCTATCGCCGCGATTTGACGATGCTCGTGGAGTGGCTGCATCATCGCGGGCTGTCGCTGACGAGCGTCGGCAGCGACGATCTACAGGCGCTGCTTGCCGAGCGGCAAACCGGCGGCTACAAAGCGACCAGTACCGCACGGCTGCTTAGCGCCGTGCGCCGCTTCTTCCAGCATTTGTACCGGGAGAAAATCCGCCCGGACGATCCCAGCGCGCTGCTGGCTTCGCCGAAGCTGCCGCAGCGGCTGCCGAAAGATCTCAGCGAGGCGCAGGTTGAGCGTCTGCTGCAGGCGCCGCTGGTGGAGCAGCCGCTGGAGTTGCGCGATAAGGCGATGCTGGAAGTGCTGTATGCCACCGGCCTGCGCGTCTCCGAACTGGTTGGCCTGACGATGAGCGATATCAGCCTGCGACAGGGCGTACTGCGGGTCATTGGTAAAGGCAACAAAGAGCGGCTGGTGCCGCTGGGCGAAGAGGCGGTGTCATGGGTTGAAAATTACCTTGAATACGGCCGCCCGTGGCTGCTGAACGGTGTGGCTTCGGACGTGCTTTTCCCCAGCCAGCGCGCGCAGCAGATGACGCGCCAGACCTTCTGGCACCGCATTAAACACTATGCCGTACTGGCGGGGATCGACAGCGCGAAGCTCTCCCCGCACGTGCTGCGTCATGCATTCGCCACGCATTTGCTCAATCACGGCGCCGATTTACGCGTGGTGCAGATGCTGTTAGGACACAGCGATCTCTCCACCACGCAGATCTACACCCACGTGGCGACCGAACGTTTACGACAACTTCATCAACAGCATCACCCGCGGGCGTGAGTGCTGAATAAAAGGACTGAGTATGAAAAAAGGTTTATTGATGTTCACCCTGCTGGCGGCTTCACTCTCCGGCGCGGCGCATGCCGATAGCGCGGCGATCAAACAGTCGCTGGCGAAGCTGGGTGTGCAGAGCACCGATATCCAACCGTCGCCGGTTTCCGGGATGAGCACGGTGCTCACCGACAGCGGCGTGCTGTACGTCACTGACGATGGCAAACACATTATTCAGGGACCGATGTATGACGTCAGCGGCGCGCAGCCGGTTAACGTCACCAACCAGTTGCTGGTCGACAAGCTGAACGCCTTAACCAAAGAGATGATTGTCTATAAAGCGCCGAAGGAGCAGCATGTCATTACCGTCTTTACCGACATCACTTGCGGCTACTGCCATAAACTGCACGAGCAGATGAGCGACTATAACGCGCTGGGGATCACCGTGCGCTATCTGGCCTTCCCGCGCCAGGGGCTGCAAAGCCAGGCCGAGCAGGATATGAAAGCGATCTGGTGTGCGAAGGATCGTAATAAAGCGCTGGATGACGCCATGAATGGTAAAGGCGTGCAGCCGGCGAGCTGCAGCGTAGATATCGCCAAACATTATACCCTCGGGGTGCAAATGGGCGTCAACGGCACCCCGGCGATGGTTCTCAGCAACGGCATGGTGCTGCCAGGCTATCAGGGGCCGAAAGAGCTTAAAGCTTTCCTCGACGAGCATCAAAAACAGACTAGCGGTAACTGATTCGCGTGAAACAACAGATACAACTACGCCGCCGCGAGGCGGTTGATGGCGTCGACCTCCCCGCCGACCTGCCGCCGTTACTGCAGCGGCTATATGCCAGCCGCGGCGTGCGCAGCGCGCAGGAGCTGGAACGCGGCGTCAAAGGCATGCTGCCATGGACGCAACTCACCGGCGTTGAAAAAGCCGTTGAAATGCTGCATGACGCTTTCCAGAAAGGGTTACATATTGTGGTGGTCGGCGATTTTGACGCCGATGGCGCCACCAGTACCGCGCTTAGCGTGCTCGCCTTGCGCGCGCTGGGCTACGGTAACGTCTCCTATCTGGTGCCGAACCGTTTTGAAGACGGCTATGGTTTAAGCCCGGAAGTGGTCGAGCAGGCGCACGCGCGCGGCGCGCAGATGATCATGACCGTCGATAACGGCATTTCATCACATGCCGGCGTCGATCACGCCCATACGCTCGGTATCCCGGTGCTGGTGACCGATCACCACCTGCCGGGCGATACGCTGCCGGCGGCGGAGGCCATCGTTAACCCTAACCTGCGCGATTGCGACTTCCCGTCAAAATCACTGGCCGGGGTCGGGGTGGCGTTTTATCTGATGCTGGCGCTGCGCACCTTCCTGCGAGATAACGGCTGGTTCGAGGCCCGCGGTATCGCCGCGCCAAACCTTGCCGAGCTGCTGGATTTAGTGGCGCTGGGCACCGTTGCGGACGTGGTGCCGTTAGATGCCAACAACCGCATCCTGACCTGGCAGGGGTTAAGCCGCATTCGCGCCGGAAAATGTCGGCCAGGCATTAAAGCGCTGCTGGAAATTTCCAACCGCGATCCGCAAAAGCTTGCCGCCAGCGATCTCGGTTTCGCCCTCGGGCCGCGCCTGAACGCTGCGGGTCGGCTGGATGATATGTCCGTCGGCGTCGCGCTGCTGCTGTGCGATAACATTGGCGAAGCGCGGGTGCTGGCCAATGAGCTCGATGCGCTCAATCAAACGCGTAAAGAGATTGAGCAGGGGATGCAGGCCGAAGCGCTGACTCTGTGCCAGCAGCTGGAACGCAGCAGCGACACCCTGCCCGGCGGGCTGGCGATGTACCATCCGCAATGGCATCAGGGGGTGGTCGGCATTCTGGCATCACGGATTAAGGAGCGCTTCCATCGCCCGGTTATCGCTTTTGCGCCTACCGGCGACGGCACGCTCAAAGGTTCTGGCCGCTCCATTCAGGGGCTGCACATGCGCGATGCGCTGGAGCGCCTTGATACGCTTTATCCTGGGTTAATCCTGAAGTTTGGCGGCCACGCGATGGCGGCGGGTTTATCGCTGGAAGAGGCGCGTTTTGAAGAGTTTCAACAGCGTTTCGGCGAGCTGGTGACCGAGTGGCTGGATCCCGCATTATTGCAGGGCGAGGTGGTTTCCGATGGCCCGCTGGCGGCGGCGGAAATGAGCATGGAAGTGGCGCAGATGCTGCGCGATGCCGGGCCATGGGGGCAGATGTTCCCGGAACCGTTGTTTGATGGCCGTTTCCGCCTGCTGCAGCAGCGGCTGGTGGGCGAGCGTCACCTGAAAGTGATGGTCGAGCCGGTTGACGGCGGGCCGCTGCTGGACGGTATTGCCTTCAACATCGATACTTCCATTTGGCCGGATAATGGCGTGCGTGAAGTACAGTTAGCCTACAAGCTCGACATCAACGAGTTCCGCGGCAACCGCAGCCTGCAGCTGATCATCGATCACCTCTGGCCAAATTGACAACAGTGTATTAATAAGGGCGCGAATCCGGTAGAATTCCGCTCTTATCACCGCATTTTGACAAATCCATTAAAAGAAACCGACCATGTTTGAAATAAATCCGGTAAAAAACCGCATTCAGGACCTCACGGAGCGCTCCGACGTTCTTAGGGGGTATCTTTGACTACGATGCGAAGAAAGAGCGTCTCGAAGAAGTAAACGCCGAGCTGGAACAGCCGGACGTCTGGAACGAACCTGAGCGCGCACAGGCGCTGGGCAAAGAACGTTCTTCTCTGGAAGCTATCGTCGAAACGCTGGATCAGATGACCCAGGGTCTGGAAGATGTCGCCGGACTGCTGGAGCTGGCGGTAGAAGCCGAAGACGAAGAGACCTTCAACGAAGCGGTTGCCGAGCTGGACGGGCTGGAAGAGAAGCTGGCGCAGCTTGAGTTCCGCCGCATGTTCTCCGGCGAATATGACAGCGCCGACTGCTATCTCGATATTCAGGCCGGTTCCGGCGGCACCGAAGCCCAGGACTGGGCCAGCATGCTGATGCGCATGTACCTGCGTTGGGCGGAAGCGCGCGGCTTTAAGACCGAAATCATCGAAGAATCCGAAGGTGAAGTCGCGGGCATTAAATCCGTGACCATCAAAATCATTGGCGATTACGCCTACGGCTGGCTGCGTACTGAAACCGGCGTTCACCGCCTGGTGCGTAAGAGCCCGTTCGATTCCGGCGGCCGCCGTCATACCTCCTTTAGCTCGGCGTTCGTTTACCCGGAAGTTGATGACGATATCGATATCGAAATTAACCCAGCCGACCTGCGCATTGACGTATACCGCGCGTCCGGCGCCGGTGGTCAGCACGTTAACCGTACGGAATCCGCGGTGCGTATTACCCATATCCCGACCGGATTGGTGACGCAGTGCCAGAACGACCGTTCGCAGCACAAGAACAAAGACCAGGCCATGAAGCAGATGAAAGCGAAGCTTTATGAGCTGGAAATGCAGAAGAAAAATGCCGAGAAGCAGGTGATGGAAGATAACAAATCCGACATCGGCTGGGGCAGCCAGATCCGCTCTTACGTGCTGGACGACTCGCGTATTAAAGATCTGCGCACCGGGGTGGAAACCCGCAACACTCAGGCGGTGCTCGATGGCAGCCTGGACCAATTTATCGAAGCAAGTTTGAAAGCAGGGTTATGAGGAACCAACATGTCTGAACAACAAGCACAGGGCGCTGACGCGGCAATTGACCTTAATAATGAACTGAAAACCCGTCGTGAGAAGCTGGCTGCGCTGCGTGAGCAGGGCGTCGCATTCCCGAACGATTTCCGTCGTGACCATACCTCTGACCAACTGCACGCTGACTTCGATGCCAAAGAAAACGAAGAGCTGGAAGCGCTGAATGTCGAAGTGGCCGTTGCTGGGCGCATGATGACCCGTCGTATCATGGGTAAAGCGTCTTTCGTTACCCTGCAGGACGTCGGCGGCCGCATTCAGCTGTACGTCGCGCGCGATGACCTGGCGGAAGGCGTCTACAACGATCAGTTCAAAAAATGGGATCTCGGCGACATCATCGCCGCCCGCGGTAAGCTGTTCAAAACCAAAACCGGCGAGCTGTCCATCCACTGCACCGAGCTGCGTCTGCTGACCAAAGCCCTGCGCCCGCTGCCGGACAAATTCCACGGCCTGCAGGATCAGGAAGCGCGCTACCGTCAGCGTTACCTTGATCTGATCTCCAACGACGAATCTCGTAACACTTTCAAAGTACGTTCGCAGATCCTGGCTGGCATCCGTCAGTTCATGGTTGGCCGCGGCTTTATGGAAGTGGAAACCCCGATGATGCAGGTGATCCCAGGCGGCGCTTCCGCGCGTCCGTTCATCACCCATCATAACGCGCTGGATCTGGACATGTACCTGCGTATCGCGCCGGAACTGTACCTCAAGCGTCTGGTGGTTGGCGGCTTCGAACGCGTCTTCGAAATCAACCGTAACTTCCGTAACGAAGGGATCTCCGTTCGCCATAACCCAGAGTTCACCATGATGGAACTCTATATGGCCTATGCGGATTATAAAGATCTGATTGAGCTGACCGAATCCCTGTTCCGCACCCTGGCGCAGGACATTCTCGGTAATACGGCCGTGCCTTATGGCGATCAGACTTTCGATTTCGGTAAACCGTTCGAAAAACTGACCATGCGTGAAGCCATCAAGAAATACCGCCCGGAAACCGAGATGGCGGATCTGGATAACTTCGATTCCGCGAAAGCGATCGCTGAGTCTATCGGCATCAAAGTTGAGAAGAGCTGGGGTCTGGGCCGTATCGTGACCGAGATCTTCGAAGAAGTGGCGGAAGCGCATCTGATCCAGCCGACCTTCATCACCGAATACCCGGCAGAAGTCTCTCCGCTGGCCCGTCGTAACGACGTGAACCCGGAAATCACCGACCGCTTTGAATTCTTCATCGGCGGCCGCGAAATCGGTAACGGCTTTAGCGAGCTGAACGATGCGGAAGACCAGGCGCAGCGCTTCCAGGATCAGGTTGATGCGAAAGCCGCCGGCGACGACGAAGCGATGTTCTACGACGAAGACTACGTCACCGCGCTGGAACACGGCCTGCCGCCGACCGCCGGTCTGGGCATCGGTATCGACCGTATGGTGATGCTGTTCACTAACAGCCACACCATCCGCGACGTTATTCTGTTCCCGGCGATGCGTCCGCAGAAATAATCGCTTTTCGCGAAAAGCAAAAAACCCGGCTTGCCGGGTTTTTTTATATTTGATGTCAAGGTTCGTCGCTGGCGTAGCCCGGGTCGTTAATGCTTGTCACTCGCGGTTACGCGCGTAAACGCGCGACAAAGTCTATCAACGCCTGACGCGCGTTTTTGTTTTTGGCTTCCAGCACCATCCACGGGCTAAAGGCCCACGGGGTAGCGGCCAGCGCGCTTAACATTTCCGGCAGCTCAACCCACTGATAATCCATCACTTCATCATCATTCGGTTGCAGCTCGCTGACCACGCAAGCGGCATACACCGGGCAGACTTCGTTTTCGACGATGCCATTCGGGGCAACCGCCCGATAGCGAAAGGCCGGGTGGACGGGGGCAATATCAGCGATCTCGACGCCCAGTTCGAAGCGGCAGCGCCGGGTGACGGCCTGCTCGAAGGTTTCGCCCTGTTGCGGATGTCCGCACACTGAGTTAGTCCACACGCCAGGCCAGGCTTTTTTGCTAAGCGAGCGGCGCGTGACCAGGAACTGGCCTTGCTCATTGAACAACCAGCAGGAAAACGCGAGATGCAAAGGGGTATCGAGCGTGTGGGCGGCATACTTCTCCAGCATACCTGTGGGTTTATCTTGCTCATCCAGCAAAATGACGTGTTCCCCGGCCATGACGACTCCTGAAATAAATAAATGACCCGGCACAAACCCGCCGGGTCATGTACTCAGGCCACTAGGGTAGCCCATAAATGGGAGAAAGGCATTACCAAAACAAGCCCTGCATGTATTCGTCGGGCGAGAACAATAGTAGAAAAAGCCCAGAACATTGGGGATCGTCCATCGGGCTGGTATGATATTCGCCCATGATGCCGAGATGAGAAACCGTTGAGTGCAGGACGCCTGATGAAAACACGCTTTTATATCGCGATAATGCTGCTTGCTAGCCTGACTTTAGCCGGCTGTTCCAGTACTTCCGATTCTGGGTCCACTTATACCGTGAAACGCGGCGATACGCTGTATGCGATCTCCCGTAGTACCGGCACCAGCGTACGCGATCTGGCGCGCCTGAATAACATCTCTCCGCCATACACTATTGAAGTCGGACAGAAGCTGAAACTTAACGGCGGTTCGAAAGCAAAAAGCAGCACCGCCGGGAAAAAATCCTCCAGCACCCGTACCGCCGCCGTAACGCCATCATCGGCGGTGCCGCAGTCCTCATGGCCACCGGTGGGGCAGCGCTGTTGGCGCTGGCCGACCAGCGGTAAAGTGGTGATGCCGTACTCCACCCGCGATGGCGGCAATAAAGGTATCGATATCGCCGGTACCCGCGGCCAGCCGGTTTACGCCGCCGGCGCCGGTAAGGTGGTCTACGTCGGCAACCAGCTGCGCGGCTACGGCAACCTGATCATGATTAAGCATAACGAGGATTACATCACCGCGTATGCGCATAACGACAAGATGATGGTTAACAACGGCCAGAGCGTGAAGATTGGCCAGCAGATAGCAACCATGGGCAGTACGGACGCCGATTCCGTACGGCTGCATTTCCAGATTCGCTATCGCGCCACGGCCATCGACCCGCTACGTTATCTGCCGCCGCAAGGCAGTAAGCCTAAGTGCTAAAAGGTTATTTTATCAGCAGTTAGCCCAATTCGGGCTTGCCACAGGGTGCGTAAGGTCTATAATGCTTTTCGCACCTCTTCGCGGGCGTAGTTCAATGGTAGAACGAGAGCTTCCCAAGCTCTATACGAGGGTTCGATTCCCTTCGCCCGCTCCAAAATCAAGTCTCATAATCTCAATTTCCCTTTTGTTAATAACAAGTTACAGCTTTATTTTTTTGTATTGTTAAGCCTGACGTTCGACTCACTGAATATCAAATTATCGCTGCTACCAGGTCTGCCTGGCCCTGCTGGAAAACAGCAGGAAGTCGCCTCATAAAATCCTACCTAATCAGATGCCGGAATAGCATTGCCGTCGGCAGAAACGTTGAAAACTTCAAAAAGCCATGAAAATAAAACAGATGCGCTTACATTGAAAGACCCCTCACCTTTTGTGATGTTATCATTCAAACATAAAATGTGATGATAGTGACTTTTAAGACCGGTAATTTTGTGTTCTTGTGACATTTGTCACTTTAAAGATGTTCATCATTGTTATAGTTCTAACATTGATTACGCTGATGATTCAGATAAATCTTATTGACGCATTCTTTGGTTTGTCAGCTAAGGATGAAGATTGTTAGGGGAAAAGATGAAGTATCTTATTGGTATCATGAGTTTTTTAGTAATTTTCATTCTTGCAATCCTTGCCAGTAACAACCGGGGGGCTATACGCTATCGGCCATTGGTCGTGATGTTATTCTGTCAATTCACGTTTGCCGGTTTGTTGTTGAAAACAAGCCTGGGTAACCAGGTGATAGCCGTTATTGCTGGCGCGTTTGCCCATTTAATGGCCTATGCGAGTGAAGGGGTTAACTTTGTCTTTGGTGGTTTGCAAAACCACGGCGAGCTCTCTTTCTTTATTAGCGTCCTCTTGCCTATAGTTTTTGTGTCCGCTCTTATTGGTATTCTTCAACATCTGAAGATACTAGGCTTCCTTATCCGTTACATCGGATTGGGACTCAGTAAGATTAATGGCATGGGGCGGCTTGAGTCGTATAATGCGGTTGCTTCTGCAGTATTAGGTCAATCAGAAGTATTTATTTCAGTTAAGCAACAACTGGGACTTCTACCTCAACATCGTCTTTATACGCTGTGCACATCTGCAATGTCGACTGTGTCAATGGCCATAGTTGGTGCTTATATGGCGATGTTAGAACCGCGCTATGTAGTCACCGCTCTGGTGCTGAACCTGTTTGGCGGGTTTATAATTGCATCGCTACTTAACCCTTATCAGGTCGAACCACAAGAGGATATTCTTACCGTATCTGAAGGCCATCAAAGTTTCTTTGAAATGTTAAGTGAGTATATTTTAGATGGTTTTAAGGTTGCGCTCATTGTTGGGGCAATGTTGATTGGATTTATTGCGTTAATCACTATGATGAACGCCATATTTACCGCAATATTTGGCATCTCATTTCAGGCGCTTCTGGGATATTTGTTTGCTCCTATGGCCTACCTGGTTGGTGTTCCATGGCATGAAACGGTGGATGCAGGGAGTCTGATGGCCACCAAAATTGTAAGTAATGAATTTGTCGCGATGCTGAGCTTGAAAAGTATGGCTGCTGAATTCTCAGTACGTACTATGGCTGTACTTTCGGTATTCCTGGTATCGTTTGCTAACTTCTCATCTATTGGCATCATCGTAGGTGCTATTAAGGCGCTGAATAATGAGCAGGGTAACAGCGCGGCTCGTTTTGGCTTGAAATTATTATATGGTGCTACGTTGGTAAGTTTCCTTAATGCGACCATTGTTGGCCTGTTTTTCTAAATTCACAAAGTAATAATCTAATAGTATGTAATCATTATGCCTCAACGTTTTTAAATGTTGGGCCCTTACTCAGCTTTAATAATAAAGAAGCAATATAAGGGATTATTGATATGTTAAATTGCTGTTTTTTTAATAAACCTCTGGCTACGATTTTATTAATGTCTGCATCAATGTCACCGATATATGCAGCTGAAGAATCGAGGAGTAGACCACCAAATGGTGTAACTAACTTTATCACAGACAGTAGCGCTGATATTTCCTTGAGAAACCAATTCAAAAACCTTAACTCCTCTGACTATGGTGAAAGGTCAGTGCAAACAGCCTGGGGGCAAGGGGTAACATTAGATTTCCGTTCGGGTTATATTGCCGATATTATTGGTTTTGACACATCGTATTATCAAGTTTTTAAGTTGGCCGCAAGTGATGATTTCGCTGGGCGCAGCGTCTTATACAATGATAATGGGAAAGCGAAGGGATTTCATAAATTTGGCCAGTTATATGCTAAATTGAAACTTGACGGTGAAGATAGTTATTTCAGACTGTATTCTGGTTGGCAGATTATCAATAAATGGGGAGCGTTGACGAATTCGAGTCGTGCGATACCAAGTACCTATCAAGGATGGAAGATGGATAGCGAGTTTGGCCGACTCGCTTTTCGCGGCGCATGGGTTGACCGATACAGCGATCGTGATTCTCCTGAGCAGGTTCATTTCCAGACTGCCGATCGTAAGAAAAATATAAGTTACCTGGCTACAGGAGAGCTCAGCTATAAACAAAAGGATTATAGTGTGCTTTATTTTTATGGCGAAAGTCATAACTATATGCAGCGGCATGGCGTGGAAGTCGGTTGGCAGCCTCAGTCTTTAGCTAAGAATCAGGGCCGAGTACTTACCATGTTATATATGAACCATGGTCTCAAAGATTTCAAAGCGATGAGTGCTGATTATCGTCCATTCAATAATGATGCATGGCATGCTGCATTTTACCTGGAATGGAAACAGCATAAGTGGAAAAATAAGTTTGGTGCATCCTGGACCAGGGCCAATTCTTCAGACGATCACCTTGGGTATTTTGAACGACACATGGCAAAGAATAGTCGCGGAAGATTCAATTCTATGGCGGATGCATGGGGTAATGACTACGTCGGTAATAATGAAAAATCGGTGACATGGACGACGGAATATAACTTAACGCCAGAAGTGAATATCGGGTTACAAAGCGCTATTGGATGGGGAATGAAATACCACTCCCAAACAATTGAGCGTGGTGAGACTATTTTGTTCTCAAGGTGGAAACCATCGTGGGAAAAGAATTTAAGTTTCCAGTTGTCCGGTGGCCCTTCCTGGAATTACCAAAGTAAAAAAAATCGACCAATTCTAACCGACGATGGTAGACCAAAGCGTGCAGTTAATCATTCTATCGAATTCCAGATTGATTATGCATTTAATCTATTCTAATAGCTAACCTGTTTAAGGATAAATATCCATGTATAAATATAAAATGATTCGTTCAGCGGCTTTCGTTAGCGCTCTTATTTTCAGTGTGCCAGCTTTTTGTGCCAATCCGGTGTCATCCGATACCGGTATCGGCGCAACATTGCAGCAGATTACCGAGCAATATCCTATTCATTTCATTTCTATAGAACAAATTGTTAAAGAGTTAAAGAATAAGCCGCCGATGGATGTCGGTTTTGATATTGATGATACTATTTATTATTCTACTCCTGCATTTATCCATGGTCAGAGAGAATTGTCACCTAAAAGTAATGAATTCCTGAAGAAAAGTGAGTTTTGGGATCGACTTAGTAACGGTTGGGATAGTTTTTCCGTCCCCAAAAAATCTGCATCTGAATTGATTAAACTGCATCTGGAACGTGGAGATCGTATTTGGTTTGTCACCGGTCGACCAAAACCCACTAACGGAAAAGAGACGGTGACTGAACTGTTGGGGAGAGACTTTTCCATCCCGCATGAAAAACTTAATAAAGTTATTTTTGCCGGAGAAGATAAAGGGGCAAAAGTACAATATATCCGTGACCGAAATATCAAGTTATATTATGGAGATTCAGATGGCGACATTAAGGATGCTCGTGAAGCTGGCGCAGAACCTATTCGCGTGATGCGTGCACTGAACTCCTCTAATCAGCCTATGCCTCGCAACGGCGCGTTAGAAGAAAAAGTATTGGTTAACTCTGACTACTGATTGTTTCATTTTCGCCCCCACCAGCCTGGGTGGGGGTAGCGAAAACTGAGGAATATATGGCACAGTGAGTTTGGGCATCTGATTAAAGGTAATATACTTACCTCAACACAAAGCAGGTGATTTCATGATCAAGAAAACTAAGCATACTTTCCCCCTGAGTTCAGGCTGGAATGTGCATAGCTGATTGGTCTAAGAGTTACTCTTATCGACAGGCCAGTGGGGCAATGAATGTCGGATTTATCCTTTTCGAAACCTGGATTAGTCAGCTCAGACGGAAGCGGCAGGATATTTTCTTTGAGGTATAAATTAAGGTTTAACTTACAAAATGGTCCGTGCTACAACGGGGCATATCTTATCGGCTACATCCGTGCTACCGGGCGAACAATACATCAGGTCATCCTTAACCCGACGCATATCCAGAAGGTGATTAATCCGCGAAGTGATTCATCACGCAGGCGAAGCGGGGTGAAAAGTTATCGCCAATAAGAACCGTTTCCTCATTCAGCCGCTTTAACATATACAGCTTGTCGGCATGTTCGTAAGCGTCGAAGAAGAGGTAATCGACAGCATCTGTTGCATTATCATCGGGGGATTTTTCGCGTCCCTCGGGGGTGAGCATGAAAACGCCGGCAGTATGACCGAGCGGACGAGCATACCGAAAGAACAATTTTCGGTTTACAGCAAACTCGCCGTCATCGCTTTTGAGCTTTCCTTGCACTGATAATGAAAGGTGCCCGGAGTTGTAGCTGGTAATCAGCATGATTCCGTGGAGTTCCTTTTTGGTATTCTGGATGTCGAGGATCGACGTGAATTCCGAGGAGCAGGAAAAACTGATTTCTTGTTTTTTAGCATTCCCAGTGATAATCAAATAGGCGATAGCTGCCAGCCCAATAATGACTATTACGACTGACCAGAGTAAAAAAGAGTGATCGCTTTCCTGCTTCATATCATTCCTCATGATGGCGATACTGGCTGATGCAATGGTAATAGCCGAGGTTGAGGCCGCATTCAGCGGCAAACGACCACTCAACCAGGTTATGGTTGCTCGCCCAGGTATTAAGATACAGGTCTTTAGGGTGCGAGCAGTTGGGGCTAATCCCCACGGATTTGAAAATATCCAGCGCTTTCTTTTCGGTTATCGTGTCTGTGAGGGCATTTCCTAATATATGTACACGGCATTGCTCGTAGTCGATGGTTCGCAAGATAGCTGCGTCCGTCATGGCTATATGATTGGGTATCCATGTTAACCACGCTGTTGCCAGCACGGCGATGCTGGTAATTAACGCTGTGATAGCGACAGGCCACCGGTTTGGTTTCTTTCTCCTCGGCGTCGATGCAACATAGGCAACTCTGGCGGCCGTTTGCGCTTCTTCCTGTAGCTGAATATTGATATTGACGTCGCCCATCCGAAATCCAATACGAGGAATGGTAACGATGAGTTCTGCAGGATGACCTGTCGACGTAATGGCTTTGCGCAAAAATGAAATGTGCTGGTTAAGATTCGCATCCGTCGCTCTGGCGCCATTATGCTGGAAAACATTCAGCAGAATTTCATCGCGCGAGGATATCTCTTTACCATTTTGCAACAAATAGAGCAGTAATTGTGTAGCCACGTTATTCAATGTGGCTATTTCACCAGATGCCACGTCTTTTAGGGTATTTTTAAGTGGTCTGAAAACTAAACCATCACCAATAATTACGGATTTAATTTTGTTTATTGGTATATGAGAAATCACTGATGTCTCCTTTAAAGCAGGATATCTCGCATTCGAGTGGGGGAAGCAACAGCATAACATAATTCATTTATAAAAAGAGGTTGTGCCATAGATCGCTTTATTATCATTTACATAACAATATTTTAATATTCTTTATGTAATCATTCATTCTCCTTCCTTTCTTTCACTATCTTATTGTCAGCACTCACTTTTGGTATCCCTTTCAATTTTTAAAAATATTTTATAAATATATTTTGCCAGTTATCTGTTCTAAATTAAAAAATAGTTGATAGTTAAAAACTCTATAAAAACTATAAATAATAGACATTAACACTGTTAGTTGCGTGCTTTTTGGCTAATTTTTAGGTAAATGATCGATCTGTAGGCGGGAAAGCAACACGATTTCCTGAGTTTGATTGATTCCGTATTTTGGCATTGTGTCAATTTTTCGTCGACTTAATATAAGCCCCGAAACAGCGTAAACGACTGTGGACGGTATTTCTGATGGAATACCAATGAACTTCAAAATACGGTGCGGTTTGAGATGGATTGTTTGCAAGGATATGCGCTGCCGCCTCCGCGAGATCGGGTTTTCCCGGACAGGAATTGTCTGCGGAAATAGATCGTCGGAATAACCAAAAACAGATATAAGGTTAAGAGTAATATGAAAATGAAAAACGTGGCTGTGGCCTGTGCGCTGATGGCGGGAATGACTTTTACTGCCTCTTCTGCTTTCGCTGCAAAAAATGTTGAACCGACTAACGGTAAAATCCACTTCACCGGCTCTCTCGTTAATTCTGCATGTGGTCTGGCGCCAGAATCCAGCCCGGTGCAGGTGAATTTTGGCGAGATCCCAACTTCTCAGTTAAAAGACAACCAACGTGCTGGCGTTAAACATGCCAAAATTGTTCTGCAGGGTTGCGATACGACTGTCGCAAAAACCGCTACCGTGACTTATACCCCGGCAACGATTGATGCAGACAACAACGCGCTAGCCGCCTTCACCTCTGGTACTGCCAAGGGCGCAGGCATCGGTATGGTTGACAGCGGCAACCAGGATGTTGAGTGGGGTAAAGCTGCCTCTCAGGTCAACATTACCGATGGCGAAACCGACATTGATTTCGTCGCTTACCTGCAGGCAAACAACGCATCTGCAGCGGTAACTCCGGGTGATTTCGAATCTACCGTTAATTTCCAGATCGATTATCAGTAACGATCTGCAGCGGGCGCATTATCGCGCCTGCTTAACCCTTCCTGCGAATAACTGAAAGGAAATGCGGTTATGCCTGGATGGCGTATTTTACTGCTTTTTATCTTCATATCGCCTGCATGGGTTTCGGCTGACACTCTCCGTCTTGTCAGTACGCCCGGAAAAATGCGTATGCGGGGAAATATTATTGAGGCTGCTTGTTATGTCGATCCGCGCGACCGGTCGCTACTGGTTGAATTCGATGATCTCTCAGCCAGAGATATTTCCGGTAAACCTGAAAAAGTATCTGCGCATAATTTCAGCATTCATTTGCTGGGATGCTCACTAGGGGATTCTCAACACCCCGGTAATGTGTTTCAACGCGCCAATATTACTTTTTCCGGTGCCCCCGATAGGGACAATCCAGATTATCTAAGCGTGCAATCGGAAACTGAAAATTTAGCGATAGAAATATACGACAGCAAAGGACAGCAAATTCACTTGGGCGAACCATCACCGGACTATGTACTTAACCCAGGAAAAAATACGCTCAAATTTACGGCTTATTTGATCTCCCGCGACGGAAGAATGACATCTGGCGAATTTACTGCGGTCACGCATTTTGTTGTGAATTATCTCTGAGCTGCACTGCATTTCGGGTATCTGAAGGTTGCGAACAAAAATGATCACGCTGAAAACAGATAAAAAACGTCTGGCGCTATTTATTGCACTGGTCTGCGCCGCTTCATGGGCTGAAGCGGATGAGGCTATTGAATTTAATACCGACGTACTGGATGCCAGCGACAGGCATAATGTCGATTTACAGCGTTTTTCCGAAGGCAACTTTGTGGCTCCCGGAGAATATCTGCTGGATGTTCGAATTAACAGCCAGGAGATTCCTCAGCAGACAATCCGTTATATCGCCGATCCGGCCAATTCACATAAATCTATAGTGTGCCTGACGCCGCAACAACTTGAGTTACTGGCGCTCAAAGAAGAGGCGCTGACCCATATTCATGCCATTAGCGCAACCTGCTATGACATTTCCCACCTGCCGGGTGTGGCGCTGAATAATAGCGCAGGCGTACTGGACATTACCGTGCCTCAGGCATGGATGAAATATACCGACCCAGACTGGACGCCGCCTGAGCGCTGGGATAACGGCGTCGCCGGGCTGATTTTTGACTACAGCATTTCAGGGCAGGCCACGCATTACGAACAGGGTGGCGATCACTATCGCTCTCTGTCCGGCTATGGGCAGACAGGTTTTAACCTCGGCGCATGGCGTTTTCGTGGCCAGTATCAGGCCAATTACGCTTCAGATGATAATCATGGGCGTATCGACTGGGATCAGATCTATGCTTATCGCCCGTTACCGATGCAGGCTGCAAAACTGACGGTCGGCGAAATCTATTTGAATTCTCAGGTTTTTGATTCGGTGCGCTTCACCGGGGTCAACCTCGCCAGCGATGAGCGTATGCTGCCGCCAAATTTGCAGGGCTACGCGCCTGAAGTGCACGGTATCGCCCGCAGTAATGCGAAGGTCACCGTCAGTCAGCAGGGGCGTGTTATCTATCAAACCACCGTCCCTGCGGGGCCGTTTAATATTCAGGATCTGCACGGTTCGGTACGCGGTACGTTGGATGTGCGCGTCGAAGAGCAGGATGGCAGCGTACAAACTTTCCAGGTCAATACGGCTGATATCCCTTATCTGACGCGTCCGGGCTATGTTCGCTACAACGCCGCGGTTGGTAAGCCGTCGCGTTATAACCACGACGTTCAGGGCCCTGCGTTTTATAGCGGCGATTTTTCCTGGGGGGTGAGCAATGCATGGTCACTGTACGGCGGCGCGTTGCTCACCGGCGAGCGCTACAATGCCTGGTCGATGGGGATAGGACGGGATTTAAGCTGGCTGGGAGCGCTGTCGGCCGATGCGACGCAATCCGTGAGTCGGGTGAAGCATCAGGCTGAACAAAAAGGCATGTCCTTTAAGCTCAGCTACGCCAAAACCTTTGATGAGTACAACAGCGCGATTACCTTTGCCGGGTACCGCTTTTCACAGCGAACCTTTCGCACCTTCTCGCAGTTTCTCGACGAGCAGTATGAAAGTAACAACAGCGCCGGCAACGAAAAAGAGATGTACACCGTTACCGGCAACAAAACCTTTTTTGCTGACGATCCGCATTTAGCGACCACGTTATACCTCACCTATACCCACCAGAACTATTGGGATCGCGGTTCCCAGGATCGTTACGGATTATCGATGGGACACAGTTTTTCCTTCGCGGGAATCCAGGGGATCAGCGCCAACCTCGCGGCTTATCGCTCTGAGTATCAGGGCAAACGGGACGACAGTCTTTCGCTTTCAATTTCAGTGCCATGGGGCGATGGCCGCTCCATGGATTATGAATTACAGAACAGCGGTAACCAGACCAGCCAAATGGTTTCGTATTCCGATAACCGCGATCGTAATAATCCGTGGCGTTTGCGCGCAGGGGTTTCCGGGGAAGGGCGTACGGCATTTGATGGTTATTACCAGCATCGCAGCATGATGGCGGAGCTGGAATCTAACGTCAGCTGGCAGCAATCACGCTATTTCTCCGTAGGCGGCACGGTACGCGGCGGCTTTACGGCGACGCGTCACGGCGCGGCGTTACATAACAGTCAGGCGTCAATGAATACCGCCAGAGTGATGGTTGATACCGATGGCGTTGCCAATGTGCCGCTTAACGGCGAACAGGCGCACTCAAACCGTTTCGGTATTGCCGTTGTACCGGACGTCGTCAGTTATCACAGCTTTGATACCCGTATCGATGTGGACGTCATGGACGAGGATATTTCCGCGACCAAAGCGATCGTGACTAACACCCTGACGGAAGGCGCCATTGGCTACCAGCGCTTTGCCGTCGCGCAGGGGCAAAAAATGATGGCGCTGCTGCGCCTGAAGGATGGCTCGGTGCCGCCGTTTGGCGCCGAAGTGTTTAACGCCAACGGCGTCAGCGTCGCCATGGTGATGGAAAACGGCATGGCCTGGATTGCGGGGGTGAATCCGTCCGAGCGTCTTTCCGTTGCCTGGGCTGGCCGTGCGCAGTGTCACTTACAAGTGCCACAACAAATCAACCCGGAAGGTAACGTGCTGTTGCCTTGTGAATAATTTCAATAACCTGAATGAATTTTGTCATGAATAATCAATCTTTTAAATTCGCGCGCCGTTGGCTTAAACCCGTCGCCTGTGGCCTGTTTTTTATTGCCCAGATCAATGCTTCGTGGGCGGGTATTGCGCTCGACCGTACACGCATGATTATCACCGGTGATGCTCGCTCGGTAAGTGCGAACTTAACCAACACCAGCCCGAGCATTCCATTTCTGGCTCAGTCGTGGGTAGAGGACGCCCACGGAACAAAAATTACCTCGCCATTAATGGTCTTACCGCCGCTGCAACGGATTAACGGTGGGCAGAAGGGAATCGCCCGCGTGACGAAAACCAGCGGAATTAACGCGTTGCCACAGGATCGCGAGAGTCTGTTCTACCTGAACGTGCGTGAAATTCCGCCAAAACCGGATAAGCCGAACGTGCTGCAGCTGGCGATGCAGTCGCGGATCAAATTGTTCTATCGGCCGACAGCTATCGTGCCGGAAACGCCGGGGGCGGTGTGGCAAAACCAACTGATCTTTCACAAGCAGGGTCAGCGCTGGACCGTGGATAACCCAACGCCATACTTCGTCACCTTAATCGGCTTAAGCCGCAAACCTGAAGCCCAGGGCGGCGGCAGACTGACTGATTTCCCGGGGATTATGATCCCGCCAAAATCCTCTCTCGATTTCAACGTCTCGGACGCCAGCGTCAGCCAGTTCAGCATGATGTACGTGAACGATTTTGGCGGTCACCCTGAATTGAAATTCAGCTGCACAGGCAATGTGTGTAAAGCATTGCCGATGGAGCAACAGCCCCGGTAAAGGACTCGTAAATGAAAAAGATGCTTTGCGCTCTGCTGATGGCAGGCATGGCCTGCTCGGTTCAGGCCACAAGCGGCCGCCATGATATGAGCAACGTTTCCGGCGAGTATGGCAACGTCCGCTTTCACGGTCGGGTATTCGTTTCGCCGTGCGTGCTGGATATGGCTTCACGCGATCAGACCATAGATCTCGGCGATATTTCCGCCAGCCGCTTTCGCCAGAGCGGCGATCGCAGCGATCCGGTATTGGTGACGCTGCACCTGAATGGCTGCTTAAAAGGCTCCGGGCACACGTTAAAGGACTTTCCTGGGCAGACCAGCGAGCTCCCTGAGCTGTCGCACAGTACGGTGGAGCGTGGCGTTTCGATGACACTGATGGCCGAAAGTGCGCCGGAAAACAGCGATCTTGGGCGGATTCGCGGCGATGTGCGCGGCGCGGGCATTCGGCTACTGACCGAACGCAACCAGTTGATCCACCTGAATCAACCGCAACGCATGTGGATCCTCAAGCCGGGCGATAACGCGATTCACTTTCTTGCCGCGCTGGAATCTTTTGGGCAGGAGGTGACCGCTGGCGAATTTAACGGTCTGGTCAGACTTAAGCTGGAGTATCTATGAGCGTATTGCACAAAGCGCTGCTGTGGGTCGTCCTGGCTGGCTGTCCGCTGGCCGGGCAGGCATTTACTCTCGGTGAGGGAGAACCTCAGGGCGGATCGCCGCATCAGTACGATATTGAACTGAACTCACTGGATGTCAGCAAAAACCACGAGGGCGGCAGAACGGATCCGTTCACCTGGAATTTAGGCAGTTGGTATGTCGTGGATTTTCATTGTGAGCAGGCCGACATCTCGCGCCAGCCGATTTACTACACCACCACGACCACCATGCCGCCCTCTAATCAGGGAGCGAACCGTTTTCGTCTGAATGATTACCTGGATGTGGAAGTGAAGGTATGGGTCGCCGGGCGGTATAACGACTACGTTCAGGCGCCGTTCACCAACTTTTCGAATCGCTACAACGACCATAACTGCAAAAAGCGCAAAGGCTACGAGCGAGCCACTAACATTGAAAGTGGCTCTAAAGGGAAAGTGACGTTTATTGTCACTAAACCCATTATTAACGGCATCAATATCACTTCTCAGTCGCTGGTGGAGGTTGCTGGACGTCTGGGCAGCGCTGGCCCTACGCCGACAACGCCAATTTCCCGTGTGGTCATTAAATCCGGGCTCATTACGGTGCCGGACAAATGCATCTTTAATCGCGGAGACAAAATCAGCATCGAATTTGGCGATCTGCCAGGCTCCGCCGCCCGGCTCAACGGCACCAACTACAGCAAGTCGATCCCCATTCATGTGGTCTGCGAGGGGGGGAGCTTCGATCAGGGCGCGTTGAACATTAATCTTGGCGTACAAACTACCACGGCGTCAGGCACGGCGGGATTTAACGATCATCTCCTCGGCACGCTAAGCGGCGGCCAAAAACGCGACGATCTCGGCATTGTGATTAAAGACGCGAGCGGCGGCACCGTCGTGCCCAATCAGTTCTACAACGTGAAGGGTTTTTACCAGAATCAGGGCGACTGGAATCTTACCGCCGCGCCGGTGGCCAAACCGGGCGTGGGAAGCGTCAAAGAAGGTGAGTTTGAAGCCTCTGCCACCGTTGTCGCGCAGTTTCAGTAGGGGGATGCCATGAGATTTACGCTGTTAATCGCCACCAGCGCGCTACTGCTTGGCGGCTTGGCGCAGGCCGACACTAAGCTGGTCGGCGGCGATATGTATTTTCACGGCACCATTCGGGCGCTGGCCTGCAGCCTTGCGCCAGGAGGCGACAAAATCGAGGTCGATTTCGGGCAAATTGCGACGCAGGATCTCTATCTCTCGGGGCGCAGTAAGCCGAAAAAATTCAGCATTGAGTTACGCGACTGCAACCCGGAGGTTTTTCGCGGGATCTCGGTCACTTTCAGCGGAAGTGAAGATGCGGAGCTGGCGGATCATCTGGCGCTGGATAGCAGTGAACAAGGCGCCTCCGGAATCGGCATCGGAATGAGCGAAGAGGATGGTACGGCAATCCGCCTTGATGAAAGCACGTCAGTCAAAGAGATTACTGAAGGCTCGATGACGCTGAACTTTTTGGCATGGGTCGCGGCGGAACCGTCGGCGTTAAAAAATCAGACTCTCGAATACGGCCCCTTCAGCGCCAGCGGGACCTGGACGCTGAACTACCAATAGCATGATGAACGCATTGCATCGTATTGCGCCGCTGCCGGCGCAGAAATTATTGCTGGTTGTCAGTCTGTTTTTCTGGGGTGGGGCAATGCATCTCTACTGGCCGAATAACGGGGGTAGCGGTTTGTCGTTGCCGCTAAATATAACGGCCTGGATTTATGCCGTTGTGCTGGCAGCTAGCGCATTGATGCTGGTACCTCGTCAACGCTGGCGGATAACTATACCCGCCGCGGGGTTTACGATGGGGGCGCTCATTCTGACGTTGCTTTGTCTGTTGACGCCTGAGGTTTGGCGGTCCGAGGCGCTGCTGGTCGCGGGGGCGTTGCTGGGAGGCGTGCTTGTCTATTTGGCGACGTTGCAAATTCCGCTTACGACAAACACGCTGACAGTACTGCTGGCTCTGCTCTGGGGCGCGTGCGTCCTCGAATGTCTGGCGTTTACCTATCAATACTGGCATTGGCCGGGGGTGAATTACTGGGAGTTTGCCTGGCGGCGCGGTACACGCCCCTACGGTATTTTTCAGCAGGTTAATCTGATGGCCAGCTTCACGGCGTGTGGCGTGCTGCTGTCAGCATTGCTTTTTTTACGGCTACGTGGCGGATATCGAATTATCATCGGGATTGCTCTGGTGATAATGGGATTTGTACTGCATGAGTCTCAGTCGCAAACCGGTTACCTGTCTGTGGCGGTAGGCGAGGTCTTGCTGCTGGCGGTTTTTCCTGCGCAGCGCCGTACGCTGCTGTTACTCCTGCTGCCGCTGGCGATAGGCATGAATGCGGGCGCGCTTGCTCGCCATTTCTTGTCGGTGGTGACGATTAATCACCTGACGACCTCCCAGGTGCGCTGGACGGTGTTGAAAGCATCGCTGGCATTATTTGCCGAACGTCCGTGGACCGGATGGGGCGTGGGCAGTTTCGCCGCCGTGTTTCTTGAACGCGCGGGGCCGTTGGGGCTGAGCAGCATCTCGCATCCACATAACGAACTGGCGCTGTGGCTGGTGGAGGGCGGTCTGATTGGACTGCTGGGGGCGCTTTGTTTTATGGCGAGTGGTTTATGGCTCTGGCTGTACGGCAATCGCTGGCATCGCGCCTGCCTGGTGGCGGCGCTACCCGTGGTTATCCATATGTTGACGGAATACCCCGTCAGGCAGTCAACGCCACATTGGCTACTGCTGATTTTGTTGCTTCGTTGCGCAGACTGCCGGCGAAAAGGGGCCCGGCTGCCGCTCACCCTGGCGTCGCTGTTGCGCGCTGTGGCATTGATCGCGGTTGCTTTCATCACTCCATTGTTGTTTCTCACGCTGCATACGCAACAGCAGCTGACGCTGGCGGAGCGACAATCAACACAGTGGCGTCTGGCCGAATCTCTCCCTGTGGGAGGCTGGCTGCTTGCCACTCGCTACCGGTTTGATGTCCAGATGGGGTATCTACAACGATATCAACATACCCGTGATGAGCGTTGGCTGGCAGCCGTTCGCCGCTGGGCGCCTGACTATGTGCGTGTTCAACCGGACCCGAATGTCTCCTTCACGCAGATCTTGCTGGCGTTACAGCAGCGAGACCTGGCCGAGGCGCATCGTCTGGCGACACGCTTTTGTCTGTTATACCCGAATGATAGACGTATTCCATGGCTGCAGGATGCGCGACGTCCTTTTAATCAAATAATGGAGTGAGATAAACATATCCTCTTATCGGCCTGCGTTCATCTCTGAGACAGAACGACCTGCGCGAGCCGATCGGTGATGTTATCAAGCGTGCAAATCTTAATACGATGGTCCCGTGAATCAGAGAGGATAACCGTTTCTCCGTCGCCTTCGATTTCAAGAATAAATCTCGCCCCCAGGCGTCTGGAATTTTTATAGCGGGTGCTGATTCGTTGGGGAGAGCAGTCGTTGATGATGCTTAAATAGGGAAATTGCTGACGCAGGCTACGCCCGAGCAGCACTGCCTTAGCAGCCACGCGAGGCTGGCCTGCAATAATCACAATGTCGGTCGGCGGATGCGCTCTGGCGGGTTGGGGACGATAACCGAGCAGAGTGACAATCGGCTCCATCATGAATGCAAAACCGCAGGCGGAAACCGGTTTTTCAGCAATACGGCTGGCGCAGGCATCGTATCGGCCGCCACGGCTGATGATTAACTCGCGCTCCATGGCAATGCTGCGCCATTCAAAGACCAACTGACAATAGTCATTGGCGGGAAACAGCGCAGGATCGTATTGCCAGGCAATACCGGCTTGGGTCAGGGCGTGCTGAAGTCGCTGGAATCGATGACGGGAGTCAACGGTAATAAAATCCGCCAGGCAGGGCGCCGCAGGAGCAAGACGCTGAAGAAGGATATCCTCATGATGGATCAACCACTCCGGATGTTTCTCCAGCCAGTGCTGCTGCTCCGGGTTCAGCAAACGCGAGATGGGCTGGTAGTAATCGCGCAACGCCCGGCGGAAAGCCGCCAGCGAGGCCTCGTCACCCAGCATATTAATATGCAGTTCCGCCATTTCACCGAGGCCAATACGCCTGAAGAAAACCGCCTGCATAACCAGATGCTCAAGTTCGATATCAACGCCCGGCATGCCGAAGGCTTCGACGCCAATTTGATGATTTTGCCGGATATCTCCATCCAGGGAGCGTTGACGGAACATGGCGCCCGAATACCAAATCCGGCTCATTACTGCGGTATGAGGGTTATCGGCCATCAGGCGCAGACATCCGGTTGTCCCATCGCCACGTAATTTTCCCTTGTCGGCCATCACCGGGCCGCCTGGGGCGAATAGCGATGTATGTTCAAGTAAGGGTAACCTGATTTGTTGATAGCCATGCTGGCGCAGAAACTGTTCAGCCTGAAGTTCCAGCCAGGTCCACTGTTCTGATGGGGAGGATTCATATTTACGCGGGCGGCCGCAATGTCGTGCCCGCAGCGGCCTTTCCATCTGGGCTTCAAGTTGCTGGCTCAACGCTGGCGAGGCGAGCAGGCAATTTTGCGCCAGTGCATGGCGAATCCTTGTCACCAGCGCCCGATTTACCGGTTGTCGGCAGAATTCCTGGAAGTGGGCCTGTCTCTGTTGCTCATTCTCACCGAGCTTGAGCCAGACAGGATGGGGGACTATCAAACCTGAAGGCAGATTACCGTGACTATGGCACCCCGGGCTCCCGTCCTCGTCACATTCAATAAAGCGCTTCACGGCCAGGAAATAGGTTTCTGGTTCCAGGGGACTGCATAAGTAGCGGCTGTCCCACAATGCGCCATGCCGTTGGTAACGACGATTGTAATAAGGCACATAGCTGCGTCCGATATGCTGAATAAAACGGCTCAGCGCCTGTTTATCCGGAGCGCTGACCAGCAGCAGGATACGTGGGACGGCAAGTGACCAACTATGAATAGACACGGCGTAACGTTGCGCCGCGTCTTGCATACACCGTTCGAAGGCAGAGTAATCCTCCTCGTGGCGGAATAACTCCTCGCCATTATGCCCGCGAAGCTGCGCCAGATGCGGCATCCCCGGAATAAATAATCTGTTTTTTCTCGGCATGTCCACGGTTCTCTGCTTAAGGATCTCGCTGTGTGTCAGGGTGAAATGCTGAAGGCGGGATTAACGCCGGGACGAGTACCGTCCTGCCGCACGGTACCCAATCTGGACGTGTTTACTGGCAGTGCTGTTGCAGCCAGTCAATGAGCGCTTTCTCTTCGAGCGTCATTTGACGGGAGCTGGCGAGGTCCCATAGCCGTATCTCATTGTCGGTATTCAGCGTGATTATCGCGCGACACTGACTTTGCAGGGCGGTCTGATGCTGGCGTTTAAGTTTGTTGCCGCTGCAATCCACCATCACGCTTAACTTTTCAATACGCTGGCGCAGTAGCTCCGCCAGCATCTGGGCCCGCAGGCCATCATCCTGACATTCACTGGTAATGACCACGTCAGGGTGAAAATGCCACAACGGATTATCTTTCTGGCTGACGGTCTGAATGAGTAACAACAGGCGCTCGATACCGATGGCAAAACCGCAGGCCGGCAACGCCTTCGGATTGAATAACTCCGCCAGGCCGTCGTAGCGGCCGCCACCGCAGACGGTACCCTGCGAGCCCAGTTCGTCAGTCACCCACTCAAACACGGTGCGGGTGTAGTAATCCAGCCCGCGCACCAGACGCGGATTGATGGTGTAGGGGATGTCGGCCTTATCGAGCAGTTCGCAGAGCAGCGAAAAATGGTGACGGGAGTCTTCGAACAGGTAATCCAGCAATCGCGGCGCCTGTTCCAGCATGGGCTGCATGGTCGGATTTTTGCTGTCGAGGATGCGCAATGGGTTGGTTTCCAGCCGTTTGAGGCTATCTTCATCCAGTTGCTCACGATGAGCATTAAACCAGTCAACAAGGGCGGCTTTATGGGCCCGCCGTTCGTCCGGCGTGCCCAGAGAATTAATTTCCAGCCTGACATGCGGGGTCAGACCCAACTCCTGGAACAAATCACGGACCATAAAAATCATTTCAGCATCGACGTCCGGCCCGGCCATGCCGAAGGCTTCAGCACCGAACTGCGTGAACTGACGCAGCCGTCCCTTCTGCGGGCGTTCATAGCGAAACATCGGGCCTTGATACCACAGGCGCTGGGCTTTGTTGTAACACAGATTATTTTCCAGTACCGCACGCATACAGCCGCTGGTCCCCTCGGGCCGCAGCGTAATCTGTTCGCCGCTTTTATCCGTAAAGTTGTACATTTCTTTGGCAACGATATCTGTGGCTTCGCCAACAGCACGTTCGAATAAGGCGACCGGTTCCAGCAGGGGTAAGCGGATCTCCTGGTAACCATAACGGTAGGTCAGACGACGGAATTTATTTTCAAGCCACTGCCAGATTGGCGTTTCGGCGGGCAGTACGTCGCGCATACCACGTATGGCTTTTAACTTTGCACTCATCGTTTATGACTCCTGATGCGAAATTCCCATATACTGTGCAGGTCTGGCGGGTTCCGGTTGGCGCTGCAACCCACCAGATTGTCCAGCGGGCAGCGGCAGTTTGCCGCTGCTCACTCTTATGCCGCCCGTTGCGCCAGGTCGGCAATCACGTCATCGATCAGCGCATCAATCCGGGAACTGTCCAGGTGGTGAGCGGTGGTGATCAGATGGGCCACGTTGCCGGACGTTGCCAGGCAGTGTTTCTTCCATACCCATTCAGAAGGCTTCGGAAAGACCACCGTGATGGAGTTTTTGTGGCACAGCGCGTCAATACCTGCTGCTTTAAAGCGATCCACGGCGTATTTCGCCATGTTGAGGCTGTGACCAATGCGGCGATGCCATTCGGCATCGGTATGGCTGCGAACGGCGGCCCACATCATCAAAGGGGTATGACCGTTGCGTGACCCTGAAATCGTTTTATCGTGGGCGGAGATGTAGTCGATCTCTACGCTGATACGGTCGACGTTGGCTTTCTTGGCTACCACAATGCCGCATGGAATCGGAGAGCCGATCATTTTGTGTCCGGAAACGCCAATCGAATCGATACCATCCGCGAAGGTAAACGGTTGTGGATCCTCCACGAAAGGCAAGATCATGCCGCTTAGCGCGGCATCCGCGTGCAGATAGTAATCTTCACGTGGGATCCCCAGCGCAGCGATACGTTTCTGTATCTCAGCGATATTATCAACAGCGCCGCGTACCGTTGTGCCAATATTGGCGAAAATGATGGGATGGCGTTCGCCTGAGGTCCTGATTTTATTGATCAAATCGTCATAATCCATTTCTCCGTCTGGCTGAGATTCCACCAGTTGCGATTTGATACGCAGCAGTTTGACGATTTTGGCGACGGAATAGTGAGTATCTTTTGAATAGTAGAGCGTGCCTTCCGGGAACAGTTCTCTTCCCAGATAGCAACCAAACATATTACTTTCTGTGCCGCCGTTGGTGACATAGCCCCAGCTTTCCGCAAAGGGGATTTTGAATATGCCGGAGAAATACTCCATGACTTCTTTTTCAAAGTCGAAAGAGTTGAGTAAATAGTTACAGTACTCCCCCCAGTCACCACAGTTATTAATTGAGAAACGCAGAAAACGCTCCAGCATGGTGTAATCAAAATCAGCAGATTCAGGGTAGCCAATATTAAAGTAGCGATTTTTTACACAGTATGACCAAAATGCATCGAGTTTATTTTGATCGGCAATAGATAAAGACATATGAATCTCCATATTTATGTTGGTGAATAAAATATTATTTTTGAAGGTAAAGAATATCCTGGCCTTTTTTATTACGTCCGGCCGCGACAAAAGAAAACAGAGGAATGGTTACCATCATCATAATCGTGCCCCAGAAAATGGAATCGGTACCCGAACCGAGCAGGGCGAATATACTGTAAATCATACCGATGACGGTCAGGACGCAATAAAACATAAAACCACGTCCACGGTTGAGCTTTTTAGAAACCATGATGATAGGTAGCGCGATAATGGCATACATATAAGGCAGCAGGGAGGCAAATACCGACATCAGAATCACCACCTGGAACTGTTTGGCGAGATCGGGGGAAGCCGTCAGTAACAGCACCAGACTCATCAGCACGCCAGAAATAATCAGACCTTTCATCGGGACATCATTTTTATTGGTCTCGGCGAAAATCTGCGGAAATAACCCCTGTTTCGCCCCGGCCCGCGGCCCTTCTGACTGTAGAATCAACCAGCCGGAAATGGAGCCAAAACAGGCGATAATACTCAGCGCGGAGGCGATGTTGCCGGCCATATCGCCAAACATATAGCGTGCCGCATCGGCGAATGGGGCGGCAGATTTGACCAGTTCGGCGTGGGGAACCAGGCCCATGATAACGGTACAGCTACCGACGTAACATACGGAGGCAATCAGCAGACCATATACGGTTGCGCGAGGTACCGTGCGTTCAGGATTTTCCACCTGTCCGCTGGAAACCACGGCGGATTCCACTCCTAAGAAACCCCACAGCGCAATGGAGGCCGCGGAGACGATCGCTGAGCTGTCGCTGTTGCCCGTCCCGTTGTAGACTTCAGAGAACATTTTCGGGTCAAACCAGAACCAGCCGACAATGCCCACACCCAGTACGACGACCAGCATGCAGCTGGCGGTGAAGGACTGCGCGCGCCCGGCCGTTTTAGCCCCCAGGCTGCCTAAGGCAATAAATGCCCACAGAATAGCGATAGCGGTGATACAACCGTAAACCGGATTATGCAGCGCCGGGAAGAAGTAGCTCAGATAGCCGACCCCGGCGACGAGGAGCGCGACGTTGCCAATCCAGGCGCTAATCCAGTAGCAAATCGTCGTCTGAAAACCGATGAAAGGGCCAAACGCATCGCTGGCATAGGCCACGATCCCTCCCGCGCGAGGGGTAATGAGGCTGGTTTTAGCGAAAACCAACGCCAACGCAATTACGCCAATAATAGTAAACAACCATCCCCATAGTGAAATATATCCCACTCCGGCGAGATTGGTCGGCAACATAAAAACACCGGAACCCATCATATTTGATGCGGTCACAAGGGTTAGTGCCGTTAACCCCATTTTTTGCGCAGTACCCGCGCTGACGCTTCCCATATATATCCCCTCTGTATTAAGTAAATGCTTACTTGGTTATTAAACGCATTTTTTCACAGGGCAGGGGTGGGAATATGATCTACATCATTTTTTGAAAATGATGTGAGCGAATACATATTAATTTCGGTATATTTTTTAAACAGTGATTAGGTAATTCACTCCGTCCCCTTTTTTATTTAATCATCAAGGTTAGTGGTGATTGTGTAATAAATAACGGGAGGGCTAATTTTTATAGGCGAGCGCTACAGTGAGTGGCTGCTGATTTTTTTGGATGCAAAAAAGAAGGGGCAAAAGCCCCTTATTTTTACTTCAACGTACCTAATTATTAAGTTTCACCGCTCTACAGGTGGTTTACTGGACCGGCTGGTACTTTTCGCCATGCTGGCAAACACGCCGTCGCGGAATATCCATGCGTGCACTAATGCCGCAGAGAGATGTAGCAACACCACCGCAAAGAGCAGTTTAGCTAGCAGGCGATGGGCATCGTGAAACCAGGCAAAAAGCACCGGGCTGGTCGGGGTAATGGCCGGAAGGTTAAGCCCTTCAAACATAACAATTGGAACGCCCGCTGCCGACAGTTGCGCCCAGCCAAGCAATGGCATTGCCAGCATCAGCGCGTATAGCGCCCAGTGTGACGCTTTTGCCGCTAGTACCTGCGACCGTGAGAGCTCCGCAGGAAGAGGTGGCTGCCGGCTATAAAGCCGGTTGGCCAGGCGAATGAGCGCCAGCAGCAAAATAGCGATCCCCAATGGCCGATGTACATCCACCAACCAAATGCGATGGTGTAATGAAGTCATCATAGCGGCGCCGATGAACAGCATGGTCAGGATCATGATTGCCATCAGCCAATGCAGATATCTCGCCAGAGGGTTGAAATGCTGCGGCGCGCGCGCTTGCTTGTGGTGATTAGAGTTCATTTAACCTCCGTTTTTTGCACGGCTTCGGTTGCTTTGCCATAGCCAATTTCCCGTTCGCGACGGCTCCAGGAATGTGAATAGGCGCCAGAGCGCGCATTTAAGACGGGATCGTTAGAGACCTCTACTCCAGCGGGCACGATGGAAGGATCAAAGTTAACGTCACGGCAGGCGCCTTCGGCTTGGGCGACGAGTTGGGTGACTTTGAGCGTACCGGCGACGACCTGCTGGCGATCGTTTGGCCATGGCTGCGAAGGGTCATCCACCGCGTCGCCAGCTTGGGCGAGTTGCAATACCAAATCCCAGTAAATAGGATGCTGAGAAAGTCGCTGCTGTAATTGTTCGAACAGGAAGTTATGGTCGGCTTTCTGTCGCTGTTCATCAGCGATAGAGACAAATGGATCGTGTGGCCGCATCATCCAGCGTACGGGCTGGCGCTGGCTGTCGGCGTTCACGAGATAGAATGCGTTAATACTATAAAATGTCGCCCCGGCAAAGCCGCCTGGCGCTGGCTTTTGCGCCGCCCACTGTAAATATTTACTGGCTTCCGGGTAGTCCTGTAAAAATGCCGCGAGACGCTGCGGATCGGGCTTACCGGTGGCCGGGTCGACGGCGGTGGCCTTCTTCATGGCAAGAAAGCCCTCCGGGTTTCGGGTGGCGAAGTAGGGCTCGTTGTTCATTGCCATGCGCCACTGCTGTTTATCGTCCGTTTTCAGTAGCAGCGCCATGCTCAGGGTTTTCGTTGAGTTATCAGCCGCGTGTGGATTACCTGCGCCAATGGAGAATCGCCCGACAACGGGGGTTTCCGACTGTGAAAAGAGCCGCGCGGTGGAATAAGAAACGGCTGGAGCGGCTGGTTCGAACGTCCCGCTAAAACAGATCCCTTTGCCGTGCGCCCGGCGAAACCCGGCAGGAAACGGCTTGTCTGGATCGGGGACTAATGACTGGCTGGTGGTTCGCGAGCCCAGCCAACCAGAGGTCCAGGCGAATGCCGCTGCCGTTGCCCCGACGATGACCGCGATCGACGCCAGCGCGCGCCAGGTATTTTTGGATCGGAAATCCAGTTTTGACATAGACGTTTCCATCGTTAAGTTTTATTTCACGTCACGCGAGATATATCGCACGCAACACGTTTAATATCGTGAGAATATAGGGGGTGTTGATATCTGAATGCTGCCTTTATATCTTTTTGTGCTGCAAAGATATTGCTTCTGGAAATTATTGTTTATAATAAAATCATTGTGATTTAGTTGGTTACGTTTTTTCTTTAACCGCTTTTTAATTTCTTCATTAAGTATCATGATAATAATTATAATTGGTGCGCGAACGAAATAAACAATATCACGAAAAGTTTATACTTCTGTTCAGTTAACGTGATAATAAAAAATGTCATTATCTGCGCTGGTTGGTCGGCATTACCAACCCGATTCAGGGTATAGTGAAAGCCAGAGTGGTCTCGGGATACATTGCCTTCAGCGTGACGAGGGTAATGTGTTGAGCGAAACCTCTATGCCTGATGGATTTCACTGAAAAATCAAAGCGATGAATGATAAAAAATGGATTAAAGCAGAAGACGTGGCGAAACTCGCCGGCGTTTCCCGTTCAGCCGTCTCCCGTGCTTTCACGCCTGGGGCCTCGGTGTCGCCGAAAACCCGCGCCAAAGTGCAGGCCGCCGCGGAAGCTCTGGGCTACCAGGTCAATATCATCGCCCGTACGATGAACACCGGCAGCAGCAACTTTATCGGCATCATCACTTCAGGGTTCGATAACCCTTTTCGCAGTAAGCTGCTGGCGCCGCTGATCCACCAGCTGGCGCTGCATGGATTTATGCCATTGTTGATGAACGCCGATGATCCGCAGCAGTTAGCTCCTTCGCTAAAACATCTTCTCAGCTACCACGTCGCAGGCGTCATTATCACTTCCGGCGCGCCGCCGCTGGAGCTGGCTGAGGAGTATCTTGCACGAAAAATCCCCGTTACGCTTATCAACCGTCACGCTGAACTTCCCGGCTGCGATCGCGTCAGCAGCGATAACGCGCTCGGCGGGAAACTGGCCGCTGAGCTGTTGCACGCAGGCCAGTGCCGGGACGTCGGTTTTATTGGCGAAAATCGTGACAATTTCAGCACCCGGCAGCGCTACGAGGGGTTTATTCAACATGCCAGCGGGCTGGCTGTTACGCCGCATTTCTGCGAAACGGGCGGTTATCAGTCCGGTTTTGCGGCCGCTCGCCGGCTCGCCGCGGAAAGGCCAGGATTGCAGGCGCTGTTTTGCGCCACCGATATGCTGGCGATTGGGGCGATGGATGGGCTACGAGCGGATAATCCAGCAGCCGTCCTGCCGGCAATTATTGGCTTCGACGATATTCCCCAGGCGGAGTGGCAGCCTTATCAACTTACCACTATCCAGCAGGACACCACGCTGTTGGCTTATCACGCGGTGGAGATGCTGGTTAGCCGGATCGCCAAATTCAATCAACCTTCACGTCACCGCGAAGTCGCTGTGAAATTAATAATTCGTAATAGCGCTAAATGAAAAATTCATTTTATGATGAATCGATCACAGAATTATCGCTAAAATACATCCACACTCACTGCGCTCTTCGGGGCTTTTTTAAATAAAATTGCACACGTGTGCAAAAGGAGTGAATGATGACATCACTGGATTCCTCTGCGCTACAGACCCGCTATCGCCTGGCCTGCGAGCTGGCGAAAGCGGGTGCCGAGCTGGCTTTCGAATACTATCAGCAGCGCGAGGCGCTGGCGGTAGAGCATAAGGGCAATGACCTTCAGGACGTGGTGAGCGTGGCCGATAAACGCGTAGAAGCCTTTGTTAAGCAGCGCATTACTGATGCGTTTGCGGAGGATGGTTTTCTTGGCGAAGAGAGCGGTACGCAGATGCCGGACGCCAGGGTGCTATGGGTGGTTGATCCCATTGATGGCACCAGCTGTTTTTTGAATGGGCTGCATACCTGGTGCTTGTCGCTGGCGATCGTCGTTGACGGCGAGCCGGTGGTTGGCGTCGTCTACGATCCCAACCATCGTGAACTGTTCCACGCGCTACGGGGCCATGGTGCCTGGCTCAATGAGACGCCAATTCGCCCACATCCCGCAGCAACGGTCAAAGAAGGGGTGATGGGCGTCGGAACGTCGCATCGGGTGACGCCGGCGCAATTCCTGCCTTTTCTTGACGCGCTGCTCAGCGATGGCGGCATGTTCATCCGCAATGGCTCCGGCGCGTTGATGAGCGCATGGGCGGCCGCCGGGCGCCTGATTGGCTACTACGAACCGCACATGAACCCGTGGGATGCCTTACCCGGTCTGGTGTTGATGCGCGAAGCGGGGGGCGTCGCCAACGACTTTCTGGCGCAAGAGGGGATTCGTCATGGTAACCCCCTCCTGCTGGCCAGCCAAACGCTGTATCCCCAACTCAAAAATATGATTCTTCAACCATTACATTAACCCTTACAGGTTCGGGCTGTTTCTGATTATGTACCCTACACAGTAACGATAACGACCCTCACGGACGAAGCACATCAATCAGTCAAGCCTCCGACCGTCGGAGAAACTATTATGTCTGGAATTATTCATTTTTTCCGGGCGTCGCCGCCGCAAGCGGGCGCCGCGTTTGATGAAAAACGTTTTCGCCGGGTACGTTGGCAAACGTTTATTGCTATGACCCTGGCCTACGTGACGTTCTACGTCTGCCGCTTATCGTTCACCGTGGCGAAAAGCGCGTTGGTGGAATTAGGCATTACCCCAACGGAGTTGGGAATGATTGGCTCGACGCTATTCTTTAGCTACGCCATCGGCAAACTGGTTAACGGTTTTATCGCCGATCATGCCAACGTGGTGCGCTACATGAGCCTTGGGCTATTGCTCAGCGCCGGGATGAACCTGCTGATGGGCATGACCACCAATGCCATGCTGCTGGCTATCTTTTGGGGGATCAACGGCTGGGCGCAGTCGATGGGCGTCGGTCCTTGTGCGGTTTCGCTGGCACGCTGGTACGGCTTTAAAGAGCGGGGAACGTTTTACGCCATCTGGTCGACGGCGCATAACATCGGCGAGGCCATGACTTACATGGTGATCGCCGCAGTGATCGCGGGTTTTGGCTGGCAAATGGGCTACCTCTCCACGGCTGCGCTCGGCGCCGCTGGCGTGGTGCTGTTGCTGCTGTTTATGCGCGATTCGCCACAGAGCAGCGGCTTTCCCTCTATTAACGTGATTCGTGATGAACCGCAGGAAGAGACTGAAGCGCGGGGATCGGTGTTCAAAAACCAACTGCTGGCATTGCGTAACCCGGCGCTGTGGACGCTGGCGCTGGCATCGGCATTTATGTATATCGACCGTTATGCGGTGAACTCGTGGGGGATCTTCTTCCTGGAGCAGGATAAAGCCTATTCCACCCTTGAGGCTTCTGGCATCATCGGCGTTAACGCGATCGCCGGTATCGCCGGGACCATCATCGCCGGCATGCTCTCTGACCGCTTTTTCCCGCGCAATCGCAGCGTCATGGCTGGATTTATCAGCCTGCTGAACACCGCGGGTTTCGCCTTAATGCTCTGGTCGCCGCATAATTACTACACCGACATCCTGGCGATGATCGTCTTCGGCGCGACCATCGGCGCGTTAACCTGTTTCCTCGGAGGATTGATCGCCGTCGATATCTCTTCACGCAAAGCGGCGGGGGCAGCGCTGGGAACCATTGGTATTGCCAGCTATGCCGGGGCAGGGTTGGGCGAATTTCTGACCGGGATCATTATCGATAAAACCGCGATCCTCGAAAACGGGAAAACGCTTTATGATTTCAGCACGCTGGCGTTGTTCTGGATAGGCACCGGATTGGGTTCTGCGTTACTCTGTTTTACCACCGCCGCCATCGTCGCCCGACGCCATGCCGTCGAACGGCAGACTTCATTCTCCTCATAACCGATTAATCGATAAGGAAGATTTTATGATGCCTGCAAGACATCAGGGCCTTTTGCGCCTGTTTATCGCCTGTGCGCTGCCGCTGCTGGCGATGCAATCCGCCGCCGCGGCGAACTGGCAACTGGAAAAAGTGGTGGAGTTAAGCCGCCACGGCATTCGTCCGCCAACGCCCGGCAATCGTGAAGCCATTGAAGCCGCGACCCAGCGTCCATGGACCGAATGGACCACCCACGATGGGGAGCTGACCGGACATGGCTACGCTGCGGTCGCCAATAAAGGGCGTGCGGAAGGGCAGCATTATCGCCAGCTTGGCCTGCTGCAGGGGCAATGTCCCAGCGCGGAAGATATTTATGTTCGCGCCAGCCCGCTACAGCGTACCCGGGCAACCGCACAGGCGCTGGTAGATGGGGCATTCCCCGGCTGCGGCGTGGCGATTCATTATGTCAGCGGCGATGCCGATCCGCTGTTCCAGACCGACAAGTTTAGCGCGACGCAAACCGACCCCGTCCGCCAGTTGGCGGCAGTAAAGGCGAAAGCCGGCGATCTGGCTAAGCGTCGGCAGGCGCTGGCGCCGACGATCCAGTTATTAAAAGCCGCGGTTTGCCAACAGGATAAACCGTGCCCCATTTTTGATAAGCCCTGGCAGGTGGAGCAAAACCAAAGCGGTAAAACCACCATAAGCGGGTTGAGCGTGATGGCCAATATGGTTGAAACGCTGCGTCTGGGCTGGAGTGAAAACCTGCCCTTAAGCCAATTGGCGTGGGGGAAGATTACCCGCGCCAGCCAGATCACAGCCATTCTGCCGCTGTTAACGGAAAACTACGATCTCAGCAATGACGTGCTGTACACCGCGCAAAAGCGCGGCTCGGTGCTGCTCAACGCGATGCTGGACGGAGTGAAAGCGGACGCCACGCCGAACGTACGCTGGCTGCTGCTGGTGGCTCATGACACCAATATCGCGATGGTGCGCACGCTGATGAATTTTAGTTGGCAATTGCCCGGTTACAGCCGGGGCAATATTCCGCCGGGCAGCAGTCTGGTGATAGAGCGCTGGCGCAACAGCAAAAATGGCGAACGTTATCTGCGCGTCTATTTCCAGGCGCAAAGCCTGGACGACCTGCGACGCCTGCAGATGCCGGATCGTCAGCACCCGATGCTGCAACAGGAGTGGCGTCAGCCTGATTGCCAGCAGACCAGCGTGGGCACGTTATGCCCGTATCAGTCCGCGCTGGAGGCCTTAAGTAAACAGATCGATAAAAGCGCGGTACCGCCGGTGAATATGGTTCTTTAATCAGCGCAAACGCCATAATCCTTAGCGGAAATAGGACGGATTATGGCGTATTGCTTAAAAGTGTTAGTGATTCGAGTAATTACAATAAACTCGAATGATATTTTAATACTATTGATTGTAAATAGTTAATAAAACAGTCACATTCTACTTGCTACGTCGTGTTTTCCGCCAATAAGTATTAGTCAGGCACCTACTCACCTCACCTGATAAAATTTAAATTCAGGTGATTCTGAATATTTTAAGTCTTTATGTAACGTGTTTATTAAGTTGTTTTTGGATTTTTTAGGAAAATATTTAGAGGGAAGGGATTGTTCATCACCTACGTGTTGGTTACCATTTTAAAACTCAATCCTTTGATGATAAGGAGAAAATAACGCTACTATAAACACTCACAACACAGATGTTAGTTGATTCAGTAAATGAACAATGTAGTGGTTTGATTTATATTACTAATATAAGCATTGATGCTAAGGGTTTTATTTATTCTTTGTTATAGTATCTATTAAATCATATCATTAATTTATAACGGCTTCGCTTGATATCTTCTTCATTGAGAACATGAAGTGCGTATCTCTTTAGCGAATTGAAATAAGGAACCCCCTGGATGGCATCAATACCTGTGGCTGGGCCAGGAATTGGAGTTGTGAGAAATAATATGAAGGATGCACGGAATTATGGGCAGTCAAGAGGACTGGCACTTCCTAAAACTTATTACTGGTTCTATCAAAAAGTTAGAAATAAAGGGCCTTGGGATTATAAACAGTTTGACCCATATTGGGCAGAGTTTGGCAATTTTAACTTTGGTGCAGCAGGGTATGCAGCTGGTATCCTTTCCGGAATCCTCTTGGTTGGTGCAGGATGGGCACAAAAGCGCGCAGGAACTTCCAGACCTGAATGGGGAATATGGTATAAAGATGCACCTTATGGTGATGATCCTACTGATCAATACTGGATAAGAGAGGGCATTAAATATGCGATTGAGAACGGCTATTAAATGGTTACATGGTCTGCTCACGACCATACTCCTGATGATGGTTATCGGTTTCATGACATCAACTCCCGGAAGTGAACAGCGTTCTGAGGATAAAGTCATTACATCACAACAATTGGATAGCCATACCTGGCTTTATGTCACTGGTTTTAGCGGTGGTGGGGCAACAGTAGCAGATTCTTATCGTTACTACCTTACCGGTAAGATTGAAGGTGATGCTGCGGCCGAGCTGGCGAAACAGATTCCGTTCCTTATTGCTGCTGGTAGTGGCGCAAACGTCAGCGTAGAGGGAGAGGTAATAAATATCAGCTATAGTGGACGCGTTTTTTCATTCAGTAATTCGATTGTTTATGAATATAAGGGAGAAACATTCAGGCCGCAGGTGAGTTTTCAGGCCCGAAATTAGGGAGACAATGATCTCATTAAAAGGAGCCCTCCTGGCCCGTTATTTATCCACATCATCCCCTTTTCTTCAGCTATTCACCTTCATCGCCATAATAGAGCTTGCCGATCTTAATTAGCGGTCGGCCCTGGGATTTACGGTGCAGATTGCTATCGCGCAGCGAGTAGACGCAGCCGCAGTACTCCTGCTGGTAAAAGCGCTCGCGCTTGCTGATATCGATCATCCGCGAGGATCCGCCCTGTTTACGCCAGTTATAATCCCAGTAGACCATGCCTGGATAATGCCCGGCGGCGCGCTCGCCGCAGTCGTTGATTTGCTGCATGTTCTTCCAGCGTGAAATTCCCAGCGAACTGCTGATAACGCTAAAGCCGTGCTCGTAGGCATAGAGCGCGGTGCGTTCGAAGCGCATATCAAAGCACATCGTGCAGCGCACGCCGCGCTCGGGTTCCCATTCCATCCCCCTGGCCCGCGCGAACCAGTTATCGGTGTCATAATCGGCATCGATAAACGGCACACCGTGTTTGTGCGCAAAACGAATATTCTCTTCCTTGCGGATTTCATACTCTTTCTGCGGGTGAATGTTGGGGTTATAGAAGAAAATGGTGTAGTCGATACCGGAGGCCTGAATCGCCTCCATCACTTCCCCGGAGCAGGGAGCGCAGCAGGAGTGGAGCAGCAGTTTATCGGCTCCGTTGGGCAACGTCAGCTGTGGGCGCTGGAACTCGGACATCAAGTCATTCCTGAAGTAAATACATCCAGCGCCAACTGTAGCATGTTGAAGGGCTGCTATCCTTCCCCAGAAATGTCAGGCCGCGCAACCTCACGCGGCGCTGAATTCATCTCAAATTAACCTCTCACGCCGAGATAGCCGTGGATCGCCATATAGATCCCCACCGCGCCGATTAGCACGCTGGAAAAGTAGGGGGCCCGTCGGGCGAGCGTGTTAAAACCACTCCAGCGTTTGGCCACCTGGCGAACGCTTACCGCCGCGCCAACGCCGACGGTTACCAGCGTCAGCGCCAGGCCGATGCTGAAAGAGAGGACCAGCGTCGCACCTAAGGTCAGGGCTTTGAGCTGGATGCAGATAAGCAGTACGGTGATCGCCGCCGGGCAGGGGATCAATCCGCCGGTCAGGCCGAACAGTAAGATCTGCCAGTTGGTGACCTCCCGGCCGTCGAAGCGACGTTGAATATCGTTCGCATGGGCCCGCTCGTGGGCGTCCTGATAGGCCTGACTTCCTTCCTCAAGGCCGTCCAGTTCATGATGATGATGTTCATGAAACGCCAGATCATAATCGTGGGTATGGCGCTGGTGGCCGAGCGTCAGGCGTACGTTAAAGTCATGCGGTTCCGGGATGGTCTGCGCGGATTCTAAATAATCGCCTTTATCAACAAAAGAGAACATCTGCGCGAAGCTGCTCCCGCTGCGCCGTGTCGCCAGTGAGACATCGCCAGCGGCCCATCGGTTGCCACTTAGCGTGCGTATGCGCCAGCGCGGCGGTTCTCCTTCTTCGAAGATGGAAAGGGCGATTTGACCGTGGCCGGTGTCGACGATCTGGGTTTCATCATCATGATGATGCGCATCCCGATCCTGCATGGCCTGCAGCCAGTTACGTTCACCGCGCCAGGTGCGCCAGAACATCCATATTGCGGTACCGAGAATGATGAACGCGGAAACCAGCTGTAGCCAGGGTTCAGCCGCTTCGGCGGTAAATTTCTGGCTAAAATACATGCCGCCAAAGGCGATCAGCCAGACGATGGCGGTATGCGAAAGGGTCGCGGCGAGGCCCAGCATCACCGCCTGACGTACCGTGCCTTTAATGGCGATGATGAACGCCGCCATCATGGTCTTTGAATGGCCCGGTTCCAGACCATGTAGCGCGCCTAACAGAATGGCGCTGGGAATGAAAAACCAGGCATTGCCCTGCTGAAGTAAAGGTAAGAATTCGTTCATAAGAAGAGAGTAGGTTGTCGTTGGTGAACGGGATTCTACTCCCCCCCAGTATAAGATACTACCCCCCAGTAGATTACAAACCTATAATTGAGGCATTGAGTTCGCCAGTGAGGTTAACGTGTCGCATACGATTCGGGATAAAAAGAAGCTGCAGGCCAGAGCCAGCAAGATTGAGGGGCAGGTGAGCGCGCTGAAAAAGATGCTGGATGAGCCGCACGAATGCGCCGCCGTGCTGCAGCAAATTGCCGCTATTCGCGGAGCGGTAAACGGGCTAATGCGTGAAGTGATCAAGGGCCATCTGACGGAACATATCGTTCATGAAGGCGATGAAGTGAAACGTGAAGAGGATTTGGACGTGGTGCTGAAGGTGCTGGATTCCTATATCAAATAGCGGCCACGGATAGCGCCGGCGGCGACAGACGCGCCGCCGGCTTCAGCATTAGCTGTGTTTGTTTTTCATCTCAAAACGCGGTGATACCAGGCCGTACAGCGTCCAGCCCATAAAGGTCACGATCGCGCCGTAGAGCATCGCCTCTTCGCCGGAGGAGTACAGCGCATAGAAGCTGTATACCGCGCCGATAAAGGCAATCACGTTGGTGGATCGCGCTTTGCCCGGTTCCACATTGGCCATTTTCTGGATAATCGCCAGCGCGGCCATCGACAGAATGTACGGGATGATGTTAGTCACCACCGCCAGGTTAACCAGCACGTTGAACTGGTTGCTCAACGACGGGCTAATGGTCATCAGCGACAAGCCGGTTTGCAGGATAACGATGGTCAGCATCCCCTGAATCGGCGCGCCGGAAGCCGAGACGCGGGAGAAGATTTTCGGGAAGTAACCTTCGTCAGACGATGATTTAAAGACCTGCGCGATGGTGAACTGCCAGCCGAGCAGCGAACCGCAGCAGGACATCACCATCAGCCCCATAATCACTTTCCCTACGCCAGGCGTGAACATCTGGGCAAACGCCAGGCCAAACGGCGCCGTGGAGTTAGCCAGGTCCATGTTCGGCACGATCCCGGCGATGACGTTGGTCGAAACGATATAGATAACCGCCGCGCCGAGGGTACCGCCGAGTACGGCGATCGGCACGTTACGTTCCGGGTTTTCGACCACATCGGTGTTGGCGCAAGCGGATTCCAGACCGAGGAAGGCCCACAGCGTCATGGCGATTGACGAACCAACGGCGCCGAAGAACGGTACGTGGTGCGGGTTCCAGGACTCGACGTACATCGTCGGGCTAAACCAGAACCAGCCGATGATGCACAGGCCGACAACCGGAATGATTACCCCCCATACGGTGATGCTACTGATCTGGCCGGTAATACGCGCGCCGCCGAAGTTGGCTACGGTACAGATCCACAGCACCCCGATAGTCGCCAGGCCAATCTGCACCGGCGACAGGGTGGCGCCGAACAGCTCGGTGCCGTAACCCACCGCGGAGATAGCGATAGCGACGTTGGCGATCAGCAGCGAGACGCCGTAGGTATAGTTGGCCATAAAGTTGCCAGACTTGCCGAACGCGTACTCGGCGTAACCGCCCATCCCGCCTGATTTACGGCTAAACATCCCGCATTTGGCGAAGGCCCACGCCAGCGCCATCGATCCTACCGCCGTCACCAGCCAGGAGATGATGGAGATAGTCCCCACCTCCGCCAGCTTGGTGGGCAGCATGATGATGCCGGAGCCCATCATGTTGACCATGGTTAAGATGGTGAGCTGTACCACTCCCATCTTGTTACTGGATTTGCTCATACAGTTTCCCCTTTCAGCAGCGCGCTTTGTTTCTCGCTTTCCGCGATGACATAGCACCAGACCTGTTTACGGCCATCGTGCTCCTGGATATAAACCCCCTGCAGTTCCGGCGCGAAGCCCGGCAGCAGGTTGATCCCTTCTTCCAGTGCGGTGAAGTACTGCAGCACCGCGCCGCCCCAGACTTCGCCCGGAACTACACACAGCACTCCCGGCGGGTAAGGCAGGGCGCCTTCAGCGGCCACGCGGCCTTCGGCTTGCGGCAGCGGCACCAGATCGACCTGGCCGCGCAGATAGGCGTAGTTAGCCTCTTGCGGGTTCATCACTACGCGCGGGAAGTGATCTTTACGGAACATCTCTTTTTGCAGCTGTTTGACGTTGTGACGGGCATACAGATCATGCATTTCCTGACACAGCTGGCGCAGGGTATAACCGGCATAACGCTCTTTGTGCTGGCTGTAGATAGACGGCAGAACCTCCTGCAGCGGCGCATCGGCGTCGAGCAGCTTATCGAAGCGCGCCAGCAGGGCGACCAGCTGCTGCAGTTTGGCCATATCTTCCGCCGGGGTCAGCAGGAACAGAATGGAGTTAAGGTCGCATTTTTCCGGTACCACGCCGTTTTCACGCAGGAAGTTGGCGAGAATGGTGGCCGGTACGCCGAAGGCGTCATATTCGCCGCTGGCGGTATTGATCCCCGGCGTGGTCAGCAGAAGTTTGCACGGATCGACGAAGTACTGATGCTCGGCATAACCGTCAAAGGCGTGCCAGCGTTCGCCTGGGCCAAACTCGAAGAAGCGCAGGTCAACGGCGATTTGCGCGGTTTCATATGACTGCCACGGTTTACCATCGACCATTTTTGGCACAAATGGACGGATGTGCTTACAGCTTTCAAGGATCAGCTTACGCGCCTTGATGCCGTTCATAACGCAGTCCATCCACATGTTGCGGCCGCTCTCGCCTTCATGCATTTTGGCGTTGATATCCAGCGCGGCAAACAGCGGATAGAACGGGCTGGTGGAGGCGTGCATCATAAAGGCGTTATTCAGACGTTTATGCGGAACATAGCGCTGTTGCCCTTTGATATGGCTGTCTTTTTTATGGATTTGCGAGGTTTGGGAGAAACCGGCCTGCTGTTTGTGCACCGACTGGGTCACCAGAATGCCCGGATCGTTTTCGTTAAGCTCCAGCAACAGCGGCGAACAATCAGCCATCATCGGAATGAACTGTTCATAGCCGACCCACGCGGAGTCAAACAGGATGTAATCGCACAGATGACCAATTTTATCGACCACCTGACGAGCGTTATAAATGGTGCCGTCGTAGGTACCTAACTGGATCACCGCCAGGCGGAACGGGCGGGCATCCTGTTTCCGATTCGGCGCCACTTCCCCAACCAGCTCGCGCAGGTAGCGCTCTTCGAAGCAGTGGGCGTCGATACCGCCGATAAAACCGTACGGGTTACGCGCGGTTTCCAGATAGACCGGTGTCGCCCCGGCCTGCAGCAGCGCGCCGTGGTGGTTGGATTTATGGTTGTTACGGTCGAACAGCACCAGGTCGCCCGGCGTCAGCAGCGCGTTGAGCACCACTTTGTTAGAAGAGGAGGTGCCGTTGAGCACGAAGTAGGTTTTATCGGCGTTAAAGACTTTTGCCGCATGCTGCTGGGCAATGCATGGCGCCCCTTCGTGGATCAGCAGGTCGCCCATGGCGACGTCGGCGTTGCACAGGTCGGAGCGGAACAGCGTCTCGCCGAAATACTCGACGAACTGATTACCGGCCGGATGACGGCGGAAGAATTCCCCCCCCTGATGCCCCGGGCAGTCAAAGGCGCTGTTGCCCTGTTTAACGTAATCGACCAGCGCGCTAAAGAACGGCGGACGCAGTTCGGTTTCATATTTATGCGCAGCGGCTTCCAGCTGGCGGCCGTAAAAGTCGTTGCGGGTTTCGTCGTGTTCAAATACCCCCTGCACCGAAGCCATATACTCGGCCGGGACAACCTCTTCTTTATTAATAGCGATAAATACCGGGATGTTATAGCCGGTGGCCTTTAACTCATCGAGTTTACCGCATTCGATATCTTCCAGGGTTAATACTACCGCGGCCACATCAATAAAGTTGGTTTCGCTAGTATTGACAATATTACGCTGGGTAGAAAAACAGTTTGGACATGTACGGCTAACGGCAATTTTTAAATCAGTCATTGTTATCTCTTTATTTTCAGATAATAGCAGGCCCTCAATTTCTCGAATGAGAAATTGATTACGCCGGACAAAAGGTAATAGTCTGCCGCTGATATAATAAATATCAGTAGAGTACCTTTTGAGATGCAATAAACCCTACCAGTCCGGTGGCTGGTAAATAGCAGGATTTATTAGGGCGAGCGCGGTTAGCTACAGGCGAATGCCTGTATTAACAACAAAAGATGCAGGAAGACCTGTATGCTGAAGCGCCCGTAGTCGGAAGACTACCGGGCATTAAAGAAATGAAAATCGAAGCTGTTACGGTGAGCAAACATCATAATATGCGTTGTCCGCCTTATGTGTGGCATCATCCTGTTATTGTTTTCCATGATATACACCTTTCAAATGATTGACTGAAGGTATGGCATATTCTATATCCGGCTTAGACTTAATCTGTGACGCCGATCACTAATAGCCTCTCATTATGATATCAATAGCTGGTATTTTGATCTTATCCAACATTATTCACTGGTTTGTTGTTTATATGTAAATATATTGTGTTGCAATGTAGTTAAAATGAATAATGGCCGGTTAATCATTGCGTTATTTCAGCCATATGACGGAAATATGTCGTATACTCGGGACTTTCTGACTTCTATCCCCTTAACATTATGTTTATTAAGGATTAAGAGGTTCCTGTAGTACGAAAGAACGCTGTCAATCATTATCCCTTTATTGCCAACATAAAATCTGGGAAAAGAGAGCCTGGTCGAGTTTTCATCTAAAAGATATCGCTCAGGGGCTAGACAAAACCACCGTCTGGTTATCAAATGGTTAAATAAAATTAACGCCTGTGTGAACGATAGGCAGGTAGAAAAAATGGTCAATACGCTTTTCGGCATGACAAAGCGCTAAGATCGCCTTATTGGGAGAAGTTATGCATTCCTCTGTTAACAAAAATGAAAGCCGGACCTTCTTTGGTCACCCTTACCCTCTGGGATCGCTGTTCTTCACCGAAATGTGGGAGCGATTCTCGTTTTATGGCATTCGCCCGTTATTAATCCTGTTCATGGCGGCCACCGTCTATGACGGCGGTATGGGCTTAGCCCGTGAGAACGCGTCGGCCATCGTCGGCATCTTCGCGGGCGCCATGTACCTGGCGGCGCTGCCGGGCGGCTGGTTGGCGGACAACTGGCTTGGCCAGCAGAAAGCGGTATGGTACGGCTCGATTCTGATCGCGCTGGGCCATCTGTCGATTGCGCTGTCAGCGTTTATGGGCAACAACCTGTTTTTTATCGGGCTGATGTTTATCGTGCTTGGTTCCGGCCTGTTTAAAACCTGCATCTCGGTGATGGTCGGTACGCTGTATAAGAAAGGCGATAGCCGTCGCGATGGCGGTTTCTCGCTGTTCTATATGGGTATCAATATGGGGTCGTTCATCGCGCCGCTGATTTCCGGCTGGCTGATTAAATCCCACGGCTGGCACTGGGGCTTCGGCATCGGTGGTATCGGTATGCTGGTGGCGCTGGTGATTTTCCGCCTTTTCGCGGTCCCGGCAATGAAACGCTACGACAGCGAAGTGGGTCTCGACTCTACCTGGAATAGTCCCGTCGCGAAGAAAAACGGCGTTGGCGCCTGGCTGCTGGCGCTGGCGGTCGGCGTGGCGGTGGTGATTACGCTGATTGCTCAGGGGGTGATAGTCATTAACCCGGTGGCGGTCGCCAGCATGCTGGTGTACGTGATTGCCGCGTCGGTGGTGCTCTATTTCATCTACCTGTTCGTTTTTGCGGGACTTAACCGTAAAGAGCGCGCGCGTCTGCTGGTCTGCTTTATTCTGCTGGTTTCCGCCGCCTTCTTCTGGTCAGCCTTCGAACAGAAACCGACCTCCTTTAACCTGTTTGCGAACGACTACACCAACCGCATGATTGGCGATTTCGAAATCCCGGCGGTGTGGTTCCAGTCGATTAACGCCCTGTTTATCATCCTGCTGGCGCCGGTATTTAGCTGGGCATGGCCGGCAATGGCGCGCAAAAACGTGCGCCCGAGCAGCATCACCAAGTTTGTTATCGGGATTCTGTGCGCGGCGGCGGGCTTCGGCCTGATGATGCTGGCGGCGCAGAACGTGCTGAGCAACGGCGGCGCTGGCGTATCGCCACTGTGGCTGGTGGGCAGCATTCTGATGCTGACGCTGGGCGAACTGTGTCTGAGCCCGATAGGCCTGGCAACTATGACCCTACTGGCGCCGGAAAGAATGCGCGGCCAGATGATGGGGCTGTGGTTCTGCGCCAGCGCGCTGGGTAACCTGGCGGCGGGGCTGATTGGCGGCCACGTGAAGGCCGATCAGCTGGATATGCTGCCGGATCTGTTCGCCCGCTGCTCGACGGCGCTGCTGATCTGCGCTGCGGTGTTGTGCGTGCTGATTGTGCCGGTGCGCCGTATGCTGGAGAACAGTAAATCCGTCGAGCAAAAACCGGCGACCAATGCCTGATTGCGCAAGCGGTCAATGAAAAGCCGGCGCTGAGCGCCGGCTTTTTTATAGTAAGCAGAGTATGGAAACGGTAGCCCGGATAAGGCGTAAGCCGCTATCCGGGGATTTCCCTGCTCGCGCT